>JAZSHC010000045.1:0-18477 GCA_045533065.1 Acutalibacteraceae bacterium
TGTCTCAAATCGTGAATACGGATTTTCTTCACGCCCGTTTCCTTACAGCCTCGTCGCATCTCACTGTGAAGATAGGCTTTAGTTATAAGAAAAACTCTGTCGTTCTTTCTCGGCTTGTAAAGACCTTTGAAATAGATTTTCATTTCATCACAGAGAAAGTCAGTCATCACAATTGTTCTGTTACTCTTTTTTGTTTTCGGCGTAGTGACAACATCCTTACCCTTAATGCACTGATATGACTTATTGATTCTTACGGTTTTCTTTTCAAAATCAAAATCACCGTATGTCAGAGCGAGCAGCTCTCCGAGGCGGATACCGCACCAATAAAGCATTTCAAATGCGTAATAGGATAACGGCTTGTCCATCATCGAATCAGCGAATTTCATATACTCCTCTTTCGTCCAGAAGAGCATTTCCTTTGTGTTCTCTCTGCCCATATTGCCGACCTTTGCAGCAGGGTTTGAGGGAAGCTCATAAAACCTTACGGCGTGATTAAAAATTGCACTGAGCTGATTGTGAATTGTTTTAAGGTATCCCGATGCATAAGGCTGACCGTCTTTATCACGGTACGCCATCATTTCCTTCTGCCAGGCAATGACATCGGAAACCTTGATTTCACACATCTTCTTTTTCTTGAAGTACGGCAAAATCTTAAGCTCGATAACACTGGTTTTCATTACCCAGGTGTTTTCCTTCAAGCGTTCCTCGAGGTCGCTTTTGTAGATGTCATAGAACTCTGCGAAGGTCATATTTAGGTCGCCTGTGTTTTTGTTTAGAAATGTATTCTCCCAAGCGACCGCTTCCTTACGGGTTTTGAAGCCACGCTTCATCTTTCTATCGCTTTCACCCTTCCAGTTCGTGTAGTACACCAATACATACCACGTACCTCTTTTGCTGTCTTTGTATACAGCCATTGAATCAATCCTTTCTTATTATTTTTCTTTGGGCATACCGTAAATCTGCTCTGACAAATAACGGCGGCTCACTTTACCCTTGATTACGAAATAGCCCTTTGCTTCAAGCTCTTTGTTGAGCTTCTGCATAATATCATAAGCAAGAGTTTTGGAAATGCCGAGTTCTTCGCTGATTTCCTTTGCATTCATAAGTACTGCCATGTGTTTGTTCTCCTTTCTTTAAGATTTATTACAAGTCGGTTGCCCGACATTGAATACAGCATACAAATAACCCTTCTACTTCTTTATTGCGACATATTTTTGTGTTTCTACAAAAAGTTTTTAATCAACCTTTATATGCCCTTCACTTATTTACGGACATTTTTTCTGATTTTGGCAGGTATGTATCCTGAATGTTTTCAAAAAATTTAAAATATTCTTCTACTTTATAACGGACAATTTACAAGCAAAAGCGGAAGTATTTTTGATAAACTTTTTATCTCTCTACTTTTTTACGGACATTTATTCTGATTTTGGCAAGTATGTATCTGATTATTTTTAAAATATTTAAAACAACTTTCACCTATACGGACTGGGAGAGGCCAAATGGAAACCCTAAAACCGAAATGTTTTCAAATTGTTCAAAACTTCCTTTCACTTATTTACGGACAAAAATCAGAATTTTTTCCAACCCCCTGCCGGAAACAATTTTTATCCCTCTACTTTCCTACGGACATTTTTTAACCAAAAGAGAACCATCTCATTTGAAAGTTTTCAAAACGTTTAAAATATCCTTTCACTTATTTACGGACATTTTTTCTCAAAATGGTGACCCTCTAAATAAAAATTTTTAAGATTTTCAAAAAAACTAAAACACTCTCTACTTCTATACCGCACATTTTAAACACTTTTGATAACCATTTTTTCAGAATTTTTTAAATCTGTTAAAGCACTTAAAATCTATCTACTTCTTTATTGCGACAAATTTTTGATCATCATCCCACTTTTTGCACAGATTTTCTTTTTTTTGAGATTTTGATATGATGTTTTCTCTAAAGTCCCCTTCACTTCTATACCGCACAAAAAATTAGATTTTGATAACCGAAATCTGCTTGAATTTACAAATTCTTTATAAAACTACAGAATTTCATAACAGTATCACACTGTCGAAAAATGTCATAAAAAAATACCCCTCTCGAATGAACTAAGTGTTCAAACGAGAGAGGTTTTCTCTTGTATGAAATTATGTGGAAAAGCCGGATACAGTATCATTTTCGTATCACAAGGCTTTCTGAAAGTCCTGAAACCCTTTATTTTACTGGGCTCACGGGCTTTCGTTTACTTATTCCCACTCTATAGTTCCGGTAGGCTTCGGCGTGATATCATAAAGCACACGGTTGATGCCTTCAACCTCACTTGTGATACGAGCGGTAATTTTGTGAAGAATTTCGTAAGGAATTTCTTCAATTGTTGCGGTCATAGCATCCGTTGTATTAACAGCTCTGATCATTGCGGGCCAGCCTTCATAACGGCTGTCATCTTTAACACCAACACTCTTCATATCGGGCACAACAACGAAATACTGCCATACTTTACCTGCAAGGCCGTTCTTGTCAAATTCTTCACGGAGAATTGCATCTGCTTCTCTGAGTGCTTCAAGACGGTCACGGGTGATTGCACCGAGGCATCTTACACCAAGTCCGGGACCCGGGAAGGGCTGACGGTAAACCATTTCATGTGAAAGACCAAGTGCCTCACCAACAACTCTTACTTCGTCTTTGAAAAGAAGCTTAATAGGCTCTACAAGCTCAAACTTAAGGTCTTCGGGAAGGCCGCCTACATTGTGGTGTGACTTTACAGCCTTTTTACCCTCTGCCTGCTTGATGCTTTCAAGAATATCAGGATAAATTGTACCTTGTGCAAGGAAAGAAACACCGTCAAGCTTTCTTGCTTCATCAGCAAAAACATTAATGAATTCTGCGCCGATGATCTTACGCTTTGTTTCAGGATCACTTACATCTTTAAGAAGGTCAAGGAAACGGTCGGTTGCATCAACATAAACAAGGTTTGCATCAAGTCCGTTTCTGAAAACTTCAATAACATTTTCGCTTTCACCCTTACGCATAAGACCATGGTTAACGTGCACACAAACGAGCTGCTTACCTTTAGCCTTGATAAGAAGAGCTGCAACAACAGATGAGTCAACCCCGCCTGAAAGAGCAAGAAGCACCTTTTTGTCACCTCCCTGCTCACGGACTGCCTTAACCTGTTCTTCTATAAAAGCATCCGCAAGCTCTTTGGTGGTAATGCGAGCCATGCTGTCCGGTCTTTTGTTTGAATCCATAGTAAATTCCTCCCGATATATAATATACTTTAAATTTTAACTATACCAATAGGGCAACGGAGTCGTTGCCCTAATATTCATCAGTTTGTGTAATTGTCGAAATAGCCCTGAACAAGAACTACGGGTGTACCCTTGTCACCTGAGCCGCTGGTAAGGTCGCAAAGAGAACCGATAAGGTCGGTAAACTTTCTGGGTGTTGTACCCTGAGAAGCCATATTACCAACAAGGCTTTCTTCACCCTTTTCCTTGATTCTTTCGCTGATAGCCTTCTTGAGTTCATCACCTGAAAGGTCTTTGAAATCATTGTCTGCAAGGTATTTAAGTTTCAATTCGTTGGGTGTGCCCTCAAGGCCTTTTGTGTAGCCGGGTGACACGCAGGGGTCAGCAAGCTCCCAGATTTTGCCCTGAGGATCCTTGAATGCACCGTCACCGTAAACCATTACTTCAATATTCTTACCTGTTGCTTCAATAAGATACTGCTGAGTTCTGTTAACAAATTCACTGCAGTCCTTGGGGAAAAGCTTAATCATATCCTCTGTTGACTTGTTTGAGCCAAGAAGACCGAAGTCAGCGTTAAAGCCGCTACCGTCAATTGATCCGGTAAGAATATCATCCATACCGCACACAATTTTTGCACCTGCAGCTTTAAGAAGTCTCTTTGTGCGTGCTCTTGTGTGAATGTCGCAGGTAAGAACACAATCAGTATAATCAAGAATAGCCTTTGCCTGATTTGCAAAAACAACTTCACATTCTGCACCTGCTTCGGTGATAATCTGTGAATAATAATCCACATAATCAACGCCTGTGAACTCGTGCTTGTTTTCACCGAAAAGCTCACGATACTTTGCAAGAGAAAGAACATCGCTGTAAGGATTCACCCCTGCAGCATCAAGCTGATCGTAAGTGAGAAGATGATTTCCTACTTCGTCACTGGGATAGCTGAGCATAAGAACTTCCTTCTTGCAGCCCATTGCGATACCTTTAAGGCAAATTGCAAAACGGTTTCTTGAAAGAATCGGGAAAATAACACCTACCGTTTCACCGCCGAGCTTTGCTTTTACATCCTTTGCAATAGCCTCAACTGAAGCATAGTTACCCTGGCTTCTTGCAAGAATTGATTCTGTTACTGCAACAACGTCCTTTTCACGAAGCTCAAAGCCGTCACATTCAGCAGCTTCAATAACACTGTCGCAAACAATCTTTGCAAGATCATCGCCTTCACGGATAATCGGGCAACGGATACCTCTTGAAATTGTACCTGTTCTTCTTTGCATATTTATTACCCCTTAATAGTTATGTTATCAATTCCGAGTAACTCGATACTAATACTTTCATATTTTATCACTCTGAAAGAAAGAAATCAAGTTTTCAGTGCTTAATATTATAGCTTTTCATAAAAAAATTTTTGTGTAAAATGACAAGAAGTATACATAAGAGCAAAAATTAAACACAATATGTTGGTTATAAGGTTCTATTTCACAACCTGATAAGGACATTTCAGTGCACAAAGCTTTGTGCACTGTTCTGCATACGCTACTTTTTTTAAAACCATCTTCCCCTTTTTCACTTTTTATGCTATAATACTATGAATTGTTTATAAAGGATGTTTTGAATTGAAAAGTTTCACAATAGAAAAAAACGATGCCAATCAAAGGCTGGATAAATACCTGACAAAATCCTTCCCTAATCTGCCGAAAACACTGATGTATAAATATATCCGTATAAAGCGCATAAAGGTAAACGGAAAAAGGGCTGAAATTTCAACAAGACTCAATATAGGTGATGTTGTTGATATGTACATAAACGATGAGTTTTTTGTGCAGAAAGAAACCGTGTATGATTTTATGAGCGCTTCAAAAAATATCAGTGTGGTTTATGAGGATGAAAATGTTCTGCTGCTTAACAAAAAGGTAGGCCTTTTATGCCACCCTGATGACAGAGAATATATTGATACCCTCATAGGAAGAGTCAAGCGTTACCTTTTTGAAAAAGGTGAATGGCATCCCGATGAAGAAAGCTCCTTCACACCTGCCCTTGTCAACCGTATTGACAGAAACACAAGCGGTATTGTCATCTGTGCAAAAACAGCCGAGGCTCTTCGTATTCTCAACCAGAAGATGAAAGACAGAGAGCTTCATAAAAACTATCTTTGCATTGTTCACGGTAAGCCGAAAAAAGAAAGCGATACCCTTGAAGGCTACCTTGTGAAGGATGAAAAGAAAAACAAGGTTTTTGTTTCTAAAAAGCCCATGGAAGGCGGAAAAATTATCCGTACAAAATATAAGGTTCTCGGACATAAAAATGAATTGAGTCTTCTTGAAGTTGACCTTCTTACCGGCCGCACCCATCAGATAAGGGCGCATCTTGCTTCAATCGGACACCCGCTTTTAGGGGACGGAAAATATGGCACAAATGCCCTTAACAAGAAAACAGGTTACAAGAAGCAATGCCTTTGTTCATATAAACTGATTTTCGACTTTACAACAGATGCAGGTGAGCTGGAATATCTTAACGGCAAGGAATTTCAGATTGAGGATGTTTGGTTCAAAGAGGAATTTTTAAATGGAAATCTGTAATTTACAAACACGGCACACAGCGCCCTTACAGTATTGATTTTTTTACGTTTCAAAGGAGAAAGCTATGAGTGATTTTGAAGCAATGAAAAAACGGAGCGAGGAGCTTCGTGAAATAATTAATTACCATAACAAAAGATATTACGAAATGGATGAGCCTGAAATTGAGGACTTTGAATATGACCGTCTTCTTCATGAGCTTATTGACATTGAAGAAAAATTTCCTGTGCTTTTAACAGCTGACTCCCCTACTCACCGTGTAGGCGGAAAGGCTGACGGAATGTTCACTCCTGTTGAACATATTGTCCCCATGGAGAGCTTACAGGATGCTTTTTCGCTTGATGATATCTATGCCTTTGACAAGCGTGTCAAGGAAGCTGTGGGTGAAGTGAAATATATCGTTGAGCCGAAAATTGACGGTCTTTCTGTTTCACTTGAATATGAAAACGGCCTTCTCGTACGAGGTTCCACCCGTGGTGACGGCAGAACAGGCGAGGATGTGACAGCCAACATCAGAACTATCCGGTCAATCCCCTTGAAGCTCGACACTGACCTTCCCCTTCTTGAAGTCAGAGGTGAGGTTTATATGCCCCGTGAAGTATTTGTTAAATTGGTTGAGGAACAGGAATTAAACGGTGAAAAGGTATTCAAAAACCCCCGAAATGCGGCTGCAGGCTCCCTTCGTCAGAAGAATCCGAAGATTACAAGCAAAAGAAATCTTGATATTTTCCTTTTTAATATTCAGAGAATTGAAGGCAAGGAATTAAAGGGGCACAAGCAGTCATTGGATTATATCAAAAGCTTAGGCCTTAACACTGTACCTTTTTACACCGAATGCGACAGTATTGAGAAGGTTATTGATGAAATCAATGCCATCGGCGAAAAAAGAGGCTCGCTCCCCTTTGACATAGACGGTGCCGTTATTAAGGTTGATAACTTTTCAAAAAGAGCAGAAATGGGCTCAACTGCAAAATTTCCAAAATGGGCACTTGCTTTCAAATACCCTCCCGAAGAAAAAGAAACTACCCTTCTGGATATTGAAATAAATGTGGGCAGAACCGGCGTTCTGACACCCACAGGCATTTTTGAGCCTACTCTCTTGGCCGGTACCACCGTTTCAAGAGCTACGCTTCACAATCAGGATTTCATTGACGAAAAAGGTATTTGTATCGGTGACAGAGTTATCATCAGAAAAGCAGGTGATATTATACCTGAGGTGCTTTGTGTTGTCTCCCACAGTGAAAACGCTGTTCCTTACCGTATACCTGACATCTGCCCCTCATGTGGCGGTAAGGTTATAAGGGAAGATGGCGAAGCTGCTTTGCGCTGCTGTAATCCGGACTGTCCCAATCAGCTTCTGAGAAACCTTATTCACTTTTGCTCAAGGGATGCTATGGATATTGAAGGAATGGGAACGGCTGTGCTTGACACGCTGATTAGGGAGGGTCTTGTAAAAAATGCGGCTGATATTTATCTACTGAAGGCCCGCGACATTGCAAAAATTGAACGCATGGGTGAAAAAAGCGGTGAAAACCTTGTTTCTGCCGCCGAAAACAGCAAAAAGAATGACCTTTCCAAGCTGATATTTGCCCTTGGTATCCGTCACATAGGTCAGAAGGCAGGCAAGCTTCTTGCTGAGCATTTCGGCTCAATGGAGAAGCTTATGAATGCAACGGCAGAGGATATTGCACAAATCGACGGATTCGGACTCGTTATGGCTGAGAGTGTTGTTGAGTTTTTCTCTCACGAAGAAAGCCGTGAGCTTATTGAAAAGCTTAAAGACCTTGGCATAAATATGGAGTGCAAAAAGGAAGTCAAGGGCAATCTGTTTGAAGGCAAAACCTTTGTTCTTACAGGCACTCTTCCAACAATGACAAGAAGTGAGGCAACGAAAATTATCGAGTCCTTCGGAGGCAAGGCATCGGGAAGTGTTTCAAAGAAAACCGACTATGTTCTTGCAGGCGAGGACGCAGGAAGCAAGCTGAAAAAAGCCAATGACCTTGGTGTTACGGTTATCAGTGAGGAAGAATTCAAGAATATGATTGAGTAAGGAATCAGATATCAGAATTTAGATTTTATGAATCAGAAAACAGCGGAGAATTTGACATTCTCCGCTGTGATTTTATTTATTAAACACAAAAACTGCACGTCCTTTTACACACGGAACATTTACAAAATAAACTGTTCCGTAAAGACGATTTACCATCTTCTGAATTTGTTTTTCGAGCATTTTATCATCAAATTCTTCAACTGTTATAAGAGTATACTTCCTGTTATTCGCCCTATAAGATGAAACTAAAGTATTAACAACCTCACCGTCAGCCAAAGAACTAAAATGTCCCGCAGATTCTATAACCAGACCTTCCTCACATTTAGGCTCTACAGATGCGAACTCGCACGGCTTTTCCTGGAGATCATCAGAAAAACCGAAATACAACCCGGCACTGTATCCATAATCCCCATCCGGAATATAATCGGTTGCTGTGCAGTCTGCATTATACCATTTTCCGTCAATTTCAAAGCAGTTCCATGTGTGACCCAGCTCGTCTTTTGTACCCTCGTATTCTTTTTCAAAGCAAGAAATACCTGCAAGATTAAACAAAAGAGATATGGCATTTGCATAACCGTCACAAATTGTTTCACCTTTTATTAATGCATTATAAAGATGATAATCAACATTATCGTTGTCATAATCTTCAACATAAACGGTATTTTTCCCTAAATCCGTGAAGAGTTGTTCTGCTTTTTCGAAATCGCTCATATTTTCATCGAGACCGTTTACAATTTCTTTAGCTTTTTTCACTGCCTGAATCCGCTTATCAAAATACTTTTCATCAAAATTATCAACAGTAATATAATAGCCCTCAAAAGGCACCTGACGAACAAAGAAGTATTCTTCTTCCAAAGGATATGAAAGTTCAAAGCTACCGTAGCTGACCTTTATGTTTTGTTCAAGCAAAGGTGAGTCAAGAGAAAGATAGTTTAATATTCTGTAAAGCGCATCCTCGTCTTCACATAAGGCATCATCAATCATTATGCTTGGGTATTTATATTCAAAAGCATATTCCATAGCCTTATAGATGATTTTTTCACTTTCGTTTAATGCTTCATAGTGTATTGTGGAGCCGTATCTTCTGTATTCAGAGTCGTATTTTTCAACTTCGTCAGCTAAAAATACATCAAAATCCGTTTTTGTTGTAATTTCCTCTTTTGAAAAACCAACGTGAGGCAAAGCGGCAACAGCCTCAACATCACTGTTGTCCCAGTCAATACCGAACAAGTCATAACCGCTTCCTATTGCCAGTAAGCAACCGAAGGAGCTTACCAATATCATAACAAGCACTAACAATGGAACCAGGCATGATTTTTTCAAAGCCCTCACTCCTTTTTGTTTTTATCAAAAAATATAATGTCACCTTGTTTATAATCAGAAAATCATTCCGGGAAGTACCTTTGTGAGATATGTAATAAGAACAAGAATAACTTCTCTGACAAGGTTATAAATATTCTGTGCAAAGGTTGTAACATGGTCTGTGGGGAGGTTTTCATAGTCCTCAACGGGTGCTTCTCTTTCAGTCTTTTTGATTGCGTAGGAATCGATAAGCTGAGTTTCCTTTGTTTCATCGTTTACAATGTATGCGTTATAAACAAAGTGCTCACTGTCAAGTGATACGGTTGAGAAGACTCCGCCTTCTTCTGTGTCTCTTGCGAGAGCGGCACAGTCAAGGATGGGTGCTACAGCATCTTCATTAACACTGTAACGCTTTGTTCCTGCTGTTGAAGGAAGAATATGTGTTGCACCGTCGGGATTCACAGCAAAGGTGGTTTCCTTACCGTTCCATACTTCTGTTACGGTTTCAGTTTCAACCACTGCATCACCTTTAACAGTGTGAGTTCTGAAATACATGTGGTCATGACCTGCAAAAACAACGTCAATACCAAGCTCATCAATTACGGGGAGGAGCATATTTCTCATAACAAGAGTATCGGGCTTATTGATGTTCTTACCTGCAGAATAAAGTGCTCTGTGCATAAGAACAATCTTCCACTGTGCATCGGAAGCATTCATATCGTTCTTGAGCCAGTTGACCTGAGCCATTGACATGGGGTACATATCATTTGAGTTAAGAACTGCAAAGTGAGCATCGCCCCAATCAAATGAGTAGTAGCAGCCTGTGATTGTTGCACTGTTTTCTGCAGCACCGATATTGAACATATTATTGAACTTGAACCACTGAAGGTTGCCTTCATGGTTACCCGCAACAGGAATGAGAGTTGTATTCATGTTTGAAAATGCAAAATTTCTGAAATAGCTGTCCCATTCTTCGTTGGTGCAATCATTTACAAAGTCACCAAGATTTACTGTGAATTCATATTCAGGCATTGTTGCAACAGCCTTTTCCATAACAGCTGCCGCCATTTTGAAATTCTCTTCATTGCTTGCCTGAACGTCTGCAAGTACAATAAAGTTTGCGCTGTCTTCGTTTTTATCAGCAGTGGTGAAATAACCGACATCGCTCCATGTATCTGTTGAGCTGTCACCTACTCTGTAAGCGTACTTTGTGCCGGGAAGAAGATTTTCGGCTTCTGCCTTATGCACATATTTTTCCATTGCACTGTAGCTGTTGCCTTCAATAACTTCTGCTGAAGTAAGATCTTCACCAACAGGAGCCACCTGAAGTGATGTACCTGCTTCTTCGTCTGTATACCAGCAGAAGCCTCTTGCAGTGTCAGCATCTCCGTTAATTGTTACACTTACTCTTGACACCTCAGACACTGCAAAAGCAGTGAGAGAAAGAGCAAATGTCATGCAAAGCACAAGCATGATTGAAACGAGTTTTTTTGCACTTTTTTTCATATATATCTTCCTTTCCATTAAGAGCGATTAAAATCGCATAATCACTTAATTAAACATACTGCGTGAGCAGCTATTCCCTTACCTTCACCTGTAAAGCCCAAGCCTTCTTCGGTGGTGGCTTTAACACTTACAGAATCTATATCCAAGCCCGTATAGGCTGATATTCTTGCTCTCATTTCATCAATGTAGGGACGAAGCTTTGGCGCCTGTGCGAGAACAGTTGCATCAATGTTTTCAATTTCATAGCCTTTTTTTCTTACATGAGTGCAAACTTCCTTTAAAAGAACAAGACTGTCAGCACCCTTGTATTTTGGGTCATTATCGGGAAAGAGCTTTCCTATGTCGCCGAGTGCCGCTGCGCCTAAAAGAGCATCCGAAATTGCATGAAGCAAAACATCCGCATCGGAGTGACCAAGAAGACCCTTTTCATAAGGAATCTCAACACCACCGATAATAAGAGGCCTGTTTTCAACAAGCTTATGTACATCATAGCCATGTCCTATTCGCATATATCCAGCTCCTTTACTGTTTTTATAAATTCATCGTAGGTTACAAAACTGTTGAGTATTTTGACCATTGACGACGAAGACATCCTTTCGGGAAGCTCGAGCTTTTTTAAAAGGATTTTCCTTTTTTCCTTACTGTTGTCTTTTCCCGAAAGTCCCCATTCGTATAAATCAATGTTGGTAATAAGGCGTCTTTCAGTGGCATCATTCTTCTGACAGAAAACTCCCGCTTTTCTGAAGGCTTCAAGAATTATATCTTCCTTTATACCCTCAACACCTAATTTACCCTCTTTTGATTTTTCGGTTTTTCTTTTTTCTTTGCCGAAAATATCGGGAACATATACATGGGTAATTTTATCTGCAGGTACTGTTGAATTAAGAAATTTTCTGATAAGAAAGCCGGCTGAATCACTGTCTGTGAGAATAATAATCCCCTTTTCTTCAGCAAGTCTTCTGAGGAGTTTTTGCTTTTCCTTATCTTTGAAAATTCCGAAACCGTCGGTTTTTATAATAAGTCCGTCAATGATGTTTGAAAGCTTTATAACATCGTACTTGCCCTCAACAATTACAGGTCTGTCAAGCTTTATCATACTTTTTCACCGTTTGAAAGAAGGAAAAGCTTAACAAGGAGCTGTTCAAGAACAAGCATAGCGTTATCCCTGCCGCTTTTAAGCTGTTTATCGGCTTTTGAAAGCTCTTCAAGGCATTGCCTTATTGTTCCTATATCCATATTTCTCGAATCCCTTGCCGCATTTGAAAGACGGAAGGCAGTGTTTCTGTAATTGAAATCCGAAGCGAGAGAATCCGCATTTTTGCCAGAGGCAAGAGATATTCTTGCCCTGTAAATATCAACGTAAGAACTGATGATTGTTCCGAGGATGTATTCAGGCTCTGTTTTTTGTCTGAAAAGTGAGGCAAGAACCTCATAGGCCTTATCAAAATCCTTGAGCATAAGAGCCTTGGTAAGAGCATAAATTTTTGCATCGTCAGTCTTTACGGCAACAGCATCAATATGCTGTTTTGTTATTTCTCCCTGTTTTGCATAATGACAGACCTTTCCGAGCTCATTTATAAGCACATTAAAATCGTCACCGCAGACAGAAACCAGGTATTTTGCATTCTGAAGTGAGAGTTCGCACTTCTGCTTTGCCGCAGATGATATAAGTGGCTTGAGAAGGTCATTACCTGTTCTTTTATTCAATGTGCAGACTGCACCGAATTTTCTGAAAAGCTCAACGGATTTTTTTGCCTTGGCTAAAGAAAAATCATCTGATTTCTGAACAAATATCATAGTTGTGAATTCAGGCAGATTTGAAAAGAAATCAGACATAAGAGTAAAATCTTTTTCATTGATGCTTTCAAGCTTATAGTCATCAACAACTATAAGGCGTTTTTCACTCATCATAGGCATAAGCTCAGCCGCTTCAAAAACGGTTTTAAGCTCAAGTCCCTTACCCTCAAATTTTTGCAAATTAAAGCTTTCAAAGGCAGGGTCAACAATTTTTGACACAATAAGGTCAGTATAATGCTTTTTCAGGTAGGCTTCATCGCCGACTATAAGATACGCACAAAGAAAACTGCCGCTTTTTATATGAGCTTTCAGCCCTTTTTCGTCAAATTCAGCCAATCCGTTTCACCTGCCAACACTAATATTACCGCCATTTTTCAATGTTAAATATTCAAAGGGTTCGGCGGCAAAAAGTCCGTTTTCTGTCCCCGAGGACAGAAGACCGTAATTATTGATTATTATATCACAGTTATGCTCCGTTTGTAAACCTTCATTTTCAAAAATTGCCACTGAAATTCCGTTTCCTTCAACCGAAACAAAGCCCTCTTGTTTTACAATTTTTATATCACCGAACAGAACTGCACTGTCTCCCGGGCGAGTGATACTATTCTTTATACCGTATTTTCTTAAAAGATATTCTGCTTCATCTGAATCAGTGCTACCGGTATATATAAACACATCGGGAGTGATATTTTCCCTGCTGAGAACATCTGAAAGATTTTTGTCAAAATAATAATCCTCACTCATACCGATAATTACTCCCCTTGAATTCATCGATACGATGTATGCACAGTCCGTGTCCGTTTTAACGGGAATTATTTTACACTGAGAAATAGAAGCTTTTATCTGATATCCTAATGAAAACACAATTGAAAATGCGATTATCGAACAGGTGATTTTAAAGGCAAAATTTCTTTTTCTTGTGATAAGCACTGATGCAACAGCTATAAAAACAACAAGAATCAACCAGAATATAACATGTCTGTAATCTGCCGCCATATATGAAAACGGCAAATCAGTTGCAAGATTTGTTACTCCGAGTATATATTCCGACAAAGCATTTACTGCCAAGGAAATCACAGTTGACAGATACGGTACGGAAGAAAAGGCAACAAAGCATGCCGAAAGCACCATAAACGGCGTTACAACAGGAAACAGAAGAAGATTGGTAAGAGGTGAAACAAGAGATATTCCGCCAAACGCATATACCAATATGGGAAAAGTGAAAACGGTTACTCCGACACTTATGCATACACTGGTTACAACTGTGTCAGATAATTTTTTAATCAGTTCGCCTTTCAGCTTATTTTTTAGCTTTTCGCTAAGCAGCTTTGCAGAAGGCACTCCGAGAATAAAAATTGAAAGCACTGAGAACACAGAAAGAAGGAATCCTGTATTCACCGCCATATAAGGATTACTCAAAAGAAGCACTGCACAGGAAAAACCCAGTGAATTGACAGAATCGGCGTTACGGTTAATACACTTTCCCGAAAGGGCCAGAAGCACCATTACGCCTGCCCTCATGACCGACGGTGTGAAAGAGGCAATAAACATTACAAGGACAGTTATAATCATAAGCACCGAATTTATCAGTACTCTGTGTTTTTTGAATCTGTCTAATAAAAGGCTGAAGAACAGTATCCACACCGAAAGGTGCATACCTGACACTGCCATAATATGTGCCGCACCTGATTTTTTGAAATCCGAATAGATTTCATCGCTTACAAAATCCTTATCTCCCACAAGAATTGCTATTACAAGACCTGCAGTTTCCTTATCGAAGTTGAAGCGGATTTTTTTGACCATCCATTCTCTGAATAAATTGACATAATAGTTTAGAGATCTTATTTCAGGGGGTTCAACTGTTAAATCCGTCATTCCGTATCCCCCGCTGTAAATGCCCAAAGAGCAGTAATAATCATGGATACTGTCAACATTCTGACCGATTCTGTAAGTATTTGCGCTGAAGCTTATTTTATCGCCTATAAAAAGGCTTTGTGCGTCTATTCCGTCATAGGTTTCACTGAAGGACAGTCTTATCTTACCGTATGCCTTTTCGCCTCTGAGAGTTTTGAGCCTTGTCTCAAAATAGAATCTGCCCTTGCTGTGAGAAAAAACAGGCTCCTGAGTTATAACAGCCTCAACGCTCACATTTTCGCCGCAAAGAGAAAGTGTTTTCTGTCTGTTATATTCACTGTGCATAAACAAAAGACAGGCTAAAGCTATGCCGAAACAAATCACGGCACACAGCGAAGCCTGTCTGAATTTTAAAAATGTGAAAACTGCAACAAGAACAGCCGATAAAACAAGAACGCAGAACGCAATAACAGTATTTTCAACAAAAATCAAAAGCATCATTGAAATAAGAATACTGAAGCCTATTGCTGCAAGCGGTCTTTTCATCGGCAGTCACCTGTTACTGAAAATTAATTAATCGTGGAAAAATAAGGGAAGCTCTTCAAGGAAAATGATATCGTCACGTTTTGCGGCATCACCTTCTGCAAGAATTGCTGCCTGAGCCACAATTTCAGCATCAAACTGTTCAATCAGCTTATTAACAGCATTAAGTGATTCGCCTGTGCTGATAACATCATCAAGAATAATAACCTTTTTATTTCTGAGCTGCTCACCCTCAAGAGAGTCGATGTATAATGTCTGCACCTTATCAGTTGTGATTGAACGCACCTCAACATGTACAGGGTCCTTCATATAAAGCTTGGGGCCCTTACGGCACACAAAATACTTCTTACCGCTCTGCCTTGACATTTCATAAGCAAGAGGAATTGATTTTGCTTCGGGTGTTACAATGAAATCGAAATCCGGGCACTTTTTGATAAGCTCTGCTGCTGCAGCAACAGTGATTTCAACATCACCGAAAATTATAAAGCCTGCAATATCAAGCTTATCGTTAAGCTTACAGATAGGCAGCTCTCTTTCAAGACCTGCAATTGTCATTTTATATGTTTCCATTTTAGAAGCCTCCATTAAACTATTTTTTCACCAAGTTTTTTTCCGCCGAGGATGTGGAAATGGATATGGCCTACAGTCTGACCGCCGTCAGCGCCGCAGTTGTTGATAATTCTGAAACCGTTTTCAAGACCGAGCTCCTTTGAAATTTTTGCAATAACTTCAAAAATGTGAGCCACAACTGCGCTGTTATCTTCATTGATATCTGCAGCGCAAGTGATATGCTGCTTGGGAATTACAATAACATGAACAGGTGTCTGAGGAGCGATATCGTGAAAAGCAAGCACGCTTTCATCCTCATAAACCTTATTTGAGGGAATTTCACCCTGAGCTATCTTACAAAAAATGCAATCCATTATGTTTCCTCCTTATATTCACTCTGCTTTTAATTTAAGCATAGCTTTAAGAATTTCTTCAGCACTCTTAACTGCTTCGGGAAGGGCTGCGATATCCTTGGCGCCTGCCATTGCGCTGTCGGGCTTACCGCCGCCGTTACCGCCTGCCTTCTTTGCAACTTCCCTTGCGAGATTGCCTGCATGAGCACCAAGTGTTACAGCCTCCTTGCCACAGCAAGTGCAGATGTTACCTGTGCCCTTTGCCTTCTGAACACCTGCAATAACACCGACATAGTTGTCGCCCTTGCTCTTTACAAGGTCACACATATTGCGAAGCTCATCGGGAGTGGTGTCTTCAAGGAAGGCAGTAACAAGCATAGCTCCGCCAACAGACACTGCATTTGAAAGCATTGATTCTGTTTTGATGTTTGCAAGAACACCTGAAAGCTTTTCAATTTCCTTATCCTTGGCTTTTATATCATTCATAACAGCCTGAGCCTTAACTGCAACATCATTGATGTTTGACACCTTGAGTGCAGAAGCAGTATTACCTATAAGCTGAAGCTTTGAATCAATATACTTCATAACATTAAGACCTGTTACACCGAGGAGTCTTCTTACACCTGCGGCAACAGAAGACTCAGAAACAATTCTGAAAAGACCGATGTTACCGGTGGATTCAACATGGGTACCGCCGCAAAGCTCTGTTGAAAAATCGCCAGCTTTAACTACTCTTACAACATCGCCGTATTTTTCACCGAACAGAGCCATAGCACCAATTTTCTTGGCTTCTTCAATCGGCATCTCTTTGGTTATAACGGGAACTGAAGCGAGAATTTCTGCATTTACAAGCTCTTCAACCTTTTTCAGTTCATCGTTAGTGAGAGCTGCGAAATGAGTAAAGTCGAAGCGCACCTCGTTTGCATCCACAAGCTGACCTGCCTGTTCAACGTGTGTACCGAGAACTGTACGCAAAGCCGCCTGAAGAAGATGAGCCGCTGTGTGGTTTCTCATTGTGGCACTTCTTTTTTCACTGTTATAGGCTGCGATAGCTTCATCGCCAACCTTGATTGCATCACCTGTGAGAACACCGTGATGAAGAACAACTCCGTCAGCATCCTTTGTTGTGTTTACAACTTCAAAGGTACTGTCACCTACAGTAATAACACCGCAGTCGCCGACCTGTCCGCCGCTTTCGGCATAAAAAGAGGTTTTATCAAGAACAACAATTGCATCCTCGCCGCTTTCGATGAAGTCTTTTCTCTCACCCTGTGATACAAGAGCAAGTATTTTGCCCTCTGCATTGTTCTGTGCATAACCTACAAAATCTGTTTTTGCAATGTCCTTGAAGGATACGCCTGAATTTCTCCAGTCTGTATCTGCACCGTCACGTTTAACGCTCTTGGCTTTCATTCTTGCTTCTTCAACAAGCTCCCTGAACTTATCCTCGTCAACGGTCATGTTCTTTTCCGCAACAATTTCTTTTGTAAGGTCAATGGGGAAGCCATAGGTGTCCTGAAGCTTAAATGCATCAGCGCCTGAAAGAATACCGCCTTCACTCTTAGCCATCATTTCATTAAGAAGACCAAGACCTGAATCAATTGTTTTATAGAAGCTGTCTTCTTCCATTGAAATAACCTTTTTGATATAGTCCTGTTTTTCAACAAGATTGGGATATGCATTTGCATTTTCCTTAATAACCGTGTCGCAGACCTCTGAAAGGAAGGGTCTGTCAATACCGATGAGTCTTCCGTGTCTTGCAGCACGGCGGAGAAGTCTTCTTAAAACATAGCCTCTGCCGCTGTTTGAGGGAATTACACCGTCACCTACCATAAAGGTTGTGCTTCTGATATGGTCTGTGATAACACGAAGAGAAATATCCTTGTTCACATCGTCATGATAGTTGATGCCTGCAATGGAGATGATGTGCTTCATAATGTTCTGCACTGTGTCAACTTCAAAAAGATTATCAACATCCTGCATAACACAAGCAAGTCTTTCAAGACCCATACCTGTGTCAATATTGGGATGAGCAAGGCGGGTATAGTTATTGTTACCGTCATTTTCAAACTGGGTGAAAACAAGGTTCCACACCTCGATAAAACGGTCACACTCACAGCCTACCTTACAGTCGGGGCTGCCGCAGCCCTTTGAAGGACCTCTGTCAAAATAAATTTCAGAGCAGGGACCGCAGGGGCCTGCACCGTGCTCCCAGAAGTTGTCCTCCTTACCGAAACGCACCATATGAGAGGGATCAACACCTACTTCCTTTGTCCAGATGTCAAAGGCTTCGTCATCATCAAGATAAACACTTACATAAAGAAGCTCTTCAGGAATTTCCATAACCTTTGTGAAAAACTCCCATGCCCATGCAGTAGCTTCTCTTTTAAAATAATCACCGAAGGAGAAGTTGCCGAGCATTTCGAAATATGTGCCGTGACGGGCAGTTTTACCTACATTTTCAATGTCAGGTGTACGGATACATTTCTGACAGGTTGTAACGCGCTTACTGGGAGGAGTAACCTCACCCGTAAAGTATTTTTTCATCGGTGTCATACCTGCATTGATAAGGAGAATACTTTTATCTCCCTGCGGAACAAGAGAAAAGCTGGGGAGTCTTAAATGCTCCTTGCTTTCAAAGAAAGAGAGATATTTTTCTCTGATTTCATTAAGTCCCATCCATTTCATAGATTCATTTTCCTTTCAGTATATA
>JAZSHC010000024.1:0-18662 GCA_045533065.1 Acutalibacteraceae bacterium
ATTGCGAATTCCTCACTCTGCATTCTGTTTTGCAACAAACAAAAGAGCAATCCAATTTCATCGGATTGCTCTTTCTATACTATATATGTATTATATATTTTTCTGTGCGGTGAACGGTTATCAGGTTTGTTTTTGTTCCCCACAATTTTGCACTTTGCATTCTGCATTTTGCATTTTTAATTCCGCTCGCCGCGGGGCGTTACTTTCTTGTAAGAAAGTAACCAAAGAACTTTAATTGTTCCTTACTGCCAAGTATTCTTATGACTTTTTCTTGCCGCTGATTGCTTTGATAACAAAAAGTGTGCCGATCATAAGAACAAGTGCGATAGGCAGTGATATCATCCAATTGGGAACAAAACCTGCAATGATGTAGCTTACAAATGAAACACCTGCAACTGTCAAAGCATAAGGAAGCTGAGTTGAAACGTGGTTGAGGTGGTCACACTGAGCACCGGCGGAAGCCATGATTGTGGTATCTGAAATGGGTGAGCAGTGGTCGCCGCAAACAGCACCTGCCATACAAGCAGAAATAGCAACAATTGTGATAGGCTCGCCTGCTTCAAATACACTGAGAACGATGGGAATGAGAATACCGAAGGTACCCCATGATGTGCCTGTTGCGAAGGAAAGACCAACAGCAATAAGGAAGATAATTGCAGGAAGGAATGCCTGGAAGGAGCTTGCACTGCCTTCAACAAGCTGTGAAATGAAGATCTTTGCACCAAGACTGTCAGTCATAGCCTTAAGAGTCCATGCACATGTGAGAATAAGAATTGCAGGAACCATTGCCTTGAAGCCTTCGGGAAGAGAAGACATTGCATCCTTGAAGGAAATAACTCTTCTGATAAGAAGGTATATTACTGTGAAAACAATAGCAATAGCTGAACCGATAACAAGACCTACTGATGCGTCACTGTTTGAGAAAGCTTCAATGAAGCCTGCTTTGTCTTCGCCTGTTGCGAAGAAGCCGCCTGAATAAATCATACCGAATACGCAGCAGATGATAAGTACAACAACAGGAAGAATAAGATCAAGAACCTTACCCTTGGGGTTGGCTTGAACATCTTCCTTGTCAATACGTTCACCGCTTGTGTAAATGTCGCCCTTTTCAAGTGCGTTCATTTCGTGAAGCTTCATGGGGCCGTAATCGAACTTGGAAACAGCAATGAAAATCATCATTGCAATTGTGAGCAGTGCATAGAAGTTATAGGGTATTGCCTGAAGGAAAAGACTCATACCGCTGTCTGCACCGGCACCCCTTGCAAAGCCTGCAACGGCTGCTGCCCAGGATGAAATGGGAGCAATTATGCAAATCGGAGCTGCAGTGGCATCGATAAGGTATGAAAGCTTTGCTCTTGAAACCTTCTGCTTGTCTGTAACAGGGCGCATAACTGAACCTACTGTAAGACAGTTGAAATAGTCATCAATGAAAATAAGACAACCGAGAGCTACTGTTGCAAGCTGTGTACCTACTCTTGACTTGATATGCTTTGCAGCCCAACGGCCGAATGCAGCACTGCCGCCTGCCTTGTTCATCATTGAAACAAGAGCACCGAGCAGCACAAGGAAGATAAGGATACCCATGTTGTAGCTGGCGGAAAGGCTTGAAACAAAGCCGTCGAAAAGAACATGGTTTACAGCAGTTTCAAAATTTCCTGCTGCATAAATGAAACCACCGGCAACAATACCAATGATAAGTGAGGAATAAACCTCTTTTGTGATAAGCGCAAGAACAATTGCGATTATCGGGGGAAGAAGTGAAAGTATGGTAGCATAAGAGCTGATGCTTTCACGGATTGTGGCAAGAGCAATCTCGATATGCTCCTTGAAGCCGGGGTCATTTGAAAGGTTATCTGCATAACCGTCAACATACTCGGAAGCACCGAGAGTTCCGGCATCCTCGTCTGCCTCATAGTTTTTCAGGTCGTAATCAGAAGCTTCACCGTCAACATCAACAGTAAAAATGTCTGCTTCAACAGCAGCAACATCTTCGCCTGCAGCAAATGAAACCATTGACATTGAAAGCGAAACAGCAAAGATAACCATAAGTGCAACAAGTATCTTTGCAATGCTTTTTCTGGATTTTTGCATTTTTTTGTCCTCCGTTTTAATTTTTTTATAAAGAGACTGTCCGTCTTATATAATGAATACATTATACTTCTTTATCTGATAAAATCAATAGTGTTATGGAAAATTTACCCTTTTTATGTACAAAACAGAAATTCAAAAGCCGAAATAGCTGACAAGTCTGTCATATTCCTCATCACTGATTGCAACAACAGAGCCATGCCTCGGCGAAAACTCCATGCTGTAATCTTCCCTTGCAACAGGAAGGTAGTTTTTAAAGTCCTCGGTCTGCTGCATGAAAAACCTGCCCTTGCCGTATTCATCCATAATCATAATGTATGTATCGGTACCTTCGATTCTGTATACCTCACTGCCCTCAACACCGCTGGGAGCAAGAGATACCTCAACAGGCTCATCCCTGTAAGGCCCTGTCAGATTTTCACTCGTGACATAGGCGATTGTCTGGTTTTCCTCAAATTTAAAAAACAGATAATACAGATTATCCTTTTCATTATATATAATGTCACCGTCTATGGTCTGGACATCACGGCAATAAAGAGGCTTCGGCTCGGTTATATTCTGCATATCATCGGTATATGCGTAATACATACCTGCAGTATTGTGCCTTTTGGTTGAGTGAGCCCAGTAAAGCATATATTTCTGCTCTTTTTTATCCCAGATTGCCTGAGGCGCCCAGGCTCTTGTTGTATCGGCAAAAGCGTCACCGAGGCACTGCATGTCAATTATGGTTTCATCTGTCCAGTTGATAAGGTCCTTTGAGCGCCATGTGACAAGGGCGTGATTTGATTCCCAGCCCTCTTCACACCTCATGTCGGTACCTACTATATAATAGTATACGTCCTCGCCCTTGAAAATGTATGGGTCACGGACACATTTTTTGCCCTTATACTGCTCAATAACCGCCTTGTTGCCGTTGAGGGCTTTGAAATTATAGCCGTCTTCGCTTACGGCAAAGTGAATCTTTTCTTCTCCCTCACCGTTACCCACAAAATATGCAAAAAGGTATTTACCCTGCTTGCTTTCAGCCTTTTCGGCAAAGATTTCAGCCATATTTTTTCTCCCTTCGTGATATTAAATCAATATCAGGATTATCTGTAACAATCAGATGCTTGATAAGAACATATGTAAGACCCACAAGCTCATTTTTGCTCATCTTTCCGGGATTGTCAAGCCAGTATTTCAAAAGGCCGTAAAATCCGCTTGAAATGAACATGAAGAAAAAATCGTAGCTTGTTCTGTTAACCTTATCCTTACCGTGGTAGGCCTCGAAATACTGATAATTGAAATCGCAAAAGGCTTCACACATTTTTTCCGTAAATGTATCGGAATGATCAAGCAGCATCATACAAACCTCACGCCTTGAGTATACAAGCTCAATCAGCGACACAATAATTGCCCTGACATTTTTAGGAAACCCCATTTCCCTGTACTCGTCAAATTTTGAAACAGCCTCTTCAAGAATCCCCTGCTCAATTTCATTGATAAGGTCATTGATGTCCTTATAATGAAAATAAAAGGCATTGCGGCTGAGCTGAGCATGCTCACAAAGCATTTTTACCGTAATTTTATTAAGCGGTCTGTCCTTTGCCAACTCTGCAAGACTGTTTTCAAAAGCTCTCTTTGTTCTTTTAACACAGCTGTATTCTTTTGCAGCCATAATTTCCCTCCTAATCATACCGCAAATTTTGCACAAATTGTACCAAATGGTACACACTGCAAGACAAATATAACACACCGCGCAAAACATGTCAAATCATATGCGCTTAAATATTATTAATTTTACCTCTTAAATCTTACGAAGCTAAAAGTAAAGACTCCTTAAGGCCCGAAAGGCTATAAGAAGCCTTCTTTGTTTTAAAGGTATTCCCTCAGGGACTGAGCAAGAACATCCTCTGTTTCAATGAGTCTTTCAGCAATTTCCCTTGAGCGGCTGTCGGCATGGGTGTAATCGTTAAGATATCCGCTGACCTGCCCGATACCCATGTTGCAGCCTTCAAACATCAGTTTCGCCACAGTTTTATCATCGGGGTTTTCCATCAGCTTGATATTGATTTTAAACCAGGACATCATTCTTGCCATGGGGTTGGGACTTTTCCCTTCTTCACTCATACGGCAGAGAATTGCATCAATTTCGTTCTTCATATACTCATGCTTATTAAGTGAGTCTGTCAGGGCTTTTCTCAGTGCGGCGGAATTTATGTTTCCCAGCACCTCCCTTATTGAGTTCATGGCAGTTTTTATGCCGGCATCACATTCTTTTAAAAGCTTCAGTGTGTGTTCCTTTTCAAGCACGGGAATGTTTTCCATCTCCATATACATCACCTTTCAGAATTTTTGTTATTATTATTTACCGCAACACAAAAAATATTCCTTTTCAAACGCAAAAATACCGATGCTTCACGGCATCGGTATTTTTGCAGTAATTTGAATGAGGTAACTATGAAAATGAAAAAAATCGATTTTTTTCGGTGACATTGCTGCCACCGGTGCTGTAGCCTCTCTCCGATGAAATCTTTCATACTTTACTACACTACAATAATAGCAGTTGTGTCGCATATTTTCAATAATATTATGTTAATGTTAACACCAAATTAACATTTCCGAATGTTTTCTTTGCCGCTTGCCCCTATTTTTCAATGAAAAAGTACTGATTTGTAATTTTATACAAACAACAGGTTTGTTTTGGTAAAAAAATGAGCAAACTACTAAATATTATCAAAAAACTTGAAAATCTATTGTATTTTCTGAAATTTCTTGTATGATATATAATAGCGAAAAGTTGTTATAAATTTCTTAAAAAACAAGCGGTGCTCTGCACTGCAAACATCAATTATATTATGGGGTGATAATTTGAAAGTACAATTCACTGAAACAATTCTTCGTGACGCCAACCAGTCTCTGATTGCAACAAGAATGTCCTTTGACGAATTCGAGCCTATCCTTTCCGAACTCGACAAGGCAGGTTACTATTCCCTTGAATGCTGGGGCGGCGCAACCTTCGACTCATGCCTTCGCTATCTTGGTGAAGACCCGTGGGAAAGACTCAGAAAAATCCGCAAGGCTTGTCCCAACACAAAGCTGCAGATGCTTTTAAGAGGTCAGAATCTTCTCGGCTACAAGCACTATCCCGACGATGTTGTAAGAGCTTTTGTAAAGAAGTCCATTGAAAACGGCATTGATATCATCAGAATCTTCGATGCCCTCAACGACCTTCGCAACATTGAGGTTGCCGTTGACGAAACACTTAAAAACGGCGGACATCCCTCAGGCACAATCTGCTACACACTGTCTCCCATCCACTCCCTTGAAAACTATGTAAAGCTTGCCAAGGATATGGAAAAGATGGGCGTTATGTCAATCTGCATCAAGGACATGGCAGGCATCATGGGTCCCCAGGAAGCCTACGACCTTGTAAAAGCTATCAAGGCTGAGGTTAAGCTTCCCCTTGTTGTGCACACCCACTCAACAACGGGCCTTGGCGCACTCACACTCCAGAAGGCTGTTGAAGCCGGTGCAGATGTTATTGACACTGCAATTTCCTGCTTCTCCGGCGGTACATCACAGCCTCCCACGGAAACCCTTGTTTATGCACTCAAGCAGCAGGGCTACGAGGTTGATGTGGATATGGACTCACTTAAGAAAATCAACGATTTCTTCAAGCCTGTAAGAGCAAAGGCTCTCGAAAGCGGTCTTCTTAACCCCGTTGTTCTTGCAACAGACACAGACGCTCTTTCATACCAGGTGCCCGGCGGTATGCTTTCAAACCTTGTTGCTCAGCTTACAGCTGCAGGCAAGCTTGATAAATTTGAAGAGGTTCTTCTTGAAGTGCCCAGAGTACGTGAGGACCTCGGTTATCCTCCCCTTGTAACTCCCATGAGCCAGATGGTTGGCGTTCAGGCAACACAGAATGTTCTTGCCGGCGAAAGATACAAAAACGTTTCAAAGGAAATAAAGAACTACTTCCTCGGCTTCTACGGTAAGGCTCCCGGCGATGTAAATGCAGAGCTTGCAAAGAAAATTCTCGGTGACGAAACACCTGTTACCTGCCGCTTCGCAGACACCCTTGAGCCCTACTTCGAAAAGGCTAAGGCAGAAATCGGCGACAAGGCAAAGAGTGATGAGGATGTTCTTTCATACATTGCATTTCCCACCCAGGCAGAGGCTTTCTTTGACAAGCGTGACGAAAAAGAAAGAAATACCTTCAGATACACCATCAAAGAAGTATAAGGAGGCAGAGTAGTGAACATTATGTTTAATTTACTTTCAGCTTCTGTTGCTGTAATCAGTGGTGCAGACGGCCCTGCAGTTACAACAGTTTCAGGAAGCTTACCCTTGCCCGCAATTACAGTTGCAGTTTTTGCAGTTATCTTCATCCTTTATGTTTATGCTTCAAAGGCTGTCAGAGCAAAGAAGGCTCCCGCAGAAGCAACACAGGCTCCTCAGGCAGCCGCAGTAAGCGCCCCCGCACCTGCAGTATACGCAGGACCTCAGCTTATCGGCGTTGAAGAAAAAGATGCTGCAGTTATCATGGCAATCGTTTCAGACAAAACCGGTATTCCCCTTAACAGACTCAGATTCGAGTCAATCAAACTCATGGAGGATTAATAACAATGAAATACGTAGTTAATTTAAACGGAAAAAATTATGAAGTAGAAGTAACAGAGCAGGAAGCAGTTGTTACCAACATCACAACAGCAGCTCCCGCACCCGTTGCAGCTCCTGCACCTGCAGCAGCTCCCGCTCCCGCAGCAGCACCTGCAGCCCAGGCTGTTTCAGCTGAAGGCACAACAATCCCCTCACCCATGCCCGGCTCAATTATCAGCGTAAGCGTATCCGTAGGTCAGGCAGTAAAATCAGGCGACGTTCTTATGGTTCTTGAAGCCATGAAAATGGAAAACGATATTGTTGCTCCCTGCGACGGTACCGTTAAGCAGATTCTTGTTTCAAAGGGCTCAACAGTCAACACCGACGATGTTCTTATTGTTATATGATTCCGGAGGTGTGCTAAATGGCTGACTTACTTGCGAATTTTGCTACACTTGAATGGAAGCAGGTTGCAATGTGGATTATAGGCGCACTTCTTATCTACCTTGCAATCAAAAAGGAAATGGAGCCCTCACTTCTTCTTCCCATGGGCTTCGGCGCAATTCTTATCAACCTTCCCAACTCAGGCGCACAGCACGTTATTGATGTTATTTTCAAGTTCGGTATCTCAAATGAATTCGGTGAGCTTATGCCCCTTATTCTTTTCATCGGTATCGGTGCTATGATTGACTTCACACCCCTTCTGACCAATCCGAAGCTAATGCTTTTCGGTGCGGCTGCACAGTTCGGTATTTTCTTCACCCTTTGCCTTGCTTCACTTCTCGGCTTTGACATTAATGACGCTGCTTCAATCGGTATTATCGGTGCGGCAGACGGCCCCACTGCTATTGCAGTTTCAATGGAGCTCGGCTCAAAGTACATCGGTGCAATCATGGTTGCGGCTTATTCCTACATGGCGCTTGTTCCTCTTATTCAGCCGCGCATTATCAAGCTTTGCACAACAAAGAAGGAACGTCTTATCCGTATGGACAACACAGCAGGCAAAACCCCTTCAAAGCTTACAAAGATTCTCTTCCCCATTGTTGTAACCGTTATTGTAGGCCTTGTTGCTCCTGACGCTGTTGCTCTTATCGGCTTCCTTATGTTCGGTAACCTTATCCGTGAGTGCGGTGTTCTTAACTCACTTTCCGAAACAGCACAGAAGGTTCTTGCAAACCTTATCACAATCTTCCTCGGTATCACCATCGCTTCACAGATGCGTGCTGAAGATTTCCTCAAGTTCGATACACTGCTTATCATTGGACTCGGTCTGTTTGCATTCATTTTCGATACCTTCGCCGGTGTTATGCTTGCAAAGTTCATGAACCTCTTCTCAAAAAAGAAAATCAACCCCATGATCGGTGCCGCAGGTATTTCCGCATTCCCCATGTCAGCCCGTGTTGTTCATAAGATGGGTCTTGAGGAAGACAACCAGAACTTCCTTCTTATGCACTCCATCGGTGTTAACGTTTCAGGTCAGATTGCATCGGTTATCGCCGGCGGTCTCATCCTTACATTTTTCAGCTAACTGAGGAGGAAATACATTATGAATTTTACTATTGATTTTGAAGCTTTTCTTGCTTCTCTTCCTTATATGGGTAAAGGCATGCTCGGCATTTTTGTTGTAACAGCAGTTATTGTTGTTTTTGTAAATGCACTTAACAATCTTCCCGAAAAAAAGGAAAAATAAATTGTGTCGGGGCTACCGTTCACGGTAGCCCTGTTTCAATAATTCATGATCCCGTTCAGCTTAACCAATAATAAAAGGAGGTAGATTTATGCTTACATTAGCTATGAAAATGTCCTTGGGCGAAGCTATTTCTGTTTCTGTCATAGGTATACTTACAGTTATGTTAATTCTTGCAGTTATCGCATGTCTTATCATTCTTGTTTCAAAATCTATCAGAGCACTGGAAAGCTTTGCCGAAAAGAAAAAAGCCACAACCGCAACAAGCCCTTCTGTTTCTGTTGAGCCAATGCCTGAGGGAATCAGCAGCGGCGAAATTGAGCTTATCGGTACAGACGAAAAAACTGCAGCCGTTATTATGGCAATTGTATCTGAAAAAAGCGGAATACCCCTGAGCAGACTCAGCTTCAAGTCAATCAGGCTTATTGACGAAGAAAAGAAAGGAGAGAAAAAAGAATGATTAAAGATGTTCTTATCGGATTGTGGGAAGCATCAGGCTTCAACGCCCTTTTTGCGGACGGCACATTCCTTTGGCAGAATCTTGTTATGATTCTTGTATCCTTTGTGCTTCTCTATTTTGCAATTGCAAAAAAATGCGAACCCCTGCTTCTTGTTCCCATCGCCTTCGGTATCCTTCTTGCAAACCTCCCCGGCGCAGGTCTTATGGATGACCCAACGGGACTTATGGATACATCAAACATAATTGAGGGCGCTCATTGGTACGACACAGGTGTTTTAAGACTTATATATGCAGGTGTTAAATCAGGACTTTTCCCCTGTATTATTTTCCTCGGTATCGGTTGTATGACCGACTTCGGCCCCCTTCTTTCAAACCCCGTTTCACTTCTTCTGGGTGCAGCGGCTCAGCTTGGTATTTATGTTGCTTTTGTTATTGCAATCCTACTCGGCTTTGAACCCAATGAAGCAGCTTCAATTGCAATCATCGGCGGTGCCGACGGCCCCACGGCAATTTTCCTCACAGGCAGGCTTGCCTCTCACCTTCTGGGCCCCATCGCAGTTGCCGCATATTCCTATATGGCACTTATTCCCTTCATTCAGCCCCCCATTATGAAGGCTCTTACAACAGAAAAAGAGCGTAAGGTTGAAATGAAACAGCTCAGAAAGGTTTCAAAGGTAGAAAAAATTGTTTTCCCCGTTGTTGTTCTTGTTATCTGTGCTTTCATCCTTCCCTCAGTTGCTCCCCTTCTCGGTTTCCTCATGCTCGGTAACCTTTTCAAGGAATGCGGCGTTGTTGACCGTCTTTCAGACACAGCTCAGAATGCTCTGATGAACATTGTTACAATCCTGCTGGGTCTTACCGTCGGCGCAACAACAAACGGCCAGACCTTCCTGCAGTGGGGCACAATCAAAATTGTTATCCTCGGTCTTGTTGCTTTCTGCTTCTCAACCGTAGGCGGTCTTCTTCTCGGTAAGCTTCTTTACCTCATCACAGGCGGCAAGGTTAACCCCCTTATCGGTGCGGCAGGCGTTTCAGCCGTTCCCATGGCTGCCCGTGTTGCCCAGAATGAAGGCAGAAAGTATAACCCGAAGAACTTCCTTCTCATGCACGCAATGGGTCCGAATGTTGCCGGTGTTATCGGTTCCGCTGTTGCAGCCGGTTTCCTTCTTGCGATGTTCGGCGGAAAATAAAACAAAAGGGCTGTGTTCGCACAGTCCTTTTTATATCGGCACTCAATTTTATTTGAGCATTTCCCTTGACTTTTTCCTTTATTTGGTTTATGATTTAATGTGCAATAAAATCTCTTAAGGAGGAAACTTAAATGGAAGCAACAATTATGTATTATGTAACCGCTATTCTTGGCGGTCTTGAAAACATCGTCAGCACCTTTATGTCAATCATTCTCACAATCGCTCTTGGCTTCGGTCTTCTTCCCTCACCTGCAACAGATGATCCCATCACCTTCCAGAATCCCGAAGAAGTGCAGATGTCATTTGTTCTCTGGGCTGATACCCATTCAAGTGATACAGGCTTCAGAACATACGATATCGATTGTGGCTTTGAGGATATTAAAAACAGCGGCATTGATTTTGATGCTTTTGTTCTCGCCGGTGATATTTCAGAATTCGGCGATGCACCTTCATATGAGGTGTTCTGGAATTCACTTGACAAGAGCGTAATGGCTGATAAGGCAATTCTTCTTGCAACGGGTAATCATGACATACGCTTTGACTATGAAGGTCAGACAAAGATGATTATGGGCAAGGAAAGCGAGTATCTTACAAAGCATTCCGGAACAGAAATCAATATTGATAAAGCATACTATTCCTACGATGTAAACGGCTATACCTTCATCGTCATGGGCTCTGACAGCTGGCAGTTTGAAAAAGCAAACATTTCTGACGAGCAGGTTGCATTCATTGACAGCGAGCTTGCAAGGGCAACTGCAGACGGAAAGCCCGCCTTCGTAATCTGCCACCAGTCACTTTCCGACACTCACGGTCTTCCTGAGGTATGGGAAAACGGTGACCTCGGTAAGGATTCACAGATGGTAAGAGACGTTCTTACAAAGTATGAGAATGTATTCTATATCAGCGGACATCTTCATGACGGCGTTTATGAAAACAGCCTTAATGTACTTGATGAAGAAAACGGTGTATACTCAATCAATGTTCCCGCATACGGCAAGGACAATGACTACGGCAAGTGGTCTCAGACAGGTCTTGGCGACTATGTTGAGGTTTACGCTGACAGAGTTGTGTTCACAGCAAGAGACTTCCAGGCAGGTCAGTCACTTGAAGGCATGACATACACATTCTACCTTAAATAAAAAAAGCTCCCTGAGGGGAGCTTTTTTAAATGCAGAATGCAAAGTGCAAAGTGCATTTAAAAAGGACGACCGTTGGTCGTCCTTTTTATCAGAATTCAAGCTTTGCTTCAATGTATGCTGCAAGGTCCTTGATGGCAACTCTTTCCTGCTGCATGGTGTCACGGTCACGTACTGTTACACAACCGTCTTCAGCAGATTCAAAGTCATAGGTAATGCAGAAGGGAGTTCCGATTTCGTCCTGACGGCGATAACGCTTACCGATTGAGCCCGCATCGTCAAATTCAACCATAAACTTCTTCTGAAGTGCATGATAAACCTCTGTTGCCTGGTCATTGAGCTTCTTTGAAAGAGGAAGCACTGCAGCCTTGATGGGAGCAAGGGCAGGATGGAAGTGAAGAACAACTCTTGAATCGTTCTTTTCGGCATCAACAATTTCCTCGTCATAAGCCTCGGTCATAATTGCAAGGAAGAGTCTTTCAACACCGAGTGAAGGCTCAATAACATAAGGAATATATCTTTCGTTTGTGGTGGGGTCAAAATAATCAAGGGCCTTACCTGATGTGTTGATATGCTGTGTCAGGTCATAGTCTGTTCTGTCAGCAACGCCCCAAAGCTCACCCCAGCCGAAGGGGAAGAGATATTCAAAGTCTGTAGTAGCCTTTGAATAGAAGCAGAGCTCATCAGCATCGTGGTCACGAAGTCTGAGGTTTTCTTCTTTAATGTTAAGAGAATAGAGCCAGTCGCGGCAGTAAGCTCTCCAGTAGTCGAACCATTCAAGGTCTGTACCGGGCTTGCAGAAAAATTCAAGCTCCATCTGTTCAAATTCACGCACACGGAAAATAAAGTTACCCGGTGTGATTTCGTTACGGAAGGATTTACCGATCTGTGCAACACCGAAGGGTACCTTTCTTCTTGTGGTTCTCTGGATATTTGCGAAGTTTACGAAAATACCCTGCGCTGTTTCAGGACGCAGATAAAGCTCATTCTTGCTGTCCTCGGTTACACCCTGGAAGGTTTTGAACATAAGATTGAACTGACGGATATCTGTAAAATTATGCTCTCCGCACTTGGGACAGGGAATATTTTTTTCATTTATGTAATTGCTCATTTCTTCATTTGACCAGCCTGCAACGTTTGTACCGTCAAAATCTTCAATAAGATTGTCTGCTCTGTGACGGGTTTTACATTCCTTACAGTCCATAAGAGGGTCTGAGAAGCCGCCGAGGTGACCTGATGCAACCCATGTCTGGGGATTCATGAGAATTGCTGAGTCAAGGCCTACGTTGTAAGGGTTTTCCTGCACAAATTTCTTAAGCCATGCCTTTTTGATGTTGTTTTTGAGTTCAACACCCAAGGGGCCGTAGTCCCATGTGTTTGCAAGGCCTCCGTATATTTCACTGCCTGCGTAAACAAAGCCTCTGCCTTTGCAAAGAGCAACAAGCTTTTCCATTGATTTTTCTGTGTTCTTAAGCATTTTGATAAAACTCCTTTCAATTTCCTTACCCTTGGAAATAAGGTAAGCATTTCGGAAATATTAATACTAATAATAATATAAAACAAGTTCACTTGTCAAGTGACGGGGAATATTTTGTTTCCGTCAACGGAGCCCAATAAGCCTGAAAAATCCGATTTACAGCCATTTTTTCTTTGACTGCTTGTATTTTTCCCGCTGTAATGTTATCATTGAATTATGAAAGGAGGCTTTTCATGACTGACGAAAGAACGGTACGCAGATATCTTGAGCCCCACGCCCGAAGCGTAAAAATTCTCACCGTTGATCAAACGGGCTCCACCAACGATGACATGAAAAAGCGTGCCCTTGAAGGTGAAAATGAAATCACGCTTCTGATTGCCGACAGCCAGACCGAAGGAAAAGGCAGGAAGGGCAGAAGCTTCTTTTCACCGAAGACTACGGGGATTTATATGAGCTTTCTTTTAAGGCCGCGGTACACTCCGGAGGACTGTACACTTCTTACAACAATGGCAGCCGCCGCAACAGCTGAAGCCATTGAAAAGGTAACAGGCACAAAAGCAGACATAAAATGGGTCAACGATATTTTTATAAAGGGAAGAAAGGTTGCCGGTATTCTTACGGAAGGCGCCTTTTCACCTGCTTTCAAAAAAATGGAATGGGCAGTTATCGGAATAGGCATTAACCTTGCCCGGCCTGACGGCGGCTTTCCGAAGGATATAGAAAACATTGCCGGTACTCTTATGCCTGACGGTGACGAAGAAATCAGATGCCGTCTTATCGCCGGAATAATTAATGCTGTTACAGAATATTACGGCTGCCTTGATAAAAAAGCTTTTCTGGAAGCTTACCGCCAACGTCTGTTTTTTCTTGGTGAAGAGGTAACCGTTATGGATTCCGTTGAGCCCTATAAGGCAACTGCCCTTGATATTGATGATATGTGCCGACTGATTGTGCTGGATAAAAACGGCGAAAAAATAATTCTCTCAAGCGGTGAAATTTCAATAAAAATATAATGCATTACTCCATTTTGCCCGTCATATCAATTATTGGAGCTGTAAGAATATTTAATAATTGTTTTAGGTACTTCTAAGGCGACAACTGTATACTTGAAGACGGAAAAGGAGGTAAATTTTCCATGAAAAACGAAAGGACTGTCCTGGTTTGCGTTACGGCGCAGGAATCGTCAGAGGCCCTTGTTAAAGCCGGCAAAGCTATTGCTGCAAGAAACAAGGCTTACTTGGAGGTTGTGTCTGTTCTTCCCATGATGACTTCAGACAGCAGGGTTAATCCTCAGGTGCTTGAAAAGCTTTACCGCACAGCTCAGCAGCAAGGCGGTGAAATGGCAATTTATTTCAGTGACGATCCCATACTTACCGTAAGCGCCCACATTGCAAAAAGAAAGCCCCTTACAATTGTTGTGGGCTTCCCCGGCGAAAACAGTAACGATTTTATTTCAACAATCCGTTTGCTTTTGCCGTCGGTACCCATCAGCATGGTAGGCAAAGAAGGAGAAATTTACAACATGTTGCCCTATGAAGCAACACAAAGCGTAAGATAAAAAAATTATAAAAGCCTGTTGCAGCAGCAACAGGCTTTTTGTTGTATGTTATGTATTTTTACTTGCTGAAAACATCCTTGAAGATTTCAAGGCCGGAAACAGACATAACCTTGCTTGCAACCTTTGAGCAGGTAACACCAAGAGCCTTGTTGCCGATTTCCATCATGTGGGCATCCATACCGAATACCATATCTTCTTTTTTGTTCCACATTCCGTTGATGATAAGGTCAACCATCTTGTCGCAATCGGTGCTTACCATGTTCATTGCCTTTTCACTCTTTGATGAGGATTCGCTCTGGTTGCGGAAAATATCTGTTTTTGTAAAGCCGGGGCATACAACACCGAGGTAAAGCTGACCTCTGTGCTCTTCTCTTACGGCATCGCTGAAGCTCTTGAGAGCAGCCTTACTTGCAGAATATACGGAAGTGCCTGCAAGAGGACAAAGAGCTGCTGAAGAAGCAACGTTGATAATTGCCGCATTTTCTGAACGGAGAATAATGGGCATAAGTGCGTTCATTGAATATACACTTGAATAGAAGTTAATCTGCATAGCCTTGTCAATTTCTTCAATTGTATAGTTTTCAAAACGGTCAAATTTCGGAAGAATACCTGCATTGTTGATGAGAATATCAGGATTAATATCTTCCTTGGTGAGAGCTTCTGCAAGCTCTGTCCACTTTTCCTTTTCGGAAACATCAAAGGTATAATAGCTGAACTTGTCTGCCTGATTTCCCAGCTCCTCTTTTAATGCGGCAAGCTTTGATTCAGTTCTTGCAATACCGATAACCTTGCAGCCATGGTCCTTGATAAGTCTTATTGCAAGGTCCTTTCCTATACCGCTTGAAGCACCTGAAAGAATAACCGTCTTGTAATCAAACCAACATTTTGTCATAATAATTTCCTCCGTTTTACAATTATGTATAATACCAAAGTGAATTTAACACCGCAACAATATAAATCTTTTGCAAATTTGTTAATAAACAGTTAACACAAATTGCAACCTGCTTCATTTTGCTCATACAGAATTTTAATCTTTATTGATAACCGTTGGGAATCCATTTTTCAGAGCACCTTGCCTTACAACGTGTAACAATTGTTACAATTCAAATCAATTTTATACATTGACTTTATTTATATTGTGTTATATAATTTTTTACAACATGTGTAAAATCTCACAAAATTCCCAAAGGGAGTAAGCCTATGTACGAATTCAGAATTTCAGCAAATAACTATCTCCACAAGCCCGCTGACGAATCCTGCTACGATTATCTTAAAGCAAGCTATGCAAGGATTTCAAGGGATATTGGCTCAGACTATACCGCATTTGTAACACCTGTTGGCCCTGTTGAGTCGGAAACCTCAATGAAGCGCCTTTTCAGCGATGTTGAAAAAACTGCTTCCTTCCTTGCATCAAAGGGTATAGGAAAAGGTGATGTCGTCACTGCCTTCCTTCCAACCTGCGGACACGCCTTCATTGCTTTTTATGCCCTTATCAAGCTTGGTGTTATTGCTAATTTTGTGCACCCTCTCACCCCTCCCCAGCAGCTTCAGGAAATCATCGACCACACAAAAAGCAAGGGTGTTTTTATGCTGGACCTTTTTGCCGGTGCCTATAAAAGCATTATTGAAAAGAATATGACCATCGTCTGCTCCACATCAGATTTCTGCGAAGGTCTTGCCTATACCTATGCAAAAGATAACGAGACACAGAATGCTCATGTGCCCGAACACGAAAATGTTTATCTTTACAAGGATATTATCTCAATGGACCTTGCCGAAGTGCCTTCCGTAGAGCACCCTTATAAGGACGATGCAATTTACCTTCACGGTGGCGGTACAACAGGTAAGAGCAAAACAATCATTCACTCAAACTACTCATTTAATTTCCTCGCTTACAGCATGTATACCCTTGACCCTGAGCACGATTACACAAATGCTTACACTCTTTGTGTTCTCCCCTGCTTCCACGCCTACGGACTCGGTGTTGCCATGCACTATGCACTGTGTAATGCCTACCGTCCGATCATGATTGCAAAGTTTGATCCTGTTCAGGCAAACAACCTCATTTCCAAATATTGCGTTATGGAAATTCTGGGTGTGCCTAAGATGTTCCAGAAAATGATTGAAGCTCCCAACTTTGAAAACGAGGGTGTTAAAAACCTTCATGTGCTTTCCGTGGGCGGAGACTATGTAAGCAATGAATTTGTTGATTTCTTCAATACAAAAATTGCAAAGCTCGGTGCCAAAGGTAAGCTTGGCAGAGGCTACGGACTTACTGAAATGTGCGCCGTATGCACCACAAACTCAGGCATTGACAACCCAAAAAGCACAACAGTTGGTATTCCCGTTTACGGCACCACCCTTGAAATCTGGGACGAGGATTGCAACAAGCTGCCTGTGGGCCAGATTGGCGAGGTTGTTGTCAGCGGTGAAACCATGATGAACAGATATCTTCCCGACGATGTTGTTCAGGAAAGCGGTATCTATATTGATGAAAAGGGTAAAAATTGGGTAAGGACCGGTGATGTAGGCTACCTTGATGAAGACGGTCACCTGGTATTTACCAGCCGTATTAAAAGAATTATCATTATTGCCGGCTATAACATCTATCCTGCAACCATTGAAGAAAAGGTTCTTAACCTTGATTACATAAATGAAGCCTGTGCATGTCAGGGCTATGACGATGACGGTAAGCCATATGTCAAGCTTGTTGTTTCCCTTAATGACAAAAACGCTGACAAGGAAGAAGCAAAGAAAAGGCTCCTGAATTTCTGCAAGGATAATATCGAAGGCTATGCCTGCCCCAGAAAGATTGAAATTATGGATCTTCTTCCAAGAACTAAAATGGAAAAAATCAACTTTGTGGCTTTGTCAGATCCCATCCCGCAGCCAAAAGGCATGCATAAAAATTTTATTGCATAAAAAAGGGATGTTCAAAAACTGACCGACTGCCTGCAGGTCCTGCAAAAGCTGAATAAAAGAACCATTGTAAAAGCTGAAAATTTCGGCTGTTACAATGGTTTTCTGTTTTTACGGATTTTAACAGCTGCTTTTTTCATTTTACCTGTTCAGATAAAAAAATACCGGGCACAAAGTACCCGGTGATTGTTATGAGCTTTTTAATCAGTTGATTTTACCGTAAAGTGAAACCTTTTCGGCACCTGCATCGGTTCTGGGTGCTCTTGCGGGAGCATCTACCTTTGCTGAAGCGTTGTTTCTTGAGCCGCCTCTTGAACCTCTGCCGTAACCGCCTCTGCCGCCACGGCCTCTGTTATAGCCGCCCTTTGAGGGGTGAGTAGGCTTAACACCTTCTGCAAGAGTAATAACTACTCTTCTGCTTGAATCTGAACCTACGGAATGAGAGGATACACCTTCAATTTCCTGAACTGCTGTGTGAATGATACGGCGTTCATAGGGGTTCATGGGTTCAAAGGTAACATTTCTGCCGTATTTGAGAACCTTCTCTGAGTTCTTCTTTGCAAGCTCTCTGAGGGTGTTCTTTCTTTTTTCACGGTAATTACCCACATTGATTGAGATTCTTGAATATTCTGCGTCAAGCTTATACTTGTTTGCAACAAGTCTTGTGAGATACTGGATTGAATCAAGAGTTTCACCGCGTCTGCCGATTACGATGCCGTAATCCTCGCCACAGTCGAGCTCAATGATAATTTCAGCCTCTTCGGTACGGTAAACCTGTGCAGAAACCTCTGCAACGCCCATACCCTTAAGAATCTTTGTTATATATTCAACTGCCGCACTGATGCTCTTGCTGTCTGCAGCGTTAACGGGAGTTCTTTCTTCCTTAACCTCTTCAGCCTTTTCTTCCTTCACGGGAGCTTCTTCCTTTTTAGGAGCTTCTGCCTTGGGAGCTTTGGCTGCTTTGGGAGCCTTGGGAGCCTTCTCCTTGTTTTCTGCTTTTTTGGCGGGAGCATCGGGAGTTTCATAATATGCTCTTGCTTTTGCCGGTGAGCCGCCGAAAAGACCTAAAATCTTTTTCTGAGGCATTGAGATAATCTCAGTGTGCACTTCAGCCAGGGCAGGTGCGTTAAGCTCCTTCTGAGCGTTGGAGAGTGCTTCCTCAACGGTTGCGCCGGTAGCTATAGCTTCATGTATCATTTTGTTTATCACCACCGTTTTTTAAAATTATGTGATTAATAAGATTATTCTTCAATTTTGGGTTCGAGAGCCTTTTTCTTAGCTTGTTCATAAGAACGGCGCTCAACAGTCTCTTCAACCATAAGTCTTGCAAGTGTCTTTCTCGGAGCGTAGATATGACCGATGATAAGAGTCTGGAAGAAAGCAATTACGTTGGAAAGAATCCAGTACATACCCATACCCACAGGGAACTTCCATGTAAGGTAAAGAGACCATATAGGCATCATGAGCATCATGCAGCCCATCATCTGCTGGTTCTGCATATCCGGATTTGCCTTCTTTTGTCTTACCTGACTGACAACGCTTGTGAGAAGTGATGTGAGACCG
>JAZSHC010000051.1:0-2029 GCA_045533065.1 Acutalibacteraceae bacterium
TGACTTGATATACTGTACAAAAGCAGGACAGCATGAACTTGTCAAAAATTCTTTTTCACTCAGTTCTTTTGCTTCGCTCATCGCTACCATATCTGCACCGAGCGCTGCTTCAACAACAGTGAAGAATCCGAGTTCCTTTAATCCTGTAATTACCTGACCGAGCTTCGCATAAGTAAACTGGCTTGAAATTGAAGGAGCAACAACTGCATAAACCTTATATTTTTCATTATTCTGACTTTTTTTCAGAATATCAATAACATTTAATATATAAGACTTATCACTTATTGCACCAAACGGGCACTGATATACACAAGCACCGCACTGAATACATTTGTTATTATCAATTGCTGCTGCATTATCATCATTAATTGAAATTGCTTTAACTTTACAAGCAATCTGACACGGACGCTTGTGATTTACAATAGCTGCAAAAGGACAAACCTTTGCACACTGACCGCACTCTACACACTTTGACTTATCTATATGTGCAACGTGGTTGTGGTCAAAAGAAATTGCACCACGCTTACAAACATCCTCACATCTGTGAGCAAGACAGCCACGGCAGGAATCCGTTACCTCATAACCTGCAGCAGGGCATTCATCACAAGCGATATCGATAACCTCAATAACATTTGGGTTTTCTTTATCACCGCCCATTGCAAGCTTTACACGTTCACCGAGAATTGCGCGCTCTTTATAAACACAGCAGCGCATGGTTGAGGTTTTGCCGGGCACAATCTTCTGTGGGATATCAAGAAGATTCTGAAGAAGTGTGTCATTCCATGCCTCGTGAGCAACCTGACGCAAAACCTTATATTTAAGATACTGAACCTTGGTGTCAAATTTTCTCATTATATACACTCCTTAGAAATAACTGACTTTAATACGTTTACCCATTTTTTTCAGAGACTTTGAAAGCTCCTCAACAAGATTCATTTTAATGTTAAAGTTTATAGGTAAGTCAGGATTCTGATGAGCAGGATTAATTGCACGACCAACATAGAAATTGATATCCGTAGCTTCTTCAAACAGCAGACGGCAGATGAGAGATGCGCCATCTTTTTTGAAGCTCCAATGCTCATAATGCTTGTTTTCGCCGAGATAATCTTCAGCGTATTCAACAACCTTATTAACCGTTATTACGCCTTCCGTCACCAGGTCAACCCCCTCTAATTCAGCAATAGGAGGAACATCACTTTGCTCAAAATTAAGAGATGGTCTGAGAGGTTTTCTGAGGAATTTTGCGGCAATTGAAGAGGTTGTACCGCCACAAATAATGTGCTTTCCTTCCTTTCCGAAAAACAGCGACATCATTCTGTCTGCATCATCACGGTTAGACGGAGGTCCGAAAAGCATATTCATAGGCACTCTTTTTCTTATACGCACGATACAGGCTGTTGCATCATCACCCGGTTTATGACCGTAAAGCTTATCACATTCATCAACAAGCATTGTTGAAAGAGTTTTGGCAGTATAGCCTGCAGGTGCAAGAGTTTCAAGAAAATCAATAATATCTTCTCTCTTCCATCCGAAATTGTAAGAAATACCGATTCCTGCATGAGGACAACCATCGCTCATTGCAATAAAAATATCATTTTCCTGCAAATTGATAACAGATTTGAATATCTTTTTGCCGCCGATGTTCATTTCTGTCTTGGGATAATCCCAGTTCTTTTCATCACGGATAATAATCGCATGAGGATTATCGTACTGAATAAGCTCAGCAGTCTGATTGTTTTTAAGATGTATGATTGTGAATGTTGAATAAGCAACTCCTCTTACAGAGCAAACAGGCAGAGTTGCCGCAATTGTTTCAACACATTCTTCAAGTGACAATCCTTCTGCAAGCATAGTTGAAATAATCTTGGATGTAAGAGTAGAAAGAATGCTTGCTTTTACACCGCTGCCGAGTCCGTCCGACAACACAATAACTGTTGAATCGTCACTAGGCTCAACTATATCAACATGGTCTCCGCAAAGCTCTTCACCGTGATGATTTATACTCTTATATCCGATATCAGCACATAAA
>JAZSHC010000014.1:0-12244 GCA_045533065.1 Acutalibacteraceae bacterium
TTCTACCTTATGCAATTCAACAGTGCCTTTGAAAGCTCTGTATTCATTGATTGCCTTGTTGTATGCTGCACATACTTCCTCTGTTGTTGAGGGAACTGCTGATGAGCCGCCCTGAGGTGCTGCTGTTGTGGTTGTGTCACCGCCCTGAGGAGCTGCTGTTGTGGTTGTATCGCCGCCCTGAGGAGCTGCTGTTGTAGCAGGTGCCTGTGTTGTTGCGGGAGCCTGTGTTGTAGCAGGTGCCTGTGTTGTTGCGGGAGCCTGTGTTGTAGCAGGTGTCTGTGTGCCTGTTGAGCCGTTAGCAGCAGGAGCAGCCATCTGAATGGTGATAAGTCCGCCGTTTGTTGTGCCGACTACAACACCACCGAGGAAAACTACAAGCAGTGCAAGTACAACTGCAACAACCTTAATTTCTTTTTTCATGGTTGTGAAACCCCTTTCAAAGTATTGCGTTTTTCTTCAGTAACGCTCTTTCCGTAATAATAGCTGTTTTGCACAACTATTTACTTATATAAAGTTACAATAATTTTTGCAAAAAGTCAAGCAGTTTTGAGCATTTTCGGCAAAACATTTTGTATTTTTTTACAGTAATTTTTCTTTATTGAAAATTCATACACAAAGCACCGGAACATTTATGCATGTGTTTAAAAATAAATCTTGCTTTTTCTTTGGCGTTGGTGTATTCTATTATATGTTAATAAAGCAGAAAAAAGAAAGGAGTCAGTGTCATTATGAAAAAAATAATTCAGGTTGAAGGCATGCACTGCCCCAACTGTGCAAAAGCTGTTGAAAATGCCCTTTCGGCAATTGACGGTGTGTCAAAGGCTAAAGTGGACCTTCAGAAAAAAACTGTAACTGCAACTATGAAAACTGAAGTTGACGATAAGCTTCTTGTTGAAGCAATAAGCGAAAAGGGCTTTGAAGTTGGCGAAATCACCATAAAAGAAGGTCTTTTCTTCTGATTGAATAAATACAAAGGAGATAAAATCAATGGCTAAAGAAAAAGTAAAAAAGGAAAAGCCGGTTAACAATCATCCTAACAAAATCGGTATAAAGGAAGCGGCAGGCTATACAATAGCTGAAGCCGGTAATATGTTTAACCTTACCTACATTTCCTCCTTCCTCAAGGTGTTCCTGACAGACGTTATCGGCATTTCAGCCGGCAAAGCAGGCACAATGTTTATGATTACCCGAGTCTGGGACTGTATCAACGACCCCATCTGGGGTGCAATGGTTGCTAAAAACGCTCCCAGAAAGGACGGAAAGTTCCGCCCCTATCTTAAATGGGTAGCCTTCCCTCTTGCACTTTCAACGCTCCTCTGCTTTGCCCCTTATAATAGGTTAGGTCTTTCAAGCGGTTGGCTTCTCGTTCTTGCTTACATTACATACACCTTCTACGGTATGATGTATACAGGTATGAACATCCCCTTCGGCTCACTTGCTTCAGTTATTACCGATGACCCCGCAGGCAGAAGCCTTCTTTCAACCTTCCGCTCAATCGGTTCAGGCATCGGCGGCGCAGTTGTTCTTTTTGTTGCACCCATGTTCATCTATAACAATGTTACAATCGACGGTAAAGAGGTTCAGCAGGCGGACGGCAACAAGATGTTCATCTTCGGTGTTGCAATGGCTGTGCTTTCACTCGTCTTCTATCTTTGGGGCTATAAATCAACAAAGGAAAGAGTTCCCTCAGAGGCACAGCCTGACATTGATTTCAAGGCAACCTACCTCGGACTTTTAAAATCTCGTCCCTTTGTTACCGTTGCACTCGCAGGTGTGCTTATCAGCGGCCAGCTTCAGTTCGGCTCCTTCAATGCATACCTTTATAAGAACTACTTTGAAAACACAAACCTCAGCCTTCTCGGCACAGTTTGTACATACCTTCCCACAGTTATCCTTATCCCCTTCATCGGCAAGCTTTCTGCCAAATACGGCAAAAAGGAGCTTTGCGGTAAAGCAACAATTGTTTCGGCAATTTCCGCAGTAGCCATTGCAATTATTGCAAACAACCAGTCAATTCTTGATATGATTGATCCCGTAAACGGCAGACTTCCCTGGCCTATATTTATGATTGCTCTTTTCGTAATCGGTATGGGTTATACCTTTGTAAGCCTTACCTGCTGGGCAGTTGTTATGGACGTTATCGACTATCAGGAATATGCAACAGGCATCAGAAACGAAAGCGCAGTTTACGCCGTTTACACCTTCTCACGTAAATTCGGCCAGACAATTGCAGATACTCTCGGCCTTTACCTTCTTCAGTGGGCAAAGTACGACAAGGACGTTGCAGGCATCGGCTTCATTACTGAAAACGAAACAAGTAAGAAGATTATGTTTATCTGCACAATTATCCCCGCTGTTGTTTATACCGGTGTATGGATTCTCATGAGATTCGGATATCCTCTTACAAAAGAAAAGCTTGAACCTATCTATGCTTTCATCCGTGAAAAGAGAGAAGCTACCGAAGCAGAAATCTAAAATGACAAAGAGCTGTACCGATTGTTGTACAGCTCTTTTTATACGTTTTTCAGGAAAATTATGTTTTATATTTATAGACTTTTGAAATATTATTTGCTATAATTGCTTTCGTAAATATAAACCAAAAGGAGAAAGTCAGAATGAAAAAGTCAAAAAGAATCATAAGCCTTGCACTCACACTTATCATGCTTTTTTCTGTTTCAACAACGGCTCTTGCCGCCAAAGACAACACATCAGAAAAAGCATGGAACACCGCATGGGATAAAAACAGTGAAGAAATTGCAGCTGCTGTTACTCTGTTCCCCGGAAGCAACGAAAAGGAAAGAATTGTTGCTTGGTACAGTGTCAGCGACACAGGTTATGTTGAACTCAAATCTTCAGAAAGCACAAAGAAGATTGATGCAGTTGCAAAAGCTACCCCCGAAGGTGACTTCCGTCTTTCAGCGGTTCTTTCAGAGCTCGCCGAGGGCACTTACACCTATAAATGTGTAAGCGGTGATTTCACATCGGAAAAATATACCTTCAAGGTTGAAAAAGCCGGTGCTTTCACTGCAATGTATGTTTCAGATATTCATGTCAGCGAAAGCGATGAAAACGAAAACGAAGTACGCGACACTGCTTATCTTTGGGATAAAGCCCTTGATTCAGCAGTGCTTCAGGCAGAAAAAGAAGGAAACAGCCTTGATCTTATTGTTTCAGGCGGCGACCAGGCTTCAGAAGGTCTTCGCAACGAGTTCATAGGTCTCAGTGCCCCCAACGCAGTCAAGGAGCTTCCTTTTTCAATTACAGTGGGCAACCATGACCGTAAAAGCGTAGGCTACAAATATTACACCGCATACCCCAATGAGCCTGACCAGACCTTCAGATCCTACATAGGTACAGACTACTGGTACAGATACGGCAATGCTCTTTTCCTTATGCTTGATTCATGCAATGTTTCAATGAGAGAGCATTATAAATTCATGAAAGAGGCAACACAAGCCAATGCTGATGCAACATGGATAATTGCTTCCATGCACCATGATATGTTCGGCGGCAGAGAGCCCTGGCTCGACACTGAAAACACTATGCTCCGACTTCTCTGGACACCCTTCTTCGATGAATTCGGTGTTGATATGGTTCTCACCGGTCACAGCCATTATTACAGCATTTCAAATGTAATTTACAACAGAGAAACTGTTGAAAAGGTTGGTCAGAACGCAGAGCTTACAGACCCTGCAGGCACAATTTACATGTCATCGGGCTCTATCAGCAGACATGCTCCCCTTCTTGATGACGAGGGCAATGTTCCTCCCGTTGGCGAAAATGCAGGCTATGTATGGCTTGAAGAAGAAACCGTATACAGCCTTATGGACTTCACTGAAGATACACTCACATTCAAATCCTACACCGTTGAAAGCGGAGAAGAATTCAACCGTCTCACAATCACAAAAACCTCAAAGGAAGGCGGTCACACATATAAGAATCCTGCATGGTATCTTAAGTACATTGCCTTCTTTGTGGGCAGAATAGTCAACATCATCAACAATGTTGACATGTATAACAGATATAAGGACCAGGGCTTTGAGATTTCACTCAAGGAAGGCCTCATCGGAAGCTGATAAACAGATAAAAAAATATCGGAGCGACTGCTCCGATATTTTTTTATGTATTTTTATTCACCGAGAAATCTTTCAACATTTGCTGAATAATGTCCTGTATCCTGGAAGCCTGTCTGTGTGTTAAGTCTTTCAGCAGACCATGCTTCAGCAATATCCTCATAAGAGCCGTTGTAGATGTCTGCTCTCCAGAAGCCGTCCTTTGCTCCGTACAGGCACCAGTCTGAGCTCCACATTCCGTGGCCTGTTGCCTTATAGGTCCAGAGCATCCAGCTGAAGTTAAGGTTGTTCATTGTCTTGAAGCTGTTATCCCAGGTTGTTTTCTGGTGGGGATAGAATTCACCCATCATCATGGGAACATCAAAATGCCACAGCTTTGTCATAAGACAGAAGAAGGTGAAAATAAAGTCTGAGTTATTATAGAAGTGAACCTGATATACAACATTGTCCCAGCCCTTCATATATGCGTGAGGAAGAGCAAGAGCAGTCCAGATGCATTCCATTGTGATGATGTGATCGGCATCAGCACCACGGACTGTGTCGTAAAGAATGCCGTAAATCCATTCATTCTTTATACGTCTTTCAATTTCAGTGCAGCTTACATCGCACATAGGCTCATTGAGAAGGTCATACATTGCAACTGTGGGGTTGCCGTTGTATCTTCCGGCAATTGCTGACCAAAGCTCACATGTAAGCTCACGGTATCTTTCGCCTCTTTCGCTCTGTTCATAAAGCTGATGACCTGCGAAAGCACGTCCGCTGTGAGGTGCATCGCTCTGTGAGCCAACGGCTCCGTGCATATCAAGAATGACATAAAGTTCACGCTTGCCACATTCCTCAATAACCCAGTCGAGAATTGAAAAATCCCATTCACCGTTTTCGTCAAGGATTTTTGTACCGTTATCGTCAAAATAGAAGTTTCTGTACCAGAAGGGAACACGCACACAGTTAAAGCCAAGGGCCTTGATGTTGTCAAGGTCCCATTCGGTAATCCAGTTTTCATAGAACATTGTCATAAGCTCGTGAGCCTTTTCTCTGCCGAAGCGTTCCTCAAGCTTATCGTAAACCATTTCACCGTCATACTTCTTCTCTGCAAGCACTTCTTCGGGAATGTGGTCAGGGTTGAGCCAGTCCTCACGGACAAGCCATGCACCGAGGTTTACACCCTTAAGCTGAATTTCTTCACCCTTACGGTTATAAATCTTCTGACCCTTTGCATAAAGGAAGTCCTCTTCTGTAAAGCCGGTGACTTCATTTGTATCGGTCACTGTTTCATTCTCAGCACCTGCAAAAACAGTTACAGAAAAAACCATAACAAGTGAGAGAACAAGGCAAAGCGTTCTTTTAAATAATTTCATAACTTCTTTCCTCCGTATTTGTTTTTTGTACCTTAATTATACCCCAATAAAAGTAAAAGTCAATAATCGGGGGATTCATTCTGTCAAATCACCAAAAAGCCCTGCAAAAATTTGGGCGGTTTGCTTTTGTAACCTTGATTTAAAATTCACATAGTGATACAATAGTGTATATTTTAAGGAAAGCGGTGCTTTTATGGAAAAATATCTTATTGTGGGTGCAGGCAGAAGCGGAATCTGTTCTGCGAATATGCTTTTTGAACTTGGAAAAGATTTTGTTATATACGACAGCAAAACCGATCTTGACACACAGGCTGTTATTGAAAGACTCGATAAGAAAGAGGATGTACAGTTTGTTCTCGGTGATATTACGGATAAAGACCTTGAGTCAATTTCTGTGTGTGTTGTATCCCCGGGTGTGCCTCTCGAAGTTCCCGTTATGAAGGCGGTTATCGGCAAAGGTATACCCGTATGGAGTGAAATTGAACTCGCTTATCGCTATGATAAAGGCAGAGTAATCGGCATTACGGGAACTAACGGCAAAACCACTACCACTGCTCTTACATACGAAATTGTAAAAGCGTGGAACAATGACACCCTGCTTGTGGGCAACATTGAAATTCCCTATACAGGTCTTGCTCTTACTTCAAAGCAGGAAGGCGCCACCGTTGCTGAAATCAGCTCCTTCCAGCTTGAAACCATGCTCACCTTCAAGCCGAAGGTTTCTGCAATTCTCAACATCACCCCCGACCACCTTGACAGGCACAAGACAATGGAAAACTATGCCGACGTCAAAAAATCCATTGCAAAGAATCAGGATGATAACGACTTCTGTGTGCTTAATTTTGAAGATAATGTTCTTCGTGAATTCAGCAAGGAGCTGAAGTGCAAGGTTGTTTTCTTTTCTTCTCAAAGAAAGCTCACAGACGGTCTTTATTACGAAGACGGCGGTATCTACATCGCAGAAAACGGAAACAGCACCCTTTTCCTTCGCACCGATGAAACCAATCTTGTGGGACTTCACAACTTTGAAAACATCATGGCGGCAACTGCAATAGCAATGAGCTTCGGTGTACCCGTTGAAACAATAAAAGGGGCTGTTAAAAGCTTCACTGCAGTTGAGCACAGAATTGAGTTTGTGTGCGAGAAAAACGGTGTTAAGTATTATAACGACTCAAAAGGCACAAACACCGATGCGGCAATAAAAGCAATTGACGCAATGCCCTCAAAAACAGTGCTCATTGCAGGCGGATATGACAAAAAAAGCGAGTATGAGGAATGGGTAAGCCGCTTCCCCGAAAAAGTAAGAAGGCTTGTTCTTATCGGGCAGACAAAAGAAAGCATTGCAGCCGCCTGTGATAAAATCGGCTTCAGTGATTACGTTTTTGCCGACTCACTTGAAGAAGCTGTTGAAATCTGTGCAAAAGAAGCAAAAGACGGTGACTGCTGCCTTCTCTCCCCCGCCTGCGCTTCCTGGGGTATGTTCAAAAACTACCAGCAACGCGGCACAATGTTCAAAGAACTTGTAAAAGCACTGTAAAAAGTTCTGTCAGAATAATCACCTTGGCTGAGATATCCGCTAAGGTGATTTTTTTGCAATTATATGTCTGCTCCGGAATAGAATATACAGAGGTGATAATATGAACTGCTGTATAACAGAACTCAGAAACAAAGAAGTAATAAACTCAAAAAACGGTTGCCGTCTGGGTCAGGTTTGTGATGTTGAAATTGACACCTGCTCAGGTTGTATTGTATCCCTTATAATCTGGGGCCGAAACAGAGGTCTTGGTATTTTCGGCAGAGATGAGGATATAAAAATCTGCTGGCAGGACATCGATATTATCGGTGACGATACAATTCTTGTTTGCAGTGATGCCGCTTGGTGCAACAGTAATCCGAAAAGCAAAAAACTGTTTGAAGGTATTTTCAAGTTTTAGTGAAGTATAAATTAATAAATTTACTTGACCTTAAGGAATTATAAAGTTATAATTAAAAAGATGACTAAAAATCAGGAGGTCAAATATGAAGAATCAAGAACTACTTTCAAAGCTTACTCTTGAAGAAAAGGTTGCCATCTGCTCCGGTAAGGATTACTGGCATCTTAAAGAAATTGAAAAGCTCGGTATTCCCGAAATCATGATTACTGACGGTCCTCACGGTCTGAGAAAGAAAAATCCCGACAAAAACAGTGACAAATCAGGTCTGAGCGATTCCGTTCCCACAACATGCTTCCCCACAGCGGCAACAACAGCATGCTCATGGGACCCTGAGCTTCTTTATGAAATGGGTGTTGCCCTGGGTGAAGAGTGCCTCGCAGAAAAAGTAAGTGTACTTCTCGGTCCCGGAGCTAACATGAAGCGTTCTCCCCTTTGCGGCAGAAACTTCGAATATTTTTCCGAAGATCCCCTTCTTGCAGGTGAGCTTTCCGCAGGCTTTATCAATGGCGTACAGTCAAAAAATGTGGGCACATCCATGAAGCATTTTGCTGTCAACAGCCAGGAAAAGCGCAGAATGACAATCAGCTCCGTTGTTGACGAAAGAACCTTCCGTGAAATTTATCTCACTGCTTTTGAAATTGCAGTTAAGAAGGCTCAGCCCTGGACAATCATGAATGCATACAACAAAATCAACGGTACCTACTGCTCAGATAACGACTATCTTCAGAATAAGATTCTCCGTGATGAGTGGGGCTTCGAGGGCCTTGTTGTTACAGACTGGGGTGCAGCAAACGACAGAGTTGTGGGCATCAAAGCAGGTAACGAGCTTGAAATGCCCGCATCAGGCGGACTTGGCGACAGAAAAATTGTTGAAGCTGTTAAAAACGGCACTCTTGACGAGGCTGTTGTTGATAAAGCAGCCGACAGAATGCTTACACTTATGCTCAAATCAAAGGATGCTCTTTGCGATGCAACCTATGACAAGAAGGCTCATCATGAGCTCGCAGCAAAAATACATTCACAGTGTATCGTTCTTCTTAAAAATGAAGACGCTGCACTCCCTCTGGCAAAGGATAAGAAAATTGCAGTTATCGGTGAAATGGCAGCGTCACCCCGTTTCCAGGGTGCAGGCAGCTCACTTATCAATCCCACTGAGCTTACAGATGCTCTTTCAGCCTTGAAGGATGCCGGTTATAACACAACCTATGCTCAGGGTTATGACAAGAAAACCGACAAGGTTTCCGATGAGCTTGTTGCTGAGGCCTGCAAGGTCGCCGGTGAGGCAGAAACCGTTCTTCTTTTCATCGGTCTTACAGAAGCTTATGAATCAGAGGGCTATGACAGAAGCCACCTTGACCTTCCCGTTTCACATAACAACCTTGTTTCTGAAATTCTTAAGGTAAACAGCAATGTTATCGTTGTTCTTTCCGGCGGCTCACCTGTTGTTATGCCCTGGCTCAGTGATGTGAAGGCTGTTGTCAACGGATACCTTGGCGGACAGGCAGGCGGTCTTGCCCTTGCACGAGTGATTTCAGGCAAAGTAAATCCCTCAGGCAAGCTTGCAGAAACCTATCCTCTTTCACTTTCTGACGTTGCAAACGCCGAAAGCTATCCCGGCACAGACCAGACTGCAGAACACAGAGACGGTATTTATATCGGTTACAGATATTACGATACGGCAAAAAAAGATGTACTGTTCCCCTTCGGCTTCGGTCTTTCCTACACTGAGTTTGAATATTCCGACTTAAAGCTCAGTGCTGACTCAATCAAGGATACAGACACAGTTACCGTATCCTACAAAATCAAGAACATAGGTTCAGTTGCCGGTGCGGAAGCATCACAGCTTTATGTAAAGGATGTTGACAGCACAATTTTCCGTCCTGAAAAGGAGCTCAAAGGCTTCAAAAAAGTTTATCTTGAGCCCGGAGAAGAAAAGACAGTTGAAATCACTCTTTGCAAGCGTGCTTTTGCTTACTATAATGTCAACATTATGGATTGGCACGTTGAATCAGGCAAGTTCGAAATTCTTGTTGGTGCTTCAAGCCGTGACATCAGACTCACAGCTGAAATTGAGGTTGTTTCAACCGTCGATGCAGTTGTACCCGATTACAAAGCTACAGCACCCTCCTACTACGGTGCAAATGTCAAGAATGTTCCCGACAGCGAATATGAAGCACTTCTCGGCTTCCCGATTCCTTCCTCAAGCTTTGACAAAACTCAGAAGCTGACCGTTTCAAACAGCCTGGGCGACGCAAAGCACACCAAGTGGGGCGGCAGAGTCAACAGACTCATTGATTGGATTATGGGTCTCATATTCAAGCCCGATGACCCCAGCGCAGGCATGATAAAGGCTATGGCACTTGAAATTCCCATCAGAAACTTCATCACCATGTCCTCAGGCATCTTCAGTGAAAAAATGGCCGAAGGTCTTCTCATGATTCTTAACGGCGACGGTGCCGGCAGAGGTCTTTGCAAAATTCTTGTGGGTATTCCCGGCGCAATCTTCAAGGTACCCGCACTTCTCAAGTCAATATAAAAGCAAAAAGTCTGCTACCGAAGTAGCAGACTTTTTATATCATGTAAAATATTATACATTGAAAAGGAAATGCACGATGTCTCCGTCTTTCATCACATATTCCTTGCCTTCACTTTTCACAAGGCCCTTTTCCTTTGCTGCAGCAAGAGTTCCGCAAGCCATAAGATTATCAAAGGATACAACCTCAGCACGGATGAAACCCCTTTCAAAATCCGAATGAATCTTACCTGCTGCCTGAGGAGCCTTTGTTCCCTTTTTGATTGTCCATGCTCTTACCTCGGGCTGACCTGCAGTAAGATATGAAATAAGTCCAAGAAGGTTATAGCTTCTCTGGATAAGAAGGTCAAGACCGCTTGATTCAACGCCAAGGTCTGTAAGGAACATCTCCTTATCCTCTTTTGAAAGTGAAGAAATTTCTGCCTCAAGCCCTGCACAGATGGGAAGCACCTCTGCACCCTCTGCTGCTGCAATTTCACAAACAGCCTTATAGTTTTCGTTGGTATCGATACCCGAAACGAAGTCAGCCTCGCTCATGTTACATGCATAAATAACAGGCTTTGATGTGAGAAGAGCAGATTCTGCAATAATTGCAGCTTCATCCTCATCACACTCAACACTTCTTGCAGGCTTTTCGTTTTCAAGAGCTTCTTTCACTCTTTTCAGGAATTCAACCTGTGAAGCAAGGCTCTTGTCACCCTTCATTGCCTTTGAGGTTCTGTCAATTCTTCTGTCAATCATTTCAAGGTCAGAAAGAATAAGCTCAAGGTTGATTGTTTCAATATCTCTTTTTGCGTTTACGTTGCCGTCAACGTGGATAATATCGTCATCCTCAAAGCAACGCACAACATGAATGATTGCGTCAACCTCACGGATATGTGAAAGGAACTTGTTGCCGAGACCTTCACCCTTTGAAGCACCTCTTACAAGACCTGCAATGTCAACAAACTCAATTGTTGCAGGTGTGAACTTCACAGGATTATACATCTCTTTGAGCTTATCAAGTCTTTCATCAGGAACTGCAACAACGCCCACATTGGGCTCAATTGTGCAGAAAGCATAGTTGGCAGACTGAGCGCCTGCATTGGTTATCGCATTAAAAAGTGTACTTTTGCCTACATTTGGCAGGCCGACTATACCAAGTTTCATAATTTATTTTAACCTCGTTATTTTTAGTAGTTAGTAGTCAGGAAAATTGCTTCTCAATTTCAAAGTTTACTGCCACTTATCGTGAGATTTATCTGCGAGCTGAAGAATCCCTTTAAATCAGAGCTCTCCCGCCATTTTGCACTTTACACTTTGCATTTTGCATTTACTCAGCGGTAGCTGAGCAGAGTGCCTGCTCGATGTCGGCAATGATATCTTCAACATCTTCAATACCAACTGAAAGGCGGATAAGGTCACTCTTAACACCGGCTTCAACAAGCTGCTGTTCCGAAAGCTGACGGTGAGTTGTTGATGCAGGATGAAGCACACAGGTTTTTGAATCTGCAACGTGAGTTACGATAGATGCAAGCTTCAGTGAATCCATGAACTTTGTTGCGGCTTCTCTTCCGCCCTTGACGCCGAAGGAAATTACACCGCATGTGCCCTTTGGCATATATTTCTTTGCAAGCTCGTACTGGGGATCGCCTTCAAGACCGGGGTATGATACCCATGAAACCAGCTCACTGTCTGAAAGATACTTTGCAACTTTTTCGGCATTACTGCAATGTCTTTCCATACGAAGGGCAAGTGTTTCAAGGCCAAGACCTAAAAGGAATGCATTCTGAGGGCCGGGAATTGAACCGAGGTCACGCATAAGCTGAACCACAGCCTTTGTGATATATGCACCTTTACCGAAGCGCTCTGTATAAGTGATACCGTGGTAGCTGTCATCAGGGGTTGTAAGACCGGGGAACTTATCGTTCTGTGTCCAGTCAAAGTTACCGCTGTCAACAATAACACCGCCCACCTGTGTTGCATGACCGTCCATATACTTTGTTGTGGAGTGAGTAACAATGTCAACGCCGTGTTCAAAAGGACGGCAGTTGATAGGTGTGGGGAAGGTATTGTCAACAATGAGGGGTACACCGTGACGGTGTGCCGCATTTGCAAATTTTTCAATGTCAAGAACGTCAAGGGCGGGATTTGCGATAGTTTCACCAAAAACTGCCTTTGTATTGGGACGAAAAGCCGCATTAAGCTCTTCATCGGAACAATCGGGAGCAACGAACGTGAACTCGATGCCCATTCTCTTCATTGTAACAGCAAAAAGGTTGTACGTTCCGCCATAGATGGCGGAAGATGAAACTACGTGGCCACCGCAGGAAGCGATATTGAATACGCTGTAAAAAGATACCGCCT
>JAZSHC010000037.1:0-36941 GCA_045533065.1 Acutalibacteraceae bacterium
ATAAATTCTCTTATAATTTATATTAATTGTCCAAAAATAATCATATAGAGGAGCAATTTTAATAATCTATTTATACCATATAATACATATAGTTATGCTGTATAAACAACAAATCCGAACGCTTCACCTATAAGGTAAGGGTTCGGATTTGTTCTATATGGTCGAGGCGACAGGACTTGAACCTGCGGCATCCTGCTCCCAAAGCAGGCACTCTACCAAACTGAGCTACGCCTCGATAAATTAATATGTTATGCTGTTTCATTTTTTTGCCTTTTTGTCCTGCTTTGCCCAAAGCAGGCTTACTCTTGCGGTGCCCAAAATCGCTTGTCGGCTTGGAGCGCCGAGCGATTTTGACCGCTGCGCCTTTTCGCCTTCGCAAATACCTCCGCAGGAGGTGCTTCAGGCGCAAAGCTACCAAACTGAGCTACGCCTCGATGAATTAATATGTTATGCTGTTTTGCTGTGCTTTGAGATTATACTATCTTTATTATTTTTTGTCAACCTTTTCTTGAGGGAATTTGCAGTGTTGTTCTATTTTGGAAATTTAACTGCTTTGACAGATGTTATTATATACTCACCATGTCTAACACAAAAGGAAGGTAAAAAATATGAAGATTTTAATTGTAAACGGCAGTCCTAAAGGTAAATACAGTATAACACTGCAGACCTGCAAATATCTTGAGCTTCTTCATCCCGAACACGAGTTCAGTGTGATTCATGCCGGTCAGCAGATTAAAAAGCTTCAGCGTGATTTTTCCTCAGCTGAAGAAAAGCTCCGTGAAGCAGAGCTGATCATTTTTTCTTATCCTATCTATACCTTTATCGCTCCTTCACAGCTTCATTATTTCATTGAAATGATGAAAAAGACAGATATTGACTTTTCTGCAAAATTTGCCACTCAGATTACAACCTCAAAGCATTTCTATGATATCACCGCCCACAAGTATGTTGAAGATAACTGCTATGATATGGGCCTTAAGGTTATAAAAGGTCTTTCTGCCGATATGGACGACCTTACAACATCAAAAGGGCAGAAGGATGCCGAAGAATTTTTTAAGCTTGTTATCTGGTCCTGCGAAAACAATTTTTATGAGCTTCACGCAGCTCCCGCCAAGGCTAAAAAGCCTGTTAAGGTAACAGCAGCTGATTGCATTATGGCAAAGGGTGCAGGTGAGGTTGTCATTGTTACTGACTGCGAAAAGGATAACGCTCAGCTCAGAAGCATGATTAACCGTTTTCAGGCTGTACTTCCCATCAAGTCAAAGGTTGTCAACATCGGTGAATATCCTATCAAGGGCGGATGCCTCGGATGCTTCAACTGTGCAGTGTCGGGTAAATGCATTTACAAAGACGGCTTTGACGACTTCCTTCGCAATGAAATTCAGTCAGGCTCAGCAATTGTTTATGCTTTCACAATAAAAGACCACTCTATGGGTCCCAGATTCAAAATGTACGATGACAGACAGTTCTGTAACGGTCACCGTACTGTCACCATGGGTATGCCTGTAGGCTATCTTGTAAGCGGTGAATATTCAAAGGAAGCAAACCTTCAGGCAATTATTGAAGGCAGAAGCGAAGTCGGAGGCAACTTCCTCTCCGGTGTTGCAACAGACGAAATCAACCCCGATGCTGAAATTGACCGTCTTGCAAAAACTCTTGCCTACGCAGTTCAGAATTCATATACAAGACCCGCAAACTTCTACGGTGTTGGCGGTATGAAGATTTTCCGTGACCTTATTTACATCATGCAGGGTCTTATGAAGGCTGACCACAAATTCTATAAAGCACACGGTCAGTATGACTTCCCGCAAAAGCAGCGCCCCAGAATGCTCGCAATGTATCTTGTCGGCGGTCTTATGGCACTTCCTAAGTCAAAAATTCCTGCAAATGCAATGAATGAGGGTATGCTCATGCCTTACAAGGCTGCCATTGAGAAGGCCAAAAAAATTGCAGAAAAAAACAGCGGCACAAAAAACTGATGTAAAGTGCAAAAATATAAGGGTTATTAACAGCAGTTTAACATATTGTTTTTATTTACGTATCAATATTAGGTTATAAATGTAAATTGCGTGTACAAAATAAAACAAACAGAGAATCAGGAGGATTTCAAAATGAAAAAAATTACAGCAATCGTACTTGCACTCGTTGTGCTCTTTACTCTTGCAGCATGTGCAGGTAAGACAACAGACGGTAATGCAACAGACGGCAACGCAGTTGTAACAACCTACGAGGGTACACTTTCAGCTCTTTGCGCAAAGATGTATGAAACAAACCCCGTTGAGCTTATGGTTATGACAGAGGGTGCTCCCGTTGACCTTGCAGATGCAGACTCACTCAGCTATTATCTCGGTGTTTCAGACACTGCAGCTTTCAAGGAAGTTATCTTCTCAGAAACAATGATGGGTTCACAGGCATACTCACTTGTTCTTGCAAGAGTTGCTGACACATCAAAAACAGAAGAACTCAAAAAATCAATTGCTGAAAACGTTGACACAAGAAAGTGGATCTGTGTTGAAGCAGACCAGGTTCGTGTTGCTTCCTCAGCAGACCTTATCATGTTCATCATGGTAGACTCACAGTTCGGTGCAACAATTGCAGACGGCATGGTAAGTGCTTTCGAAACAAATGTTGGCGCTCTTACAGGCGAGACAATCAAAAAAGGTTAATTGAATCATGGTATTTTCGTCCCTTCCCTTTTTATATGTGTTTTTGCCCTTGGTTTTAGTGGTATATTTTATCGCACCCAAGAAGCTTAAAAACACAGTACTTCTTATATTCTCCTTCGCCTTTTATTGGTGGGGTGAGCCGAAGTATGCGGTTCTGATGCTTGTCACCATAACCTTTTGCTATTTTGCGGGACGTACAATCGAAAAAATTCGTGAAACCCGATGGGCAAAGCCTTTGCTGATTTTATCAGTGGCGGTGCCCCTTGGGTTTCTTGCCGTTTTTAAGTATACGGATTTTTTAATCGGTACCGTCAATGCAATAGCAAATTCACAAATTTCTCTTTTAAACCTTGCACTCCCAATCGGTATCAGCTTTTATACCTTCCAGGCGCTGAGCTATATTGTGGATGTTTACCGTAAGGACACTCCCGCACAGAAAAACTGGATAAACCTTGCCGCTTACATTGTTCTGTTCCCTCAGCTTATTGCAGGACCTATTGTTAGATACACAACCGTTGCAGAAGACCTTGAGGAAAGAACACATACCCTTGAAAAAGCTGCAAAGGGAATGCGCAGATTTATCTACGGCCTTGGCAAAAAGGTGCTTATTGCAAATATTCTCGGTTCACTTGTTGCCTCATACAGAGCATCTGCAGAGCCTTCCGTGATTTTCAGCTGGTTATATGCTGTGACTTTTTCACTTCAGATTTACTTTGACTTTTCTGCTTACAGTGATATGGCAATCGGCATGGGAAATATTCTGGGCTTCAGATTCCTTGAGAATTTCGATTATCCCTATATCTCAAAAAGCATCACTGAATTCTGGAGAAGATGGCATATGTCTCTCGGCTCATGGTTCAGGGATTATGTGTATATTCCCCTTGGCGGCAACAGAACAACAAAGCTGCGTCACATTATAAATATTCTTATCGTATGGGCCCTTACGGGTATATGGCACGGAGCCGGATGGACCTTTATGAGCTGGGGCGTTTACTTCGGTGTGCTTCTTATTCTTGAAAAGTATGTTTTCGGAAAAGCGCTTAAAAAGACTCCCTCGTTTTTCCAACATTTTTATGTTGTTTTTGCCGTTGTGATTTCCTTTGTGCTTTTCAATGCAACAACCTTCACACAAGCCTGGGACGACATAAAAAACATGTTCGGCATGGGTGGTCTGCCTCTGATTTCAGACGACACTGTTTATAACCTTAAAAGCTATGCGGTTATTCTGATTGTGTCATTCTTTGCAGCAACTCCTGTTTTCAGAAACCTTGGAAGAAAGCTTGAAGAAAAGAAAATAACGGCAGTGCTTGAACCCATTGTGCTGGCAGTTATTCTTATAATCTGCACGGCATACCTTGTTGACGGGTCCTTCAATCCCTTCCTTTACTTCAGATTTTAAGGGGGTGCTCAGATGAAAAAATTAAGATATATAACAGTTGTACTCGTGTTCTGTCTTATCGTCGGGGGCACCGCTGTTTTTCAGCTTATAAGTCCCGATGAAGAAATCTCTCAGTGGGAGAGAAGAAAGCTTCAGCAGTTCCCCGAGCTCAGCATTTCGGCGCTTCAGGGCGGCAGCTTCATGAAGGATTTTGAAAGCTATCTTTCGGATCAGTTTCCTATGCGTGACCTGTTCCGCCGTCTGAAGGCAAGGGTGCATTTTGATGTGCTTCAGCAGAAGGACAACACGGGAATTTATATTGCCCAGGGCCATGCAAGTAAGCTTGACCCTGTGCTCAATGAAGATCTTGTGAAGAATTTCACAGACAAGATAAACTCTCTTTATTCCTCATACATTGAGGGCACAGACTGTAAGGTGTATTACAGCATAATCCCTGACAAGAATTATTTTCTTGCAAAGGAAAACGGATACCCTGCCTTCGAGTACGGTGAGCTTTTTATGGCGGTTGACAGTGAGCTTTCCCACATGACAAAAATCGGAATTGAAGACCTTCTTTCAATTGATGATTACTACACAACGGATACTCACTGGAAGCAGGAGAAAATTACCGCTGTCGCAGACATAATCCGTGAAGAAATGGGTATGAAAAAAGTGTCCGATTATGAAGAAAAAAGCGCCGGTGAATTTTTCGGTGTGTATTACGGACAGTCCGCATTACCTCTTGACAGTGATGAAATAAAATATCTTACAAATGATGAAATTAATTCCTGCAGTGTTTTCAACCTTGAAACAAAGAAAACCACTAAGGTTTATGATATGGAAAAGCTTGAGGGCATGGACCGTTACGATGTTTTTCTTTCGGGTGCAGTGTCTTTTATGCAGGTAACCAACCCTATGGGAGAATCAGGAAAGGAGCTTGTAATTTTCCGTGATTCCTTCGGCAGCAGCTTAGCACCTCTGCTGCTTTCCGGATATGAAAAAATCACCCTGATTGACACAAGATACATCATGCCTGATATGATAGGTGACTATATCACCTTCGATAATCAGGATGTGCTGTTTGCTTATTCAACTCTTCTTGTTAACTCAAGCAATGCTCTGAAGTAAATAAAGAAAACAAAAAAATCCCATCGCCTGAGCGATGGGATTTAATTTATTCAACTATTAAAAATTGAACCATCTTGCAAAGTATTCAAAAATCAGGTTGATTCTTTCAAAGATTGATTCAAGGAAATTGAAGAATGACTGATAACCTGTTGTGTCTTTTTCTGAATAATCAGCAGTGTAGATGATTTCCTTTGTTGTTTCGCCTTCAGCGAGTGTGGGTGTGGGGAAGGTTGATGCGTGGTAGGTTTTACCGTCTGCACCCTTCCAACCGATGAAGCTGTAGTCTGTAGTGTCGGTGTCAGCTCTGTCAGGAGATTCGGGAACATAGGGTGTGAGGATTGTACCTGAAGTAACCTTGATTTCCTTGATTATTGAACCGTCATAATCAACAAACTTAACTGTGATGGGGGGTTCGTCTGCTGCGAATGCCATAACTCCTAACATGGAGAAAATAACAAGAACAGAGAGAACAACTGATAATGCTTTTTTCATAGGATATTCCTCCGTTTCAAATTTTGTGTGACCGATATCGGACACTTCAACAATATGATTATAATTCATAATATAATCTTTGTCAATATTTTACTGAATTTTTTACATGGCTGCTCTTCGGCAAAACTGAATAAATTTGCTTTTTGGTGTATATATTTTTGCTTTATATGGTGACAAAGGCGTTTTTTTGTGATATACTACTATACTGACATATAATTTAAAATATTTTCTAAAAGGAGTATATCCTATGAGTAATGTAAACGAAAATTTCAAAAAAGTGCTCGATTCTCTCGGTGAAGAGCTTTCAAAGTATGGTTTTGAAGAGTGCAGACCTGAAAACGCTGCACAGACCGATGAAGAATTATCAGCTTTTTATCAGGGCGAAAAGGGTGCACTTAAGTTTGAATATGTAAACGGAATTCTTGCCCTTTATGCAGGCGAGGATGCAGACAACACCAACAAGCGTATTTCTGCTTCACTTCTTTCCGAAGATGCTGACGTAAAGGATGTAAAATATGTTACAAATGAAATGGCTGAAACGCTTAATGCCAAATTCGGTGTAAAGAATCCTACCGTTTACAAAAAGGCACAGCAGAAAACACCTCAGACCGTTTCAAAAAATGCTGTTAAGCACGGTTCATTCTATGATGCAAATACCCTTGCAAGCAAGCTTTGCCTTGTGTTCCCCGAGCTTCGTCCCATGTATAAGGAAAACCTTGAAAGATACGGTGAATTCTTCGGTGAGGAATTCTTTTCAAAGTACGGAACTGAAAAGGTTATTTCTGCTATCAAGGAAAACAACCCTCAGACCATGAAAAAGCTTTTCCAGGTTCTTAACGAAATTTATGAAGACGGCACAACAGCAGTTCAGAGTCTTATTGCAGTTACAATTATGGGTGAGCTGAACAACGACCAGATTCTTCTTGCACGCTGTGTTGACTATATGAGCCAGACAATGGCTCCTCCCGTAATTGAGGTTAACAAATATCTCGCCTCTGCTGCAGGTAAAAAAGCAAAGAAAAAGCTTCTTGACCCTCCCGCTTATAAGCCCAAGAAGGAAAAGAAGCCCGGTCTTTTTGCTCAGGCTATGGCTCAGAGCGGCGGCGGAATGCCCCCGATGTAAAATCTGCTGAAGAGATTTTACAGTAAAAAACACCTTCGGTGTGTTAAATGTCGGTTTTGCCGATGTGAAGTATTTGCCTTGCGGCAAATGTTAAGGAAGTGATTTGAATGCTTAATAAAATATTAGGTGCTTTCTGGCAGAATACAAAAAAACAGGACGATAAGAGAATTGCAACTCTTACTCCGCCTGAGGGTGTTTTTGAATCCAATGACCACGAATACCTTCCTGACGGTCATGTTTATCATAAGCTGGATGTCTACTACCCTGAGGAAACAACAGAAAAGCTGCCCGTTATCATTGATATTCACGGCGGCGGCTTCATGTACGGCGACAAGGAGCTGAACAAAATCTACTGTCTCACCCTTGCAAAAAAAGGTTATGTTGTTTTCAATATGAGCTACCGTCTTTATCCTGAGGTTACAATGAAGGAACAGCTTTGGGATATTACAGAATGCCTTAAGTGGATTAAAGCTCATCTTGCAGATTTTCCCTGCGATGAAAACAGCATCTGTGTTACGGGTGACTCGGCAGGCGGTATGCTTTCCTTCATGACTGCCATGCTTTCACAAAGCAGTGAACTCAGAAGCATTTATGAGGTTGACGATTCAGGCATCAGATTCGATGCAGTGGGTCTTACCTGTCCCGTTCTTTTCATGGATGACGGTTCATTTTCAAGCTATTATACAAAGATAATGCTCGGTAAGAATTATAAAAATGAAGCATGGGGCTCCTATGTCAATATGGACAAGATTCTTCCTTTGGGAAAAATGCCCCCGGCATTTCTTCTCACCGCTTCAGGTGATACTCTTACAAGAGCACAGACCAGAAAGGGTGCGGCTCTTCTTAAGGAAAAGGGTATTGAGCATCAGCTTATGGATTTTGAAAAATATAAGGGCACAGATTTGCCCCATGTTTTCCCTGTGCTTCATCCCGAATCTGAAATTTCAAACAGAGCGATTGATGAAATGCTTCATTTCTTTAAAAAGCATTCAAAGCAAAAAGCAGAGCTTTAAATTGTTCCCGAAGGGACGCCGACGGGCGTCCCTTATAAATTTATAAGGAGATTGCTGATGAAAGTTATTTTGGAATTGTTTTTGATTTTTGCAAGAATCGGAGGCTTTACCTTTGGTGGCGGCTATGCCATGCTTCCGATGCTTCAAAGGGAAGTTGTAGAAAATAAAAAATGGGCAACCCAGGAAGAGCTGATGGATTACTACGCCATCGGTCAGTGTACTCCCGGTATCATTGCCGTAAATGTTGCAACCTTTATCGGTTACCGTACAAAGGGCTTTTTCGGAGCCGTTTTTGCAACCCTTGGTGTGATAACTCCCTCGGTTATAATCGTAGGTATTATTGCGATGTTTATCAGCAATTTTCAGGAATATGTAATAGTTCAGTATGCTTTTGCAGGAATAAGAGCTGCCGTTGTTGCTCTTATTGCTTCTTCCGTTATAAAGCTTTCCAAAAAAAGCGTGAAGGATATTGCAACCTTTATAATTTTTCTTGTTGTTACTGTTCTGTCCTTCTTTACGGACTTGTCACCAATCATTTTTGTTGTTGCGGCAGGTGTTTGCGGTCTTGTTATCAATGTTGTTAACCCCAAAGCTGCCACAAAGAAAAAGGAGGGTGAGAAATAATGGAAATTATGCTTCTTCTTGTCGAGCTTTTCGGTCGGTTTTTCTTTGTGGGTCTGTTCTCAGTAGGCGGGGGACTTGCAACACTTCCCTTTCTTACAAGCATGGGTGAGGCAACAGGCTGGTTTACGCAGATGGATATTTCCAACATGGTTGCAATTTCCGAATCCACTCCCGGACCCTTGGGCATTAACATGGCGACCTATATCGGCTATCAGGTTCTTGATGAATACGGAATGGGCTTCGGCGCTCTTGGCAGTGTGGTGGCTTCAATTGGTCTTACAATGCCCGCCCTTGTTACCATACTTATAATTATGAAGGTGCTGGAAAAATTCCGCAGCTCCAAATATGTTGAATATACCTTCTACGGACTCAGAGCGGCATCTGTGGGTCTTATTACATCGGCATGTCTGGGTGTTGCAAAAATTGCATATTACAACAGTGAGCTTATGACAGAAACAGGTAATTTCTTTATGGCCGTTGATTATAAGAGCATCATACTGAGTATCCTTGTTTTCATAGGTGTTACCAAGTTCAAAAAAATTCATCCCATTGCCTTTATTGCCGCTTCGGCAGTTGTGGGAATTATATTCAAAATGGGTTAATAACAGGATTTTTGTATGTTATGTGGTTGTATTTTCAAAATATGTTTGTTATAATTAATAATGAAAACTATGAAAGGATGGCAGGCTCAAATGGAAATAGGCGCATCTTCAGCGTGTTTTTATCCCCTTGAAACAGAAAAATCCTTTTTGCATATTGCTGAATTAGGATTCAAATACAGTGAGATTTTTTTCAATTGCAGAAGCGAGCTTAAGCCGTCTTTTGTTCGTGAGCTGAAAACAATAAAAGATGCCTACGGAATGAATGTTGTGTCCCTGCATCCTTACCGTTCATTTTCCGAGGGCTATGATTTCTTTTCAAGCTATTCAAGAAGATACCGTGACGGTATTGACGGATATAAAAGATATTTTCAGGCGGCCGAAACACTCGGTGCAAAATACATTGTGATGCACGGTGCAAAAGGCAGGCTTGATATAAGCATTGAGGAGTATGCCGAGCGCTTCGGAAAGCTCAATGAGGTTGCCAAAAAATTCGGTTGTACCGTTGCCCATGAAAATGTTGTTCATTTTGCGGGACAGTCACCTGAATTTATGGCTTTTATGAAAAACTATCTGGGCGATGAATTCAAAATGGTGCTTGATGTAAAGCAGGCAAGAAGGGCTGATGTTGACCCTTTTGAATTCATCAGCGTGATGAAAAACAACATTGTGCATGTTCATCTGAGTGACTGTGACGACAACGGTCACGATTGTCTTCCGCCCGATGAAAAGGGAGCCTTTGAATTTCAGCGCCTTTTTAATCAGCTTCACAAGGTTGGTTATAACGGAAGATACATTATTGAGCTTTATTCGAATAACTTCAGTGATGAAAAGGAGATTATCCGTTCTGCAAAGTATCTTGAAGGAATTCTGAATCAAGTGAGAGAAGGAAAGAAATAAATTAACCGAAAAGGGGTATAATAAAATGAAATGTCCGTTTTGCAGCTATGAGGAAAGCAAGGTTATTGACTCAAGACCTACTGATGAAGGTGAAAAAATACGTCGCCGCCGTGAATGTATTTCCTGCGGCAAGCGCTTTACAACCTATGAAATTATTGAAAGCGTGCCCATAATTGTTGTGAAGAAGGATAAGTCACGTCAGGCATTTGACCGTGTGAAGCTCTTCAACGGTATGCTTCGTGCATGTGAAAAAAGACCTGTTTCAATTGAGCAGATTGATAAGGTGGTATCTGAAATTGAAGCAGAGCTTCAGAATTCCCTTGACAGAGAAGTAACATCTGTGCATATCGGTGAGCTTGTTATGGATAAGCTCAAGGGCCTTGATGAGGTTGCCTATGTGCGTTTTGCTTCTGTTTACCGTCAGTTCAAGGATATCAATACCTTTATGGATGAGCTGGCAAAATTACTTGGCGAAAAATAAGGTGGTTTTATGATATACAAAGGCTTTTCCTCCCTTGTGGGAGGAACTCCTCTTTATGAGGCACAATCCTTTTGTGAAAAACAGAATATCAGGGCAAGACTTCTTGCAAAGCTTGAGTGTTTCAATCCTGCAGGCTCCGTTAAGGACAGGGTTGCAGTAAACATGCTGACAAAGGCCATTGAAAAGGGGCTTATCGGCGAGGGTGCAACGGTGATTGAGCCAACAAGCGGTAACACGGGAATAGGTCTTGCGGCTGCCTGTGTTTCAATGGGCTTCAGGGCAATTCTTGTTATGCCCGACACCATGAGCGTTGAAAGGCAGAAGCTTTTAAAGGCTTACGGTGCAGAAATTGTGCTTACTGAAGGCGCAAAGGGAATGCTCGGCTCAATTGAAAAAGCCAATGAGCTTAAAAGCAGCATACCCAACAGCTTTATTCCCTCACAGTTTGAAAACCCCGATAATCCAACGGCTCACGTGCTTTCAACAGGCCCTGAAATATGGGCTGATACTGAAGGTAAAATTGACATTTTCGTTGCTTGTATAGGAACAGGCGGCACTGTTTCCGGTGTGGGCAGCTATCTCAAGGAAAAGAATCCTGAAATAAAGGTTATCGGTGTGGAGCCTGAGGAATCTCCCCTTATCACAAAGGGTGTTGCTGGGCCACACGGGATTCAGGGCATCGGCGCTAACTTTATTCCCGAAAATGTTGATATGACCGTAATTGACAAGGTTGTTACGGTGAAAACCGAGGACGCAAAGGCAATGTGCCGTTATTTTGCAAAGGCTGAAGGTCTTCTTGTGGGAATTTCATCCGGTGCGGCACTTGCGGCGGCAAAAAAGATTGCCGAAGAAAACGAAGGAAAAACAATTGCTGTTATTCTTCCCGATTCAGGGGAAAGATACATGAGCGTGGAGCTGTTTTGAATGCAGAGTGCAAAATGCAAAGTGCAAAATTGCGCCAAACATTGCACTAAAGGGTAATATCTACCCGCTGAATTTACTTAAAAAGGACGACCGTCGGTCGTCCTTTTTAAAATGCAGAATGCAAAGTGCAAAGTGCAGAATTGCGCCCCACAAAGTGGTGAAGGGGACAATCTGTCCGCTGAGTTTACTGTGCGGATAAACCCTTACCCAATAAAAACCTGCAGGCAGTAAAAATATTTGCTGAAATTTTCAATATAAGATAATAAGACGCTTACACGTATGTAAGCCCGAAGGGCGTATGCGGTGAATGGGGCGGATATAAGGCTAAAGGAAAAACCATGCGTACAGCAAAAGCGTGCTTTTGCTTCCTTTTGCCACAATCGGCAAAAGGAAGTGCCCTAGCGGCATGAGCGCTCCGGGGATGATTGTTGTGAAATGGAACATAGTTAAGGTAAGCACCGGATCACTTAATCGGCAAGGATGTAAAGGTAAGCCACGGACCGTCGGGGACGCCGGTCCCTACAAATAAAATTAAACAAAGGGTTGCCGGACAATAAATCCGGCGGGTAAATATTATTCTTTACCCCCATATTTCCCCGCGATTGCGAATTGCGAATTTCAATTCAAAAGCATTCAAACAAAAGCTCAATGGCCTTTTGGGTCTTTTCAGCAGGTAATCCCGAATAGTTGATAACAAGGGTGTGAGGCACTGCCTTTGACTTGTCATGGCAGTATTCACTCATGCAGGATATTTTAATTCCCTTTTCTGCTGCTTTTTTCTTAAGCTCAGCGTCACTCAGCTTTGTGTCAACAGTTAAAAGAAAATGCAGTCCGGAGTTTTCCTCCGTGATTTTCACCTTGCTGAAGTCACGGTGGTTTGCAATACAGCTCATCACATTGTCACGCTGTGAACGGTAGTGCGTCCGCATACGGTTGATATGCTTTTCAAAAAAACCTCTGCGGATAAACTTCGCAAGGGTGTACTGTTCAAAATTGGGAACGGTGCAGGAATAAAAACCAAGGCTTTGCTTATATTTTTCCGAAAGCCTTTCCGGCAATACCATGTAGCTGATTCTGATGGTGGAGGTGAGAGATTTGGAAAAGGTGTTGATGTAAATCACCTTACCCGAAGTGTCAATGCTCTGAAGCGACGGAACAGGCTTACCCAGAAGCCTGAATTCACTGTCATAGTCGTCTTCTATTATGTATCTGTCCGTTTCTGCAGCTGCCCAGGAAAGAAGGTCATAGCGTCTGCTGATTGGTGTTACGATACCTGTTGGAAAATGGTGTGACGGAGAAATGTGTACAACCTCTGCACCGTAGGAATCGAGGCAGGATACATCTATTCCGTTTGAGTCCAGAGGAATATGAACACATGATACATCGTTACAGCGGTAGATTTTGCCGATTTTCTGATATCCGGGCTCTTCAATTGCATAGGTTTTGTTTCTGCCCAGAAGCTGGATTATAAGTCCGTAAAGATATTCGGTACCTGCGCCCACAATGATTTTCTCCGGGCTCACAGTCATTCCGCGGAACTGAAAAAGATAGTCGGCAATTGCACTGCGAAGCTCAGGTATGCCTTCAGATGGCGAATTTACCGTAAGCTTTTCAGGTGAATCGGACATTGTTTCTCTCATAAGTCTTGTCCAGGTAACAAAGGGGAAGGAACCGGAAGGCACATAGTTTGCGGTAAAATCAGCAAAAAAGATTGTTTTATCGGTGCTTTTTTCAGCAGGGGTATTGCTGCTTGCAGGGGACTTTTTGTTTTCGGTGCCCGGTGTAATGTGAGAAACATAGAATCCGCTTTTGGGCACAGAGTATATATATCCCTCAGCCATAAGCTGACTGTATGCAGTTTCAACGGTTACTGTGCTTATGTTAAGGTTTTTTGCAAGGGCACGCTTTGAGGGTAGCTTTTCATCGGGAGAAAGACGGCGTGAAACAATGTCCTCGCGGATTTTTTTATAAAGAAACTCATAAAGGCTTTCCTTGCCTTTATCCTGAAAAGAGTATGTGAGCATAGATTAACTCCAATCTGACCTTATAAATTATTCGTGTTTTGGTTATTTTAATATGGTCAAATACAAGTATAATAGTAAACGGTTATTTTGTAAAGACTATTTTTAAGGTGGTACATAGAAATGAAAAGAATTGTTACCGTTCAGGATATTTCATGCGTGGGCAAATGCTCTCTTACCGTTGCACTCCCCATTATTTCAGCCATGGGTGTTGAAGCTGCAATAATTCCCACAGCAGTGCTTTCAACACATACCATGTTCAGTGAATTTACCTGCAAGGACCTTACTGACCAGATTACTCCCATAACAGAGCATTGGAAAAGGGCGGGTCTTGACTTCGATGCAATATACACAGGCTACCTCGGCTCCTTTGAGCAGATCGACCTTATGATTAAAATGTTCTCTGATTTCAGGAAGGAAAACAGCATAGCCTTTGTTGACCCTGCAATGGCTGACAACGGTAAGCTTTACCCTGCTTTTGATGAGGCTTTTGCAAAGAAAATGGCATCTCTTTGCGCTGTGGCAGATATTATTGTTCCCAACATTACAGAAGCTTGCTTTATGACAGATACTGAATATAAGTCCGAATATGACGAACAGTATGTTAAAGCTCTTCTTCAGAAGCTTGCTGACCTTGGTGCAAAAATTTGTCTTCTTACAGGTGTTTCTTTTGAAGAAGGCAAAACAGGAGTTATGGGTTATGAAAAGGCAACGGGAGAATATTTTTACTATTCACACAAGAAGCACTCACGCTCATACCACGGAACAGGCGATGTATTTTCAAGCACATGCATCGGCGGTATAATGAGGGGGCTTGACTGGAAAAAGGCGGCAACCGTTGCAGCGGATTACACTGCTGAATGCATCAGACTTACAATTGAAGACCCCAATGGCAACGATTACGGCGTTAATTTTGAACAGGCAATACCATGCCTTCTTGAAAAGCTTGAAAAATAAAGAGAAACAGACTGTCAGCTATTTTGCTGACAGTCTGTTGGTTTATTTATCGGTTAGGTTGCTATATATTCTTGTTATTTTTCCGTTTTTGGTTTCGTAGTCAGATTTTTTTACAACGGAATCAATCCTTTTCTCAATTGAAGGCATCCGCATTTCTTCAAGCACATCACTGCGGTACTGCACAAAGGCGTCCTCTTCAGTGGTTGCAATTTTCATGCGCTGAACAAGATAAAGAGTGTTGCCGTCTTCAATAACGGCAGCTCTGTTGTGGGAAAGGGCGAAAACCTTTTTATAAAACTCATCGCTGTAAACAGCAGAGCCTTTTTTTACCACCGTGGTTTCAAGACCTTCTGTTGTTATCAGTCCCATTGAATCATTGTAGCTGATGTTGATTTCATCAATTGTACTGTCGCCGCTGTTGATTTTTGAAGCATAGGAAATAAATTTGTTTTTAATTTTTTCTTTTTCGCTTGATGAAAGCTCTGCTCTTTCGCCTGAATCGTTGAGCTTGGTTAGACTTGCCGATATTGCTTTAAAGCCCACATACAAGTCAACAAATTTCTCTTTGAGCTCTGTTTCCAAAACAGGCTTCTGGCCCTTTTCGCCGTAGAAGTAATCAACAAGCTGCTTCATGCGGTATTCATGGGTAATAACCTTTGTAAGGTCTGTTTTTTCAACGCCGATTGATTTGTAATACTCCCCGAAAAGGTTCCACCTGTTTTCTGTATCAGTTGCAACGGCCTGCTTTCTTTGTGTGTCAAGGATTACTCCCTTTTCCTGCATAAGAATAATTGCCGAAGCATATTTTCTGCAAAGAAGCTCAGAAGCAGAAATAAGGCTTTCCTGACCTTCGTCTTCTACTTCATATTCTTCAGGTGCAGACATTACTCTGTCAAGATAATAAGCAAAAACTCCTTCGGGAATTTCGATTTGGGAAACTGTCATAACTGTTCTGCTGTTACCGCAGGCTGAAAGAGAAAACAGAAGTATAACAGCAAGGCATAAGGCAGTTAATTTTCTTTTCATTGTGTATAATTCTCCTTGTTTTTCTATATATAGTATACACCATTTAAAGCCCATTGTCTACACCGTATTTTTTTAATAAAAAGTTGATTTTTTTCTCTGTTTTCTCTTGACTTACAGTGACTTTGCTGATATAATTGCTAACTGTTGCAGTATGTCTGCAGCATATCCTTGCTCCACACAAGGATGTGGGGCCAGAGACCATAAGGAGGTAAAAAGAAATGAACAACTATGAGACAATGTTTGTATTTTCCGTTGCAAAGGGTGAAGAAGCAACAGCTGCTCTTGAATCAAAGTTCAAGGCTCTCATCGAAGCAAACGGTACTCTCACTGCTTCAGAACCTTTCGGTTCAAACGGCGGTATCCGTACTCTTGCTTATGAGATCGACGATCAGACTCAGGGCGCTTATGTTCTCATGACATACGCTGCAAAGCCGGAACTTCCCGCTGAAATTGAGCGTATTGCAGGCATCACAGACGGCGTACTTCGCGTTCTCACAATCAGAAAATAAGGAGGAACAGACATGCTTAACTGCGTAACACTTATGGGTCGTCTTGTGGCTGATCCTGAACTTCGCACAACTACAACAGGCAAGTCCGTTGCATCCTTCTGCATCGCTGTTGACCGTTCTTTCGCAAGAGCAGGTGAACAGAGACAGACCGACTTCATCAACATCGTAGCATGGGAGAGCTCAGCAAACTTCGTTTGCAGATATTTCACAAAGGGCTCAATGATTGCTGTTCAGGGCCAGCTTCAGTCTCGTCAGTATGAAGACAAGACAGGCGCCAAGAGAACAACATACGAGGTTGTTGCAAGAGAGGTAAGCTTCTGCGGTTCAAAGGCAGAAACAGGCACAGTACAGAATGTAGCTGCACCTGCTGCTCAGCCTACCTATCAGAATGCTGCCCCCGGCGATTTTGAAGAAATCACAGACGACGAAGATTTACCCTTCTAAGATGGAATACCCATCGCAAACTTAAAATACTAACAGGAGGAATAGACTCATGGCATATGAAAAAGGTGCAAACCGCGCTAACAGAAAGTCACGCAAGAAGGTTTGTGCATTCTGTGTAGATAAGGTTGAAGAAATCGACTACAAGGATGTTCAGAAGCTCCGTAAGTTCACTTCAGACAGAGCAAAGATCCTTCCCCGCAGAGTAACAGGTACCTGTGCTCGTCATCAGCGTGAACTCACAACAGCAATCAAGCGTGCACGCCAGGTTGCTCTCATGGCTTACACAGCTGACTAATTAAAAATCTGACCGTTGCAAAGGCAACGGTCTTTTTTTATGTCTAAAACTACTTTTTTTAAAATAGAATATACTGAATAACTGAAAAAGGAGTTTTGACATGACAGATAACCTCGATAAGCTTATAGAAGAATATTCACAAAGGCTAATGACCTCAATACCTGAAGAGCAATTACGGCAAAGCTCAATAAGTCCGGAAAAAGAAAGTGAAACTGAAACAGCAGAGCAGGAAGAGCCATCAGATACAAATCAGGCTGAAGAAGCTGCAAAAGAAAGGGACGGACAGGAGCCTTCCGCTACTGAAGGTATGTCGCAGGAAAATGAGGTGCCGCAAAGCTTAAAGGAAGCTGAACCGATACCTACCGAGCCGCTGAATTTTTCTTCTTTCATGGCTCGGGTGTTTACTGCAGACAGTGCCTTTGCCATTGAAAATGCAAGGGTTTCAATTTATGAGGGTGAGACCCTCTATGCTTTTCTTACCACCAACAAAAACGGTGAAACAATAAAAATCAAGCTGGAAGCTTTTCCTGAAGAAAATTCTCTTGAGCCCCTGAGTGAGGACCAGAGAATTAACTATTCTGCCGATGTTGCCGCTGACGGATTTACCACTCAGAAGGGGCTTCTTGTGTCTGCTGTGGGCGGTGCCGATATTGTGCTGAATGTTCAGCTGATTCCCGAAAGTGAGGGGATAAACTGAAATGCCGCCCGTAATACCGCGTAATATTGTTGTGCATCTCGGTACGCCTCAGTCTCAGGCACAGAATGTGACGGTGCCTTTTTCCGACTATATCAAGAACGTGGCATCGTCGGAAATATTTTCCACATGGGATGAAGCCGCCATAAGAGCAAATGTGCTGGCACAGGTTTCCTTTGCACTCAACAGAATTTACAGTGAGTGGTACCCCGCAATGGGTTACAGCTTTGACATCACAAACAGCACCGGTTTTGACCAGAAATTTATACCCGGCAGAAATATTTATGAAAATATAAGCCGTATTGTTGATGATGTGTTCAATGATTATTTAAGGCGTGAAAATACTATTAATCCTTTGTTTGCTGCCTTTTGTGACGGTGTGCAGGTTTCCTGCGAGGGGCTTTCACAATGGGGCAGTCAGAACCTTGCTCAAAGAGGATACTCCGATATTGACATTATTCGCTACTACTACGGTGATAATGTTGAGGTTGTTGTTAACGCCCCCATTGCGGATAATGTGCCTTCTTATCCTGATGTTGCCCTGAAGCTCGGTGACCTGAATGAAAATGTGAGAAGGATGCAGCTTTACCTCAACCGCATTTCCTCAAACTATCCGGCAATACCGAAAATAGTGAATGTTACGGGACGGTTTGACGAAAACACAGAAAACTCCGTAAGGGCTTTTCAACGTGTTTTCAACCTTGAGCCTGACGGTATAATCGGCAAGGGGACCTGGTACAGAATAATTTATATCTACGATTCCGTAACCCGACTGGCAGAGCTTGATGCAGAAGGTGTAGGCTATGAAAATCTGCCGAGGCAGTTCAGTGGAGCGCTCAGAGAAGGGGACACGGGCGGTCAGGTTGTAACGCTTCAGTATTTCCTTGCGCTTCTTGGCAGATTCGTTGATTTTTTACCCGCCGTTACTGTTGACGGTGTATACGGACAGGGTACGGAAAATGCAGTTATTGCCTTTCAGAAATACAAGAATCTGCCGGCAACGGGAGAGGTGGACGAAGAAACATGGTTCAGTCTGTATGCTGCCTATGCAGGTGTGATTGATTGGCTCAGGGGACAGAATCCCACAGGAAAGGTTACAACGGTGCCTTATCCCGGTGTTATTCTGAGAAGGGGAGATGTGGGGCCTTCTGTCAGAACAATGCGCAGTTATCTCAGCTACATTGCAGATTATTTTTATGACCTTACACCCCTTTCTCAGGGTACCCTTTTTGACACAAGAATGCAGAACACTGTAAGAGAATTTCAGCGGATTTTTTCACTTAATCCCACAGGGCAGATTGATGAGAGAACATGGAACACAATTGCCGATGTTTACAGCACTCTGCGTGAGGGACAGGTGAGGGTTGAGGGGCAGTATCCGGGATATACCCTGAGTCAGGAGGGAGGATAATATGACCGAAAAGCAAAGAGCAATTTTTGAGCTTCAGTCTTATCTGAGGAACATAGGAAGAACAGACACTGATATCCCAAGGGTGATTCCTGACGGCATTTTCGGTCAACAGACAGAGGATGCGGTTAAAGGCTTTCAGAAAAAATACGGCTTTGAGGAAAACGGAATTGTGGATTTTCCCTTGTGGACAAAAATCATCGAAGTAAACCGTGAGGCGATTTTTGAATTCAGTGAGCCGCGTCAGGTGGCACGGATTTCAAATGAAGACCTGCCTTTAAGCCTTGGTATGCAGAACAATGCAGTTTATCATCTGAAAACAATGCTGCTTTATCTGGGGCAAAAGCACGATAATTTCAAGGAAATCACAGTCACAAATCTTTTTGATGCCGAAACACAAGGCAGTGTGCGGCAGTGGCAACGGGCAATAAGGACCGATGACAACGGAATTGTTGACAAATTCACCTGGAACATGCTTGCAGATTATTATCTTAATTTTTAGTGTTGAATATAAAACAAGTGCAGTGAGATTCTCACTGCACTTAATTTTGTGTTTTTCTTACTTCTCAATATCATACTTTTTTGACATCATACTCAAAGCCTGTTCTCTGGTGATTTTGCCTGTGTTACAGTCCACCATCACCTGAACATCCTTGTCCTTCAGGTCATAGAACAACCAAGTGAAATATGCCAACAGGCCGCCTATTGCCGGAATAAGCATAAAGATCAGCCAAAGCATATTCAATGCGTGGGGTGTCTGTGTTACTCCAAGCTGCTCCAGCTCCTGGAATGAAGCCACCTCAACTGTTTTCCAGCCCACTGATTCCAGACCGAGTATAAACAGACCCAATGCACTTGCAACAGAGCCGGTAAGCTTTGCCATAAAGGTCTGCACGGCAAAGGTTATACCCTTAGCTTCGGTGCCGCTTTTGAAGCGACCGTATTCTGCACAGTCAGGTGTGAACATAAACATTTCCAGTGAAACCACCGCCAGGGGAACCGAGCGTATGGTGAACAGAATGATATAAACAATAACATTGCCGTAGCCTACTGCCCATGTGATGATACTTAATATGACGTAAAGCAGCAGACATACGCGATTCACCTTCATCTTATCAAATTTACGGATAATCTTGGGTAAAAGCAAAGCAATGAGAAGCTGCGGTACTGTTCCGATTGCACCGACAACCAAGGAGAACAACGCACTGTGGAACAGATAATAAGAAACATAAAGCGTGAATGCGTTGCCGATGTTCAAAGCAGAATAAAAGAAAATTCCGAGATAATAGATTAAAAGATATTTATTTTTGAAAAGATATGAAAACATTCTTCTGATGGTGAAGGTTTCTTCGCTCTCGGAGTGGAAACGCTCTTTTAATTTAAAGGATGCAGGCAGCATCAGAGCGAATGCCATTACGCAGATTATCAATGCGATTATACCGTAATTCAAACCAACCTTTTCGCTGATAAGGACAGTTGTAAGCGTTGAGGTGATGCCAACACCTGCATAGGTGAAGATGCTTTTGAGTGACTGAATGGTATTTCTCTCATCCACGCTCTGACTCATGGAGGTCAATATTCCGAAAATGGGAACGTCACACAGAGTGTAAGCGGTATCCCAGAGTATGTATGCCACAGCAAACCAGATGAGCTTGACCGTTTCTGACGAAGCGGAAGGAATCACGAAGGTCAGTATTGTGGCAAGGGGAATAAGAATAGTGGAAATGCGTATCCATGGCAGATATTTCTTTCCGCTTTTAAACTTGATTGAATCGAAGATTACGCCGAACATGGTATCGTTTACAGCGTCCCAGATTTTTACAATAAGCATAACCGTTGCTGACTTAATCGGGTCAATGCCCAAGAATAAAAGATAGGTTGTCAGGCAAACATTGAAAAGAGTGTAAATCATGTTTTGTCCGGCAAAATATGAATAGTAGCTCACCCTTTCAACGGGCTGTGTTGACCAATTCTCTCCTGACGAAAAAAGGCCTTTAACTTTTGAAATAATTCCCATATATTCTCCTCCTTGAAATATATCGTTTTTATAAATAATTATCAATTACAATACAGTATGCTGTCTGAAGAGTCTGAACAATATACTTTATATGTGCTCATTCCTTAAACCCGTTGGGACAAAAGCACAACACATTCTATATGGTTGGTGTGCGGGAACATGTCTACGGGCTGGATTTTTTTAACCTTATATCCGTTTTTGCAAAGGAAGGTAAGGTCACGTGCCTGAGTTTCAATGTTGCAGGAAATGTATACCACCTTTTTGGGCTTCAGGGCTGCAACGCTTCTCAGAAAGTTTAGGTCACTGCCGGCTCTCGGCGGGTCCATGATAACAAGGTCAACCTTTTCGTTTTCTTCAGCCATGCCGACCATGAATTTGCCTGCATCAGCACAGAAAAAGCGGATGTTTTCCGTTTTGTTGAGCCTTGCATTGTTTTTTGCATCCTTTACGGCATCGCTGTTAAGCTCAACGCCTATAACCTGCTTTGCCTTGTCTGCCGCAACAATGCCTATTGTGCCCGTTCCGCAGTAAGCATCAAGCACTGTTTCTTTGCCTGTGAGCTCTGCAAATTCAATTGCAGTGGTATAAAGCTTCTGGGTTTGGGTGGGATTAATCTGATAAAATGACTTTGCAGAAATTCTGAAACGCTTGCCGCAAAGAATATCTTCAATATATCCGCTGCCGTAAAGCACTTCCTCCCTGTCACCCAGAACAAGGCTTGTTTTGCTGTCATTCAGGTTCCAGATAACCGTTGTGATTTCGGGGTGGAGCCTTAAAAGCTCCCTGACGAACTCATCCTTTTTCGGGAATATACGGGTACCCGTAACAAGCACTGCCATGGTCTGCTTTGTTGCAAAGCTTCTTTTAACAAGCACATGACGAAGAAAGCCCTTGCCCGTGTCTTCGTTATAGGCAGTGAGCTTGAAGTTCGGAAGAAGGATTTTTCTTATATCAGTGATGATTTTATCGGCAGTTTTGTCCTCAAGCATACACTCGTCAACAAGAACGATGTTGTGACTTGAAGACTGATAAACGCCTGAAATGATTTTTCCGCCCCTTGTTGTGCCGAAGGCTGCCTGCACCTTGTTGCGGTAGTGATAAGGCTTTTCCATGCCGATTATCTCTTCCACATGACCGAAGCGGCCGAGCAGACGGATTGCTTTTGCCTGCTTGAAGCTCAGCTGCTCATCATAAGTCATATTCTGCAGCTGACAGCCGCCGCATTTTTTGTAAAGAGGACAAGCGTTGCCCTTGCCCAGCCTTTTGGGCTTCATCGGGCGGGGATTTTTATTCGTTTTCATTAAAGACGGACTCCTGAATATTTCTTGACCATGCGCTTGATTGCAAACCTGAGAACAATCATTGTAATTACTGCGCATGCTGCGGCAATGGGCTCGTTTGATTTTTTCTTCATGTGTTTTAACATTCCTTTCTTTTGTTGCATCAACGTGTATGAATGTACCGTTAATAAAGGCTGCTTTAAACAACAAACAGGCTGAAACCGAACTTATATTCTCTGTCTGTTTTATTTTTGTATTCCTCAAGGGTGTGTGCACCCCAGCTGTCATAGCCGCCGATGCCCATCTGACGGGCAACAGCTCTTACATAAAGGGTGTCGCTTTCCTCAAGGTTATGGAAGTGAGGAGCGTTTTCAAGCTCTTCGGCTGTCCATGGGCAGATGTTGAGCTCCATTTCAGTGTTGGCTTCAAGGGTAAGCTTTTTGTCACCCTGAAGGCAGGCATATCTTACTCCCGTTCTTTCGCCGTGCTCCTGAGGCTTCTGATAGCGGACATAAAGGTCATCAATGTCTGCTCTGTAAAGTCCGATATCGGCGCCTTTATTTCTGTCAATATAGTTTTCGTGAGGGCCTCTGCCAAGATAGGTTACAAAATCATATTCTCTTTTAAGGGGGAAAATGAGAGAAACCTCGGGAATTTCGGGGAGGTTATTTTCAGGTGTGAAGGTATAATCAATGTGCATACCCTTTGAACATACTTTGTAAATAAGCTGACCCTTGCAGGAAGGTTCTGTCGGTGTTGCAAAATTAACCCTGACGGTAACCTCGTCACCCTTGTTTTCAATGCTTCCCATGTCAATTCCCTGCCATGAAAGCTGACCTGCTTTTTTCCATGTTGCACAGCGTACTTCCTGCTTGCTTCCTCTGTCATTATCTGTGAGGGCACGCCAGAAATTAAGCTTCATTTCTCCGTTAAGAAGCTCTTCGTCCTTGTGACGGATTGAATAAAGTGCACCGTTTCTTCTTGAAAGGCAGATTGCAAAATCACCGCCGTAAACCTTTACGGTACCGTAATTAATGTCAACACTCATGTTATCTTTTTTAAGGTCAGTGTGAGGCAGCTTATGTTCATTGATAACAAACTGCTTTTCTGCAACAACATGGCCGCTTTTTGCCCAAGGAGTACTTTCCTTTGTTTCGAACATAATGTTGAGATACCATTCGGTGTCGGGAGCTTGGCTGAGGTCAAGCTTGATTTTCTTCTTTTCTCCGGGAGCCGCATCAACAATCATGTCACCGCTTCCGATAACCTTATTTCCGCATACCTGACGGAAGTGAAGGTTGAAGCTGTTAAGGTTGGTGAAAAGGAAATCGTTGGTGACCTCAAAGGTGCCCATTTCTGCCTTGATTTCTCTGAAACGGATGTTCTGATAAAGTCGCTTCATTTCCTTAATGCCGGGCTTGAGTGTTCTGTCGGCAAACACAAGACCGTTACCGCAGAAGGAGCCGTCATGAGTAATTTCGCCACAGTCACCGCCGTAGCCGATAAAGCTTTTTCCGTCCGGCAGATTTATGCGTACACCCTGGTCAACAAAGTCCCACACAAACACGCCGAAGAAGCCCTTGTATTTATCAAAAAGCTCAAGGTATTTTTCGTTTCCGCCGCAGGAGTTACCCATTGAATGCGAATATTCGCAAAGCATCCAGGGCTTTTCAGGGTGAGCGAGCATATCTCTTTCAAGATCCCATGGCTTCGGGTACATCTGTGAATATATATCGGTAACGTTTTTATCGAAATCGAAGGTCTCCTTCGCCCAGATTGATTCATAATGAACAGGGCGTGAGGGGTCTTTTTCGTGAAGGTAATCGTGCATTTTAAGGAAGTTTTCACCGCCGCTGCACTCGTTACCGAGAGACCATATAATAACTGAGGGGTGGTTTTTATCCCTTTCATAAAGGGATTCTATTCTGTCCATGCATGAGGGGGTCCACATTTCCATACCGTCAGGCATGAGAGGTGTCACATCACCCATAAAGCGTGTACCGTGGCTTTCAAGGTTGTTTTCGTCAACAACATAAAGTCCGTATTCATCGCAAAGGTCATACCATAAGGGGGAGTTGGGATAATGTGATGTTCTCACAGCATTGATGTTATGCTGCTTCATTATGCGGATATCCTCTATCATCAGCTCCTTTGAAACAGCACGGCCTGTATCGCATGAGAATTCGTGACGGTTAGTGCCCTTTAACAGAATTCTTTTACCGTTGAAGTAAAGTACGGAATCCTTGATTTCAATGTGTCTGAAGCCGGTTTTACAGCTTACAAACTCAAAGGCGGTGCCGGACTCGTTACGCAGTGTAATTACTATGTTGTAAAGGTAAGGATCTTCCGCACTCCAGAGGTTTATAAAGGGGAGAGTAGCCTTAAGCTGTGCGCTTATTCCGTTTTCAACACACAGGGAATCCGTTGCAACAACGTCGCCCTTTGCGTCATAGGCAGTCATTTCAACCTCTGTGTGGTGTGTGATTTCACCAAGCAGAACCTCAGCAGTAAGGGAACCTGTTTTATAGTCCGTTGTGTCAGGCTCTGCCTTTACGGTGAAGTCTGCAATATACTGTTGTTCTGTTGTGTAGATATATACAGGCCTGAAAATACCTGAAAGACGGAAAAAGTCCTGGTCCTCAAGCCATGAGGCAGTGCACCAGCGGTAAACCTCAACGGCAATTGTGTTTTCTCCGCTTACAAGGTAGGGGGTAATGTCAAATTCACTGTGTCTGAAGGTTCCTTCGCTGTAAGCACAGCGCTTGCCGTTGATATAAAGATAATAGGCAGATTCCACGCCTTCAAAAGCGATAACAACTCTGTCTTTTATAAAGCCCTCGGGAAGGGTAACTTTTTTTATGTAACAGCCTACGGGGTTATACTCTGTGGGAGCTTCGGGAGGCACGGGCTCCTGAATTTTTTCCCAGGGGTACTGAACATTTGAGTAAATGGGATAGTCATAGCCGAGCATCTGCCATGATGAGGGGACCGGGATGCTGTCCCATTCACTGCAGTCAAAATCAGCGTCGGAAAAGCCTGTGTCAACCTCACGGTATGAGTTATACATACGGAATTTCCATTCGCCGCAAAGGTCAAAATATCTTTCACTGACAGTTCTTTCACCTTTTTTTGCTTCATCAAGGCTGCCGTAGGGCACAAAAGTAGCTTTTGAGGGCAGACGGTTTATTCCCGTTACGGTAGGGTCATTCTGCCATTCGTTGAAGCCGTGAATCTGTGTTTTCATAAATATTCCTCCTGACGGGGACGGTTTTATTTGATGTTTACCTTGTTTTCGATTATATAGCCTGTAAGAACAAGCAGTCCTACGGCAACAAGACCTGAAAAGATTGTTCCGCCGATAGGATAAATGATGAAGGCGGAGGTAATTTCATTGGCAGGCTCAAAGCTGAAGTGAGCACTGTTGTAGGTTGCAACAAAGGAGAAGGGAATAAGCTCACTTATGAAGTTTTCAACCTGTGAAACGATAACGGAAATTCCGAAGAAGGTAAGTCCGCCGAAAAGCTTGGGATGATTCTGGAAGGCCCTTGTGTTGGCAACCGTTACCGAAAAATACACATATCCCACATAGGTGAGAATTTTTGCAATAATAAGCACCACCATAACAGCAAGGAAGGCAATAAGCACATCGGCTTCGGGGAGCATGCTGAGAAGACCTCTCAGGGCATCGCCGAACATATCCGTAAGGGCACTTGTTTTAACCTTTGCATAAAGGAAGATGAGAAGATAAGGAACAGCTGTTGCAACAAAGCCTACGATAATCCACAAAAAGGATACAAGCACCTTTGAAACAAGAACGGTACTGCCCTTTACGGGAAGTGTCAGTGTCAGATAGCCCTGTCTGCCGTAAATAGTGTCATAAAAGTTTTTGATAACGGAAACAAGGGTAACAATTACCGTTGCAATACCTGTTACACCGAGAGCAAAGCAGGTAAGGGCTGAAAGAATGGCAGAGTCTGTGAGAAGTGAAAGTCCCACAACAGCAGTAACGGCAACTGTTGCAACAAGAATTGCAATGTGATAACGTGCAGAATGGCGTATTTCGTGTTTTATGAGCTTACCAAGCATAGGTGAACACCTCCTTGAATACTTCTTCAACACTTTTACCCTTTTCCCTGATTTCATCAACGTGGGAATTTACAATAAGCTTACCGTCGCTTATCATGAGCACACGGTTGAAGATTTTTTCCACATCGTTTATAAGGTGTGTGGAAATAAGAACACTTGCATTTTTTGCATAATTGGTCATAATGAGGTCAAGAATAGCGCTTCTTGATGCAGGGTCAAGACCGCCCAGAGGCTCATCGAGAATATAGAGCTTTGCCTGACGGCACATAACAAGAATAAGGCAGAGCTTTTCCTGCTGACCCTTTGACATGGTTTTAAGCTTCTGCTTCGGGTCAAGACGGAAAGCCGTCACCATTTCTTCCGCCTTTTTTCTGTCAAAATCCTGATAAAAATCTGCAAAGTATTCAATGGCATCAACGGGTCTCATCCAATCGGGAAGATAGGATTTATCCGGCAGGAAAGCCACGATGCTTTTTGTGTAAGGGCCCGGCTCATCTCCGCCGATTTTTACCGTACCGCTGTGGTCTTTTATAAGACCTGTGAGAATTTTGATAAGTGTTGTTTTGCCGCATCCGTTAGGGCCGAGAAGTCCCACGATAGAGCCTTCCTCAATACGGAAGCTGATATCGTTGAGTACATTTTTTTTGCCGTAGGATTTATTCAGTGAGGCAACTGTTATTATGTCAGCCATTTTAAATCCGCCTTTCGTTGATTAGTTCAGTTTTTTTCTCTTTTTGCTGAAAGCATGTAAGCACCGACGCTCCACAGTATATGAAGCAATATTATTGTCATAGGATTCAGAAACAAGGGCATGTTAAGAAGCTGAGACAGCACAAGCAGAACAAAGCCCGAAGCCTGACCCACAATGTGAAGGTTAAAAAGGAATTTATCCGAAACGTAAATATGGTGTGCGCTTACAACAAGAGGCAGCAGACTTCTGCTTTTATGTGAGCAGACAAGACCGCTTGAAATACGCATTGCCTTGTTGCTTCTGTATTCGGTGATTATATCGTGTCCCTTTGTTGAAAGGACCTTAACGCCTGCAGTGTCAAGGCTGAGCCTTTTTGAAATTTCCTTGTTGTCAAGGCAAGGCTCCTTGGATGTGAGCATAAGCACAAGGCCTGTTTTGTTGAAGTCTTCCGAAAGCTTCATAACAGATGAAAGTACTTTGTAATTGACAAGGAATGTGGCAGTAAGCTGTCCTTCAACTGCAAGATACATCACAAACTTGTTTTTAGCATATCTTTTTTCTTCCTTTGCATCGGGGGCGGGTATGCTGTGCTGAATGAGCATCTGTCTGTTGCCCACAAGCACTCTTTTTCCGTCAACCCATCCGCAGTAGCCGAGTCCTTCCTCGTACTGAACGGTTTCCGTAACAGGCATTTCGGCTTCAAGCTGCTTCATGAAATCCCTGAAGGGGGCTGCCATGAGACTGCCCGCTTCAATTGTGAGGGCTGCGGCAAAAACAGCCGCATCGTTTTTGTTGATGTAAACACCGGGTACTGTGCGGAAGCGTGAAACCTCGGCGGTGAATATATCTGAAATATCCATTGCAACACCGTTTGCCTTACCTACGGAGCGTATGCCTTCGTTTTCCGTTGCAGCGGCACCGATACGGTGAAGTTTGAGATTTTCAAGATAAATATTCACACTTCTTACAGCGTTTCCCGTTACGGGCATGCAAAGGCAGATTCCCGAAAGAAGAACAGACAGGAACATTCCGCCGTCAAGGGTTTTAAAGTATATCACCGTTGCCGTAATAAAGCTTAAAAGGAGCACAGCAATACTGCTGTAGGTATAAAATTTGCTTTCGTCACGTCGGGGACCGATTCCTGCTGTGAGGTTGTCACCTGTTTCAACATCGGCACAGTAAAGAATTTTCGGCTCGCCCTTGTCGGTTATACCCTTGGCAAGGGCATTTGCATCAGCCTTGTTTTCAACGGGCTGAACACTCTGAAGAGAGCTTGATTTCATAATGCAGGCAAGGGAGCGAAGGGCAGTCCTGTGCTTGAAGTAATCGCCAAGACAGGTTACCGCAGCGGTAAAAATTGCGGCAAGGGTATACATTTTAACCCCGTTAAGACCTGCACTGTTAAGAATTCCTGCAGAAATATCATGAACAAAAACAAAAACTGTTACAGTAAGAAGACATACATCGGAATTCGGCTTCATTTCAATCAGACTGCCGATTGCCGAGGCGAAATTTTTGTAAAACACAATAACAAGGGGAACCAGCAGGAGGATGTTGATTAATGCATAGGTTCTTCCGCCCTGTGCAAACATAAATTCAAGTGCATTGCCCGGTGAGTAAAATGCAGGCAGTGCAGTGAGTATAAGTGTAAGAAAGAAAAGGCAAAGGCAAAAAACAAGCTGAATTCTTGCAGTGTTAGATTTTTTTGCAAGGGATGCGTAAAGTGCTTTACCTGTGAGAAGGGCATCTTCCTGCTTTTTTTTCAGGGCTTTCTTGTTTGCCTGATTGGTGTTGCTTCGGGTGAATCCCTGTGAAGAAAGATTCTTCTTTCTCTTTACTGCCTTATCAACGGCAGTAAAAATATCCTCGCCTTTTTCGGGGCTGAGCGAATCAAGAAGACTTTCTTTGCCTTCTCCTTCGGGAGCTGCCTCAAGGATTGCTTCGTCTGAGGGCTTGTTTTCCGAAAGAACACGTACTCCGCCCATAATATCTGTGCTTTCATCGGGCTGAGGGATGGAGCTTTTAATTTTTGTTTTAACGGCATCACTGAGGTTAAAGTGGGTGGTTCTTTGTGATGCTTTTTCTTTTTTGGGTTCCTTTGAAGGGGCAAAAGCTCTTGTTTGACCGTCACCGTTTTCTTCTTGCTCAAGCATTTTTCTGGCGGCACTTTTCGGTGTGGGTGTTGCACCGAGAGATTCAAGAATTGCATCAATGTCAACATTCTGCTGAGCGTAAAGGTCTTCATCGGGCACAGGCACTGCTTTTGTTTTCACTGAAGGGGCAGCCTTTTTGGCCGGGGAGTCATTTTTTCTGTCTGTTACAAATGAAGCGAAAAAGCCTTTGCCGTCGGTTCCTCTTTTTTCGGTGTCGTTATCGTTGAAAACTCTTTCAAACTCACTTTTGTCCTTTTGTGTAACCTGTTTTTTATATTTATTGTTTTTACTGCTTGATGACTGCAGGTATGCTTTATCTCTGAAGGGGGAAACGCCGTTTTTCTTTTCAGACATACCGATTTTCCTTTCCTTTGATTTTTGCGGGGGCTTTATTTTGCCTTGATACCCAGACGCTGCCTTGCAACCTCATACATGAGTATACCTGCGGCAACGGATGCATTAAGAGAGGTGATTTTTCCTCTCATGGGAAGTGAAACAACAAAGTCGCATTTTTCTTTGATAAGTCGGCTGACACCGTTACCCTCTGAACCTACAATCAGAGCAACGGGGCCTGAGAAGTCTGTTTCGCACCAGTTCTGTCCGTCCATGTCGGCTGTGTATACCCATAAGCCCTTCTTTTTCAGCTCTTCAATTGTAGATGCAAGGTTTCCTACCCTTGCAACGGGCACATATTCAACAGCCCCTGCTGAGGTTTTGCCCACAGCATAGGAAAGTGATGCATTTCTTCTTTTGGGAATGATGATACCGTGAACGCCTGTTGTTTCGGCGGTACGGATAATTGCACCAAGGTTATGAGGGTCTTCAATTTCGTCGCAGATGATGATGAAGGGGTCTTCGCCTCTTTCTTCTGCAAGGGCAAAGATATCCTCCACTTGAGCATATTCGTGGGCGGCGGCATAGGCTGCAATGCCCTGATGATTACCCTGTCCGCAAAGAAAGTCAAGCTTTTTCTTGTCAACTTCCTTCAACACAATGTTTTTATCTCTGCATTCGGCAATGATTCTGCCTATTGAGCCGTTTCTTTCACCCCTTGCAACAAGAAGGGTGTCAATCACTCTTTCGCTTCTGAGAGCTTCGGAAACTGCATTTCTGCCAATGATGAGATCAGCATTTCTGCCTTCCTTTTCGGCACCGTTTTCACGTACCTCGTCGGCTCTTTCTTTTTTGTTATATTTACGACCTTTTTCACGGTCAAATCTGTTGTCCATTATCTGTATACCTCACATAGTCAATAAAAGTATTTATAATCGTTCAATTATAACATGACGGATATAATTGTTATTTCTGAAAAAGAAATAAGAGAGCTTCAAAAGAGTAAAAAGAAAAAAATTCATATAGATAGTATAAAATTTTAATCGGTAATGACTTGATTATGAAGGGATTAATTGGCATAATAGAAGACAACAGAAACTGAACAGGAGAAGCAAAATGATTTTCAAAAAAAACAAGGAATATACAGGCACCTTTGATTATCTTATCGTAGGCCTCGGAAACCCGGGCAGACAGTATGAAGAAACAAGGCATAATGCCGGCTTTATCTGCCTTGATTTGCTTGCAGAAAAATACGGTGCAAAGGTTAATAAGCTCAAGTTCAAATCTCTTATGGGCGAAGCGAGAATCAGCGGAGCGAGATGCCTTCTTTTAAAGCCGCAGACCTATATGAACCTTTCAGGTGAGGCTGTAAGAGACGCCGTTGAGTTTTACAAAATACCGCCTGAAAGAATCATAGTGATTTTTGACGATATCAGCCTTCCGCCGGGCAAGCTGCGCATCAGACGAAAGGGCTCTGCAGGCACCCATAACGGAATGAAAAATATTATCTATCACCTGAAAACAGACATGATTCCGCGAATCAAAATCGGTGTGGGTGAAAGACCTAATCCCGAATATGACCTTGCAGACTGGGTGCTTTCACGCTTCACAAAAAAGGAAGCTGAGGAAATAAAAAAGGCAGCCGACAACGCAATCGGAGCCCTTGAGCTTATGGTAAAGGATCAGATAGATAAGGCAATGAGCGACTTCAATTCATGAAACAGCTTCGTTGTTCCATGAATTAGTGCAAAATGTAAAGTGCAAAATGACGCCGAACAGGGCAGCTACGGGTAGTGTCCGCCTGTCCGATTTAAGGGATCAGGGTCATTTGCATTTTCGGTGTCAGGATAAACATAAAAGGAGAAATTTTATGAAGAACGGACTTATCAGCAAAGTTGTATCCACTGTGAAGGATATTCCAAATCATTGGACAGAGCCTGCTGAAGGAAAGCATATTCCTTATAAGGAGTTTGCGGCATATTCCTTTGGCGGAATCGGTGTTAACACCATCAATTCACTGTTCAGCTATGTTTCCTTTTCGGCAAACTGTCTTCTTATCGGTTCGGCATACGGTATTGACCCTGTGCATCTGGGCTGGATGTCAATGGTGGTTATTCTTGTCAATCTGCTTAAAACTCCCCTTGTGAGTATGATGATTGACAACACCAACACAAAATACGGCAAGTTCCGTCCCTACCTGCTTCTGACAGGTATTCCCACGGCAATACTTATCTGTCTTACGGCATACATACCCAACAGCATGAACTATACTGCAAAATGTGTTATCCTTTGTGTGATTTATACCCTTGCTGTGGCTTTTCAGTCTGTATACTCGCAGTCCTTTACTTCCCTTGCTCAGGTGCTTACACCAAACAGCGAAGAAAGAACGGGACTTCTTTCAATCAGTCAGTTTATTTACAGTCTGGGCCCCTCAATTGTAAACATCGTGCTTCCCGTGCTTGCAGGCTTTATGGGCGGCATGACAAACTTCACCGCATACAGGGTTATGTTCCCGATTTTCTCTGTTATCGGTATTGCTCTCAGCCTCTGGACCTTCAAGGGAACAAAGGAAAAAATTGTTGTTCCGAAGAACTATGTTGCAAAGGTTAAGTTTTCTGAGGGTATCAAATCCCTTTATAACAACAAATATTTCTGGCTTTATTATCTTTACACCATTCTCGGTGGTATGAAATACAGCATCGGCGGCATTCTTACCTGGTACTGTGCCTATGTGCTTCAGAACGATGCCGTTCTCGGACTTATGAATGCGGTAATCGGCACTGCATCTGTGCCCGGTATGCTCCTTTCGCCCATTCTTGCAAAGAAAATCGGCAAAAGGAACTGCCTCATACTCTTCAATGTTATGAGGGCTGTTTTCTCCGCTCTTATGCTTTTCACAAGCAACAGTCCCGTTCTGTTCCTCGGCTCCTTCTATTTCGCAACCCTTGCAGTGGGCGGTGATGCAGTAATCAGCGCATCAATGACAGCAGATATTTTCGACTATCAGCAGTGGAAAACAGGCCAGCGCCTTGAAGGCTTTATCACTCAGTTCGGCGGCATGATGGTGTCCGGTATCGGCCTTGCGACAGGTCTTATTCTTCCTTATTTCTACCGTTATTACGGCCTTCACAATGACTACACCGTGCTTTTCGATGAGGCGGTACGTTCACCGATTTTCAACGTTATGATAATTACAACAATCGTCTCCTGTGTTCTGGCAGTTGTACCGGTACTCTTCTATGACCTTTCAGCTAAAAAGCAAGAGGAAATTGCAAGAGACCTTGAAAAGAGAAAAGCCATGTTAGAATAAAAAATAAGCCGGCACAGCCGGCTTTATTTTTTATTTTTGTTTTCCTAATATTGCTTCAAGGTTTTTATAGGTTTCATCTTCATCGAAGGTGTGATAGTGTAAATCAAGCACATCGCCTGAAGAAATTCCTGTGTGGGAATGGTGGTGTGTTGAGGGGCTTTTATGCACAGACAAAACGGTGCAGGTAGGCGGCCAAAGAATGTCCCTTATTTCCTTACCTTCGGCGAAGGCGCCTTCTTTAACGGTAAACTGACAGTCGATTACCTTGTCTGTTTTGCCTTTTCTTGCCTTTTTCAGCTTACCTTCAATAACAATATCGGTGAAATCGTGAATTCCCATAGTTTCAATTGTCATATATGCAATTGAAACACCCATGCTGATGGGTATGATATTATCAAGACCGCTCATGGCTTCGATTGCAAAGGCTATTGCCATAATAGGCGTACGTGAGGAGGCCGCAAGGAAGGAGCTGATGCCGATAACAACGGTTATAATATAATACTCTTCGGGAAGTATGCCTGAAAGGGTCATTATTTTGCCGCAAAGGCCGCCGATAATGGCACCGAAAGCAAGGTTTGGTACAAAAATACCGCCGGTGATACCTACATTGTTTGCAACTATCAGCATAATTGCTCTTATACAGAAATACACCGCAAGAAGCTTCCACGGTCCGTGACCTTCAATAAGGCTTTCAATAAGTGCATCACCTGTGCCGATGCATTCAGCGGCAAAAAAACCGATAAGTGCCGTTGCAACAAAAACGGTAACGGTTTTTGCCGCAAGGGGCATTCCGGTGAGCTTGTTTTCAATGAGAGAGTGAATTTTGCTGTAGATTCTGGTAAACAAAGCACCGATAAATCCGCACAAAAGGCCAACAATAATTGCAGCCCATAAAAACTTAAGCGGCATAACAGCATCAATTCTGAAATGGAAAAGGTGAGGATTGATTCCTGCCAAGGGGCAAAGGAGCTGCATTGTGGCAGTGCTTGTTACGGCACTTACTGCGGCTGTCATAAACAGCATGGGCGAAAAGCGTCGGTGAGCCTCTTCAAAGGCGAAGAAAATGCCTGTTAAAGGTGCACCTGTTGCCGCTGCAAAGCCTGCGGAAGCTCCGCCGGTCATAATGTATCTTTCCCATGCAAGGTGGCGTTTTACAAATATTCTTACAGTGCCTCTGCCTACGGCTGTTCCCATCTGAACTGCAGGTCCTTCAGTGCCCAGAGGAACACCGCATAAATAAGTGATAAGAGCCGAGGGGAAAAGAAGAACAATGCTTTTTATCCAGCTGAAAGATAAAAGTCCGCGAAGAAGAGTGATTGCCGTTGGAATTCCGCCACCCTTACAGTCGGGAGCATAATGAAGAATGAGTGCCGAAATTCCGCCGAGAACTGCCGCACCTGCCAAAAGCAGGGGAAGAAACGCAGGATTTTCGCGTACAAAGGCATAAATCTGAGATGAAAAGGGAACAACCCTTGAAACGGCAAGCTTGAAAAGGAAAATAAGCACACCTGTGAAAATGCCTGTAATTGACGAATAAACGAGGCATGGCAGAATAATATTTTTGATGTATGTTACTTGTGACCTGTTCATTAAATTATTACACCTGCTTTTTTGTTGTTTGCCATAAAAGGGACTGATGAGGATGTCGGCTTGTGAAATTTTTGCTGTTTACTGTTCAAAGGCAGGTACAACGGTACCTGCCTTCAATCAGTTTTTCTTGAACTGCTTTTTCATTCTTTGTTCTTTTGAAAGAATTGTTTTTCTGAGTCTGAGTGATGTGGGTGTAACCTCAAGAAGCTCGTCATCCTTGATGAATTCCATACACTGTTCAAGTGAAAGGGTTGTGGGAGGAACAAGGCGAAGTGCATCGTCGGAGCCTGAAGCACGGGTGTTTGTAAGGTGCTTCTGCTTGCAGACGTTACAAACAACATCCTCGGATTTTGAGCATTCGCCAACAATCATACCCTCGTAAACGGGTACGCCTGCACCGATGAAGAGTCTGCCTCTGTCCTGTGTGTTGAAAAGTCCGTAGGCGGAGCTTTCGCCTGTTTCGTGGACAACGATTGAGCCTCTTTCACGGGATACTATATCGCCCTTGTAGGGCTCGTAGCCTGCAAAAAGCTGGTTCATAATACCGTTACCGTTGGTGTCGGTCATAAATTCACTGCGGTAGCCGATAAGACCTCTTGCAGGGATTCTGAATTCAAGGTGGGTGCTGCCGCCGTCACGGGTGCCCATGTTTTCCAATTCGCCCTTTCTTGAGCAGACCTTTTCAATAACTGCACCTGCATATTGGTCAGGTACTTCAACAATAAGAAGCTCCATAGGCTCCATAGTAACGCCGTTTTCTTCCTTAAGAATAACCTTCGGGCGTGAAACCTGGAATTCATAGCCCTGACGGCGCATTGTTTCAATAAGGATTGAAAGGTGCAATTCACCTCTGCCGCTTACCTTGAAGGAGTCGGTGGTGTCCGTTTCCTCAACACGCATACTTACGTTGGTTTCAACCTCTTTGAAAAGGCGGTCACGGATGTTTCTTGAAGTCACAAACTTACCCTCTTTACCGGCAAAGGGACTGTTATTTACAATAAAGTTCATTGAAATTGTGGGCTCGTCAATTTTAACGAAGGGGAGAGGCTCAACGTGGTCGGGGTCACAGGCTGTTTCACCGATGTTGAGTTCAGCAATACCTGAAACGCAGATAAGGTCGCCGAGAGTAGCACTTTGCACCTCAACTCTTTTAAGTCCTTCAAACTGATAAAGGCGTGAGATGCGGACATTCTTTCTTTCGCCCCCGTTATTGCAAAGCACAACGGACTGACCCTGCTTTACACTGCCTCTTTCAACTCTGCCGATACCGATTCTGCCGATATAATCGTCATAGTCAAGGGAAGAGAAAAGAATCTGTGTGGGGCCGTTAAGGTCACCCTTAGGAGGCTCAATGTGTTCAACAATTGCATCAAGAAGGGGACGCATATCACCTTCACGCACACTGTCGTCAAGTGAAGCATAGCCGTCTCTTGCAGATGCGTATACAACGGGGAATTCAAGCTGGTCATCATCTGCACCAAGCTCAATGAAGAGGTCAAGGACCTCGTCAATTACCTCGGCAGGTCTTGCACCGGGACGGTCAATTTTGTTAACAACAACAAGCACCTTCTTTTTAAGGCCGAGAGCCTTTTTGAGCACGAATCTTGTCTGGGGCATACAGCCTTCAAAGGCATCAACGAGCAGAAGTACGCCGTCAACCATCATAAGAATACGCTCAACCTCGCCACCGAAATCAGCATGGCCCGGGGTGTCAACAATGTTTATTTTAATGTCACCGTAATGAATTGCGGTGTTTTTGGAAAGGATTGTGATTCCTCTTTCTCTTTCAAGGTCGTTGGAGTCCATAACACCGTCTGCGACCTGTTCGTTTTCTCTGAAAGTACCTGCTTGCTTCAGCATTTCGTCAACCATTGTGGTTTTGCCGTGGTCAACGTGGGCAATGATTGCAACATTTCTGACTTCGTTTCTGATGTCCATTATTTCACCTGATTTTTATAGATTTTTACAATATTTTACAACTCAAATATTTTATCACTATTTATAATATTTGGCAAGTTGAAATTGCCCATACAAAGAAGTGAATTTTTGTGGAAAATGCACCATTGTAAAGTAGTTAGTAGTTAGTAGTCAGTAGTAAGGATAAAAACAGCCGCCGAATAATTCGGTGGCTGTTTTTATAAATTTATTCTTCATTCCTGAGGAAGCCTTCCTCTTTAACGCCTTCAATTTTGTCATATTTTGGTATGAGAGAATAAACCGTTGCAGCAACAACGGCTGCTGCTGCGGCAACCTTGACGGCTATTTTGACCTTTTTTGCTTTTCCGTAAAGCTTCAGAACATCCTTCATTTCTTTTTTCTCCTTTTAATCAGTCAATAGTGATTACATATCCGCATTCTTTAAAATAACGCACAAGGTGAGCCTTATTGTTGTCTTTGTTCAGCCATACTGTTGAAACCTTGCCGGTTTTGAGTATTTCCTCAAGAAGGCTGCGGTTGCGGTTAACCCAGGATTTATATTCTATATCAGGCATAAAAATTACATTTCCGCCTTTGTTGTTCATGCTTATCAACTCCGAAAAAACATTATGTAGCCACGCACATTTTTTGCTTTGTTCTTTTCCTGCTTACCGGCTACCGTTATTATTGTCAGTATTCATTATATTATATTCAGCATGAAAATATCAATAGTAAAAAGAAAAAAACCACAGCTTTTGCTGCGGTTAATGTTGTGTCGGCATCGCCTTATCTTCCCGGGCCGCTTCCAGCCAAGTATTGTCAGCACTGATGAGCTTAACTACCGTGTTCGGGATGGGAACGGGTGGACCCTCATCGCTAAAA
>JAZSHC010000015.1:0-99915 GCA_045533065.1 Acutalibacteraceae bacterium
GCTTTGGAACATTCTGTCCCTTAACGATTGCTTCGTATGTCTTTACTCTTCCGACTGTATCGTCAGACTTGACTGTAAGAATTTCCTGAAGTGTGTAAGCAGCACCATACGCTTCGAGCGCCCAAACTTCCATTTCTCCAAATCTCTGTCCACCGAACTGTGCTTTACCGCCGAGTGGCTGCTGTGTAACGAGAGAGTAAGGACCTGTTGAACGGGCATGGATCTTATCGTCAACGAGGTGGTGGAGTTTGAGGTAATACATATATCCTACTGTAACCTTGTTGTCGAACATTTCACCTGTTCTTCCGTCATAGAGAGTGAACTTACCGTCTTCTGACATATGAATTGCCTTGGGGTTGATTGTTCCGTCAAAAGGATTGATAAGGAAATCTTCGTTAGGATCTTCTGTTGATTCTGTAATCTTGTTTGCCATATCGAATGCTTCGCGGATATCTGCTTCATGAGCACCGTCGAATACAGGAGTCATAATCTTCCAGCCGAGCTGACGGCATGCAAAGCCGAGGTGAACTTCAAGAACCTGACCGATGTTCATACGTGAGGGAACACCGAGGGGGTTAAGAACGATATCAAGAGGTGTACCGTCTGAAAGGAAGGGCATATCTTCCTGAGGAAGAACACGGGAAACAACACCCTTGTTACCGTGACGACCAGCCATCTTATCGCCGACCTGAATCTTACGCTTCTGAGCGATGTAGCAGCGTACAACCTTGTTTACGCCGGGACTTAATTCATCACTGTTTTCTCTTGTGAATTCCTCAACGTTAACAACAATACCGTATTCACCATGAGGAACGCGAAGTGAAGTATCTCTTACTTCTCTTGCCTTTTCGCCGAAGATTGCACGAAGAAGTCTTTCTTCAGCAGTAAGCTCTGTTTCACCCTTGGGAGTAACCTTACCTACAAGGATATCGCCTGAATGAACCTCAGCGCCTACGCGGATGATACCTCTTTCGTCAAGGTCCTTAAGAGCATCACCTACGTTAGGAATATCGTTGGTGATTTCTTCGGGGCCGAGCTTGGTATCTCTTGCTTCAAGCTCATATTTTTCAATGTGGATTGATGTATAAACATCATCACGTACAAGCTTTTCATTAATAAGAACAGCGTCTTCGTAGTTGTAGCCTTCCCAGGTCATGAAGCCGATAAGGGCATTCTTACCAAGGGAAATTTCGCCGTGGTCTGTTGCAGGACCGTCTGCGATAACCTGCTTTTCTTCAATGTGCTCGCCAACCTTAACAACGGGCTTCTGGTTGATACATGTACCCTGGTTGGAGCGCATAAACTTAATAAGATTGTATGTGTCAAGGTGACCGTCTTCTGTCATAACGTCAACTCTGTCGGCGCTGACATAAGTTACGGTACCGGCAGCTCTTGCAAGCACACAAACGCCTGAGTCTGTTGCTGCCTTGTATTCCATACCTGTACCTACCCAGGGAGCCTTACAGGTAAGAAGGGGCACTGCCTGACGCTGCATGTTTGAACCCATGAGAGCACGGTTTGCGTCGTCGTTTTCAAGGAAGGGAATAAGTGCAGTAGCAACGGAAACAACCATCTTGGGTGAAACGTCCATGTAATCTGCTCTTGACGGGTCGATTTCAAGGAACTCATCACGGTGACGGGCATTAACCTTGTTTCTTACAAACTTGCCTTCTGCGTCAAGCTTTTCGTTAGCCTGAACAACTGTGTATTCGTCTTCAACATCAGCTGTCATGTATTCGAAGGTATCAAGCACAACGCCTGTTTCCTTATCTATAGGACGGAAGGGTGCTTCAATAAAGCCGTATTCATTTATTCTTGCAAAGGTTGCAAGATAAGAGATAAGACCGATGTTGGGACCTTCAGGAGTTTCGATGGGACACATTCTGCCGTAATGTGAATAGTGAACGTCTCGAACGTCGAAGCCTGCACGGTCACGTGAAAGACCGCCGGGACCGAGGGCTGAAAGTCTTCTCTTATGTGTAAGCTCTGCAAGAGGGTTGTTCTGGTCCATGAACTGTGAAAGGGGTGATGAACCGAAGAATTCTCTTACAGCGGCAATAACAGGTCTTGTGTTGATAAGGGCCTGAGGAGTGACCTTTTCTGTTTCCTGAGCCTGGAGAGTCATTCTTTCCTTAATAACTCTTTCCATTCTTGAGAAGCCGACTCTGAACTGGTTCTGAAGAAGCTCACCTACAGATCTGATACGGCGGTTGCCGAGATGGTCAATATCGTCTGCATGGCCAACACCGTTGGCAAGACAGTTAAGATAGTTAATTGATGCGAGGATATCATCAACTATAATTGTTTTAGGAACAAGCTCGTCTGCTTTTTCTGAAAGATATGCAAGAACTTCTTCCTTGCTCATACCGTCGATTTCGGAAAGAACATCCATGAGGACGGTATATCTTACATTTTCATTAATACCTGCTTCAGCAAGCTCTTCCTTTGTAAAGCCGGGAAGATACGGAAGGGCATCAACCATGTTGTTTGAAACAACCTTAACAGGAGCTTCAAGACCTTCAACAGAAACATATGCAACCTTTGCACCTGCCTGTTCAATTTCAAGAGCTCTCTGCTTTGTTACAAGCTCGCCTTCTTCAGCAATGATTTCACCTGTGATATCGTTAACAACAGGTGCTGCAAGACGGAAGCCGCGGATTCTGTCGGAAATGCCGAGCTTCTTGTTGTATTTGTAACGACCTACTCTTGAAAGGTCATATCTTCTTTCATCGAAGAACATGCCTTCAATGTGGGTCTGTGCGCTGGCAAGCGTCGGGGGCTCACCGGGACGTAATTTTTTATAAATTTCAATAAGTGCTTCTTCAGTGTTCTTTGTGTTATCTTTTTCAAGAGTTGCTTCAATTCTGTCATCGAAGCCGAAGAAGTCACGGATATCGTTATCAGTTGAACAGCCCAGAACACGGATAAGTGTTGTGATGGGGATTTTTCTGTTTTTATCGATACGTACATAGAAAAGATCGTTCTGATCTGTTTCATATTCCAGCCATGCACCGCGGCCGGGAATAATTGTTGAAGTGAAGAGCTTTTTACCGGTTACATTGTGGGTCATACCGAAATATGCACCGGGTGAACGGACAAGCTGAGAAACAATAACTCTTTCAGCACCGTTGATAATAAAGGTACCGCTGTCTGTCATGAGCGGGAAATCACCCATGTAAACTTCGCTGTCCTTAACCTCGCCTGTTTCCTTGTTGTAAAGGCGGGCGGTAAGTCTCATGGGAGCAGCATAAGTTGTGTCTCTTTCCTTACACTCTTTAACTGTGTATTTGGGCTTATCTTCCATTCTGTAGTCAACAAAGCTCAGAACAAGGTTTCCGCTGTAATCAGTGATTTCCGACATATCTCTGAGTACTTCTTTCAGACCGGTATCGATGAACCATCTGTAGGAATCCTTCTGAACCTGGATGAGGTTGGGCATCGGCATAACTTCCTCAATTTTGCCGAAACTCTTTCGCACGTTAGTGCCAAGCTTCACATCGGTTACATTAACCATTGGCTTATCACTCCATATCTTTAAAATTTGCCCCTCGGGCATTGAAAGCATAAATTTGAAAAAATGTATTGACATTTTTTTGTTTAAATGGTAATATGCAGTCAAGGAAGAAAAGTAAAGATACTTCCACACATAATTATCCATTATAAGTTTCACGATTGTATCACACTTGGCATAACTATGTCAAGTGGTTTTTTATTAAAAATAAAGTTTTTTAACTGAAAAACACCACATTTTTTGTCTTTTCGTATCAAAAGCCACGCATTTTTTAAATTTCGGAGGATTTTAATCACTACTCCCCTACTCTGAAAACAAAAATATCCCCGCCTGAGAGACACTGTCTCAAGGCAGGGATATTTCTTTTTTATAATTATTTTATCGAAGAAACACACGGAAGAGTGTGCAGTTTTACGCTTTGCGTTCTTCCCTGAAATAAGAATAAAGGTCACTTTCCCTGTTCTGCCATGAGTGGTCAAAATACAGAACGCTGTTCAACGAATCAAATATCTCCCTGACAATGTCTCCGTGATACATTTTATCTGCTGTAACACCGTAGCAAACAGGCACACAACCGAACTCAAGATAAAGCATTGTTTTGCGCATAATCTGGTGAGGTGAGCATACACATACAAGCTTACCGTATTCTCCGTCAAAAAATATTCTTGATGCAACAAAGCATTCGTCAGCAGAATTATAAACACCATCCTCACCTTTATAACGGATGTTTGCCTCATTTCCTATAATAACGCTCTGCGGTATACCTTTTTCAATAAGGTAATTGCATCCTGCCTCACTTAAAGAAATATCATCGGCAATACCGTTAAATTTGTGTCTGCTGCCGGGAACATAAACGGAAACATCCAGACCTTTTCCGGAATATTCCTTATACAGCTCAACGGCCTTATCCAGCCTTTTTGCAAACTCGGCATTAGGCTTGGTGCGCTGCTTGAGCGGATGCTGGGCAGCAACCTCTATCAGCACTGCATCGTACTCATTTGTTTCGCTGCTGTATTTCATGTTGCTCTTTGCTGTTTTTTGCCTGTTCTGCCAATACTGCTTTGCTTCAAGCAGAAATTCTTCAAAGCTTCCATGACTTGCTTTTACAAATTTTTCAGGAACAGCATTGCCGCGCACAAGAAGCTTCGCCCCGCGCTTTTCGGATAATTGTGTTATTGTTTTGCAATACTGCCACACAACCCTGGCAAAAACATCACTGCCGATATTACCCTTAACAACAAAAGACGGAGTTTTATCAGCACTTCTTTCAGGCGGCATTGTGCAGGTAATCCAGCCCCAGACCGAATCATCCTCATACCGTACGATAAAAGCGGTCTGTCTGATTAATGTGTAGCCGCAATAGCATGTAATTTCACCCTGAGTCTGTTTGCAGCTCAATTTGGAATCATTATATATTTCGTTAAGATACTGAATTGAAGAATCAAACTCAGTTTCTATACGGTGCGAGTTGCTTTGCACAAGCTTTTCAATGTCATCACCGTTAAAAACCTCTATTTCGCTCACATCATGGCAGAAATCCGAATTCTTATCCGCAATTACAATTGACAAATCTGCTCCATTTGCAACCGCATCTGAAAGCAGCCTTTTATATGTTTTCAAAAATCCGCTGCCCGTTGTGGAAACAAATATAACCTCTCTGGCGCCTGCAAGATGCTTTGCAACATCCTTTTCATTGGCAGGATAACCGAACGTCATTTTCTCAACATTATATTTTTCTGCAAAAGCGTAAGCATTATTATACCGGGCTTCTGTCATACCTAAAAAAGGAACAGCAACGGGATATTCCGACATCATCATGTTCTCAAAAAAGTTTTTTATCATTTCCCTTGTTGCTTTATTGACCTGAGCATTTTTATTGACCGTGTTTATAAAAATATCCACATTTGCTTCATCGGCTGCATTGATATACAGGCTCCCCGAAAAAAGGCTTCTGATTCTGTTATAAACATCTTCGTTCTGAACAATAAGGATTATTGATTTGCTGCCCCGAAGATAGCCGGCTATACACATCTCATAATAGCAAAACTGGCTGCGAAGATAATTTTCTGTAACCAGAAGCACCAGACAATCACTGCTTTGAATGTTTTCATTGATATTATCAAGCAGGCCTTTTGTGTAGTCAGACCCATAATCTGCATTTGATGAAAAGAAAACACGGTCGTCGGACACAGATGTGCCTTCATTCAGCTTTTTCAGTATATCAACCATATCCTTAGCCCAGATTTTATCCTTGAACGAATGACTTATAAACCAAGACATAAAGCAGCTCCTCAGATTCTTTAAAACTATTTGATTAATTTTACCAATTGTGTTTAATGTTGTCAATACTCCCAGAATTTCCCTTTACTCAAATATACACTTGATTATTTGCGCAGAAATCTATATAATAGAAAGGTAAACAAATTTTAAGGAGAGTGTTACCGTGAATTACAAGGAAACATTGAAAAATGCAAAAACCGGTCTTGCTGACCTGAGAGAATATGCAGTTGACGGAATCAAGTCCGTTTGCGGCGCCTTCGGTCCCCGCCCTTGCGGTGAAGAAAGCGACACCAAGGCTCAGCTGTATATGCTCGACAGCATTAAAAAATACAGTGACGAGGCATGGCGTGAAACCTTCAAGGTGAATCCCGATGCTTTCATGTCCTTCGTACCCATTGCAGGCGGATGTATGTTCGGCGCAACTGCACTCAACATTGTTGCCGCAAACAAGTGCAAAAAGGCTTCCCTCGGCTCAATCGGTCTTATCGGTACTGCCCTTTCAGGTATTGTAGGCGAGTTCCTTCTTTATAAAAAGATGCTCGATCCTATGTTCAAGGAAAAAGAAGGCGGTAATGTTATCGCCGTAAGAAAGGCTTCAGGCGAAACAAAGCGCAGAATTATCCTTTCCGGTCATACCGACTCTGCACCCGAATGGACTTATACATATAAATACGGCTCAAACGGTTCATACATTCTGCTCATTCCTGCCATTACAGGTCTTCTTTATACAGGCGCTACAGCTGCAGTTAATCTTACAAGCAAAAACAAGAAGCTGAAAAAGGCTATGTCCCTCGGACAGCTTGCTTTCACACCGGCTTATGCAGGTCTTTTCAACTTCACCAACGGTAAAAAATATGTTGAAGGTGCAAACGATGACCTTACAGGCTGTTATGTTTCTTCAGCTGTTATGAAATACCTTTCAGACAACGACATCCGCTTTGAAAACACAGAGGTTATCTGTATGCTTGCAGGCGGTGAGGAAGCAGGTCTTCGCGGATCAAAGGCATTCTTTGAGGCTCACCCTGAATACAAAAATGACGGTGTTGAAACCGTTTTCATCAGCTTTGACACAATCCGTGACGAAGATTACATGATGATTTACGAAAGAGATATGACAGGCATGGTGCAGAACGACAAGAGAGTTTGTGCACTGCTTAAAAATGCTGCTGAAAAATGCGGAAAAGATGTTCCTGTTGGTGCAATTCCTCTCGGCTCAACCGATGCTGCCGCCGCTTCACAGGCAGGCATTGCAGCAGCCTCCCTTGTTGCCATGGACCCTGCTCCTGCTAAGTATTACCACACAAGACTTGACACAGCACAGAACCTTGTGCCCGAAACAATTGAAAAAACAATTGATATTGCACTGCAGACAGTGTTTGATTTTGACGAACAAGGCATATAATAAAAATTATCTATTAAAGTTTTTCGGATGCTTTTTTACAAAAAAGTATCGCCTGCCCGGTAAGGGCATTATAACATCAAAAAGCCATCTTACCCTTTCGGATAAGATGGCTACTTTATTTGAAATATTCTTTGATTTTCTTTTTACGTTGCTTGCCGCAAGGCTTTCTTTTCTTGAGAAAAAGAATTTCAGTTATTCTGAATTATAAATCCTTAAGATGCTTGCTTCTTGAAGGATGACGGAGCTTTCTCAAAGCCTTTGCTTCAATCTGTCTGATTCTTTCTCTTGTAACATTAAAGGCCTTACCTACCTCTTCAAGAGTCTGAGGTGTGCCGTCACGAAGACCGAAACGAAGTCTCAGCACCTCTGCTTCCCTCGGGGTGAGAGTTTCAAGCACTTCATTCACCTTTGTTTTAAGGAAAGTCATTGCCGCAGCATCAGCAGGTGAAAGTGCATCCTCATCAGGGATAAAGTCACCAAGATGGCTGTCTTCCTCTTCACCGATGGGAGTTTCAAGTGAAACCGGCTCCTGAGAAATGCGAAGAATATCACGCACCTTGTCAACGGGCATATTAAGCTCCTTTGCAATATCCTCCGGAGAAGGATCCTTACCATCACGGTGCAAAAGCATGTTGCTTGTCTTTTTAACCTTGTTAATGGTTTCAACCATGTGAACAGGAATACGGATTGTTCTGCCCTGGTCTGCAATTGCTCTTGTAATTGCCTGTCTTATCCACCAGGTTGCATAGGTTGAAAATTTGAAGCCCTTTGTATGGTCAAACTTATCAACAGCCTTAATAAGACCGAGGTTACCTTCCTGAATAAGGTCAAGGAACATCATGCCTCTGCCCACATATCTTTTTGCAATTGAAACAACAAGACGAAGGTTTGCTTTTGTAAGAATTTCCTTTGCTTCCCTGTCGTTGTTTGAAATACGGATTGCAAGATCAATTTCCTCTTCAGGTGAAAGAAGGGGCACACGGCCGATATCCTTAAGATAAACCTTTACAGGGTCATCGATAACACTTTTTGCATCAGCAGCAATCATTGCTGAGTTGTCATAATCCTTGGGAAGGTCTATATCAACAGAAATAGAGTCAAGAATTTCATCGCTGAGGTCGTCAACGATTTCAACGCCGTGGCTTTCAAGCTTGGCGTATACTTTTTCCATTTCATCCATATCAACATCAGCTTCAACAAGAACTGTGTCAATCTCCGTTGAGTTAAGCTTGCCCTGTGAAATACCTCTGTCAATAAGGGCCTTCAGCATTGCATTTTTTTCTTGATTTTCCATTAGGTTACATCCTTGCCTTTCTTTAAATAATATATATATTAACTGTTTCTTTTTTTCTCAAAAAATCTGGTAAACTCTTCATCACTTATTTCGCCTTTCGGCGCAGAAGCTTCTGATTCTTCCCTGTGCTGTTTCATAATCCTTACACAGTCCGCACAGATTTTAAGGGTGAAGTAAAGCTGTTCGTGCTGTTTTGATATTTTAACAAGCTCATTCAGCTCCTGCTGTGTAAGCTCCTGAGCGAAAAAGGTAAGCTCAAGACTTCTGTGCTCTTTTATTTTTTCAGTTAAGGATAAAAATATTCGTTTATGAGCTTCCACGGAAAAATCGTCGGCTGAAACGGAGCTTTCCATTCTTTCGTAGTATTCCGGATTTCTGATAAGTGCCGCAATAAGCATCTGCTCTGCCTTTATCACCTTGATATTCACTGCATTTTCAAGGGCGGCTTTATTGTTTTCAGAAATTGATTTTTGCTGAATACCGCTGAAATGGTTCCTTTTTTCGATGCGGTTGTTTTTTCTCTGAAGCTGTTCAACACGGAGCATTATGGAGTCCTTGCTGATTCCGAGTTCTTCCGCCAGCCTGCCCGAATAAACATCCTGTGCAATTCTGTTGTTGGTTTTAGCAAGAACCTCTGCAGCTTTTTCAAGGTATCGCATTTTTCCGTCAGAGGTACCCAGTTCAAAGGAATCTCTGAGTCTTACAAGGGCAAATTCTATATCGTTTGCGGCACCTTCGATAAGGCTTCTGAACCTTTCAGGGCCGTATTTACGGATAATTTCATCGGGGTCCTTTCCGCCTTCAAGGTGGATAACCTTCAGCTTCATGCCTATAGACTTGAAAACGCCTATGGCTCTCTGAGTGGCTTTCTGCCCTGCCTCATCGGCATCGTAGCACAAAATAACCTCTTCTGCATACCGTGAAAGCAGATGTGCCATTTCACTCGTCAGTGCAGTACCCAGGCAGGCTATGGCATTGGTAAATCCGTGCTGATGAAGGGTGATGGCATCCATATAGCCTTCAACAAGTATAAGCTTTTTGTCCGGTGTATTCTTGGCAAAATTCAGTCCGAAAACACCAAGACTCTTTTTATAAACAAAGGTATCCGACGTGTTTATATATTTGGGTTTGCTGTCGTCAAGCACCCTTCCGCCGAAGGCAACCACATTGCCTCTGACATCAATAATCGGTACCATCACACGGTTTCTGAAGGAGTCATAAAAGCTCACCTTGCCATTCTTTTCACTTTTGTTTGCAAGGTTAGCTTCATAGGCCTCTTCATAGGAATAGCCTTTTTCTTTAAGATGGGTCAGAAGAGCTCTCCACTGATTGGGAGCATAGCCCATACCGAATTTTGTTATTGTACTTTTTTTATATCCTCGGCTTTTGAAATATTCAAGTCCCTCTTTACCCTCTTCACTGAAAAGGCAGGAATTGAAAAATCTTGCCGCTTCTTTGTTTATTTCATACATCCTTTTTCTTTTATGAGAAAGGGAATCATCATAGCCTTCCGATGGCATAACCATACCCGCTTTATCACAAAGATATCTGACCGCCTCCGAAAAGTCAAGATTCTCCGCCCTTCTTATAAAGGAAATGACCTCGCCACCTGCTCCGCAACCGAAGCAGTAAAAGCTCTGAGAATCGGGATACACCGTAAAGGACGGTGTTTTTTCATTATGAAAAGGGCAAAGACCTACAAGATTTTTTCCTCTGCGCCTTAATTGAACATAAGATGATATGGTCTGCTCAATATCGCAGCGCATACGAATTTCCGATAAAAACTCATCGGAAAACCTGTTTGCCATAAAAACACCCCTTTCCTTCGGTTTTAAAATTAAGATTTAAGTCAGCTTCACTGACTGCTTCACTTTGTCCATCCGCTCGGAATGAAATACTCTGAAAAAACCTTAAGAGCATATCCGTCTGTCATGCCGGCAATATAATCACAGGCAGCCCTTTCGGCACCGTCCTTCCAAGCAATTTCAATATATTCGTTTGGTAATTCTTCGGGATTACGGCTGAAAAATTCATAAAGCTGCTGAATCATAGCCATTGCCTTACCTTCTTCACTTTTGCAAACGGGATTTGTGTAAACCCTGTCAAACATGAATTCGTGCAGAATATCAAAGGCTGACTGAACGTCCCTTTCAAGAAGAACGGTATCCTTTGTGTTTTCAATTGCCGATGTAACAAGGGTATTTATTCTTTGACTTTTGGTTTCGCCAAGGTGTTTCCTTGCTTCAACGGGAATATTGAGTTCAGATATAACTCCACCCCTTACAGCATCGTCAATATCATGGTTTATATAAGCGATTCTGTCGGCAAGCTTTACAATTCTGCCTTCAAGAGTCTGAGCCTCTTCACCCCTTGTGTGGCAGACAATTCCGTTTCTGACTTCATAGGTAAGGTTGAGACCCTTCCCCTTGTTTTCAATAAAGTCAACTACTCTCAGGCTCTGCTCATAATGCTTGAAGCCGTCTGGAAACACTTCATTGAGTGCCCTTTCCCCTGCATGTCCGAAGGGTGTGTGACCAAGGTCATGACCCAGGGCAATTGCTTCTGTAAGGTTTTCGTTAAGCCCCAGACCCATTGCAATTGTTCTTGCAATCTGTGAAACCTCAAGGGTATGGGTAAGACGTGTTCTGTAATGGTCGCTGTCAGGCGCAAGAAAAACCTGTGTCTTATGCTTGAGCCTTCTGAATGCGGCAGAATGTATAATTCTGTCTCTGTCACGCTGATAAGCAGTTCTTACAGGGCACTCCTCTTCGTCAGTGAGTCTGCCCTTGGTGTTGGCGCAAAGCATACCGTATTCTGATATGGTTTTTCTTTCGTTATCCAGAGTTCTCTCCCTGATTTGTGACATAAGAACACCACCTTTACTGTTATATACGCAAAAAAACTGTTTTTCCCCTTGAAAAAACAAAAATTTTTAAATCTCACAATACTTTTCGTCGGTTACCTCACTGTGAAAGCGTCCGTTGGAAACATCAACAAGCTTTGCTTCAAACTGTGGAACCTTTTCTTCAGGTATTCTGAAAATCACTTCAACTGCGTCGGTAAAAAGGGTATCCTCAACAATGCCGCCCTGCTCGCAGATGAGAGGTACAAGCCTTCCGTAAAAATTATAGTCTGATTTTACCCTGACAATTTTACAAAGTGACATTGTTATTACTTCACCGGCATCAAGGGCAATTTTTGCACCGTGGGAATATGCTCTTACAAGTCCTCCTGCACCAAGCATAATTCCGCCGAAATATCTTGTTACAACAACGCAGCAGTCAACAACATCCTGCTTCAGAATAACATCGAGGGTAGGGATACCCGCAGTTCCCTGAGGCTCACCGTCATCACTGAAGCGCTTGACCTGACCTTCACGAAGACTGTAGGCATAAACATTGTGGGTTGCATCCCAGTGCTTTGACTTGATTTCGTTTATAAAGGCTACTGCCTCATCAACGGTTTTTACCGGCTTCACATAGCCTATAAAACGGGACTTTTTTTCTATAAATTCGTCCATAGATTCTTTTTTCACGGTTTTATAGCTTGCCACAATATCACCCCTTTTAAATGAAAAGAAGACGGTACAATAACATTGTGCCGTCTTATTCTGCTTTTACAAAAATTATTTGTTCTTAGCAAGGTTGAAACGCTTGTTGAATCTGTCAACACGTCCGCCTGTATCAACAAGCTTCTGTTTACCTGTGAAATAGGGATGGCAGTTTGAGCAAATATCAACACGCATGTCCTTTTTTGTTGAACCTGTGCTGATAACAGCACCGCAAGCGCATTTTACTTCTGTCTGTTCGTAACCGGGATGGATATCCTTTTTCATTATGTGTCACCTCTTTCGGACATAATATTTAACATTAACGGTAGGTATTGTATCACACTGCAAATGAAAAATCAACATTTTTTTGAAAATAATTTATTTTTTTATTCAACTTCTATTTCCCTGCCCAGATGGAAGGAATAAAGAAGTGTCTGTTTAACCGGCAACCCTATACAAACGGACAAAGCTTTTTTGTATAAAAGCACCTGAGAAGCGTATTTTTCCCTGAACTGCTGCTCTGTTTCAAGACGGTCCGTTTTATAGTCAACAACAACAATTTCACCGTCTTCAACAAAAGCACAGTCGGCAATACCCTGAATCATCATCATTTCATCAGAAAACTCTTCCATGCCCTCATATACATCACTGACAGGAACTTCAATGGTGAACTTCTTTTCTCTCATAACATTATCACTTGAAAGTATTCTTTTGATAAGTCCGCTTGTGAAAAATTTTTCAAGTGCCTTGCGATTTATCCCCTCAGCCTGTGCAGGAGTGAGAATTCCCATATCTGAAAGTCTTTCAATTTCCGATTCAAGATTTTCCATGGCTTTTTTATAATCGGCAAACTGAATGAAGGTATGCGTTGCAATACCCCTTGCAGCACCCGTGAGTGCACCGGAAAGAAACGCAGGTGAGGAAGATGCAAAATAATCTCTGTCAATATAGCCTTTATCAACCTCTGATGCGGCACGCTTTGAAATAACACCCGAAAGAGCCTCGTATTTATATCTGAAGTCTGCCCTTTCTCTGACAAGCTCAAAAAATGCTTCGTCAATTTCCGCTTCGGCTTCCTTTGCCGTATCACAAATTTTCAGCTCATCGGCTTCGGCAAGCACAACCTTAAGCGGTGATTCGCAGTCAAGCACTATACTTTCCGGTATGCCGAGCTTTTCTCTTAAAGGCAATGCATCCTTATGCCTTAAAAGAGCAGTTACAAGCCATCTTCCGAAGCTGCCTGCATTTGTAACAGCATAGGGGCTTATGACGGTTTGGGAATCGTTGATATCAACGGTGTATTTTCCGAAAGTGCTACCGGGATTTCTTCCCGCATGAATCATAATGAGCTTTTCTCTTGCTCTTGTCATGGCAACATAGAGCACTCTCATTTCTTCACTTATACTGTCGTGATGCACCGAAAGCTTTACAGCGCTGTGACACAGAGTATTATATTGGTCAAAATTATCTGTGTTTCTTCTGATTATACCAAGACCTACATTTCTGTTGACAACAAGGTTTTCCGTTTCATCGGTGCGGTTGAAGGCACCTGCACAGTTACCGAGAATACAAACAGGGAATTCCAGACCCTTGGATTTATGAATTGTCATAATTTTAACAACATCTGCATTCTGAGCAAGTCCTAAAGCAGCAGTAAGGTCCTGCTTTTCACTTTTCAGCCTGTCTATAAAACGGACAAAGCCTGAAACGCCTATATAGCCGGCCTGCTCATAGACCTGAGCATAATCGGAAAGGAGCATAAGATTTGCCCTTTTTTCTCCCGTTTTGTCCATAGCGTCAAAAATAGAAATTATACCCGTCTGCTCATAGATTTCGTTTATAAGCTCGCCTGCAGAAAGGCAAAGACTCATATTGCGCCAAAGTGAAAGAGTATTCATAAAGCGTGATATTTTTTCGTCGCCCTCATTCTGCTTTTCGAGAATGCAGGAGTATATATCACCCTTTCTTCTGTTTTTTCTCAGAAGGCTGACTTCATCAACGGTAAAGCCGAAGATCGGGCTCATCATCACACTCATGAGAGCCACATCCTGCTTGGGATTGTCTATTATTCTGAGAATGTTCATTATAAGAGCGATCTCGTTTGCCGTAATAAAGGAGCCCGACACCTCGGTAAAGCAGGGAATACCTTCACGGCGGAATACATCGGCATAAACGGTACCTCTGACGCTGATTGACCTGAGAAGAATACAGAAATCTCTGTATGTGACTTTTCTTTCACCGTTACCGTCCTTTATTGTGGCTCCGCTTTCAATCATTGACTTTATTATTCCCGCTATATACCGTGCCTGATATTCGTCCTTGGTTTCAAGGCCTGTATTAAGCTCAGTTGTGTCAAGAATGTGAAGCTCACAATCAGCTTCATTTTTTTCATCATAGGCGGCGCTGAACACAAGCTCTTCTTCACTGTTATACTCGATGTCACCGCTTTCCTCACTCATAATCTGACGGAAAACAAAATTTATAATATCCGTCACACCCTTGCGGCTTCTGAAATTGTTGCCGAGGGTTATTTTTGCCGGATAGTTATCCCTTTCTCTGCTGTAGCTTTCATAGGCACTTTTGATTTCAAGGAAAATCTGCGGCATCGCCTGTCTGAAGGAATAGATGCTTTGCTTCACATCGCCTACTCTGAAAAGGTTATTGTTGGAAATCGCAGTGAAAAGCATATCCTGGGCACGGTTGGTGTCCTGATATTCGTCAATGAGAATTTCATCAAAGCTTTCACTGTATATTTTTGCAAAATCAGTGCTTTCCCAGCCCTCATCGGTTTCTTTCACAAGAAGAGATAAGGCAAGGTGATTGATGTCACTGAAATCACACAGCTTTTTCTCTTTTTTGATTTCACTGTAAATTTTTCCGAAAAGCAACACCGTTTCTATGAGACTTCTTACGGGCTCACGGAAAAATTCCATATCACCGATGAAATCCTCCTCACTGCAGCAGAAGTGCGCCGCAAGGGATTTCATATTGTCTGTGGCGGCCTTTCTTGAGTCTGCAAGATAATTCGCATAAAAATCCTCTTTCAGATGCTTGGGCATATTCTTTCTGCGCTCGGGAGCATAAGCCTCAACAGCTCTTTTTATATCATCCCATGAGCCCTCTTCAATTCGTGAAAGAATATATTCACACTGAGCCTTATCCTGAGAAACTGCCGCAGCAAATACGGGCTCAAGGTCATCGTCACCCGCAACACCCGTAAGGATGTTTTCAAAAATGCCCAGGTTATATCTGACGGCATTTTCAACCTCGGTAAGAATAATTTTTCCGTATATGCTCTCTCTCACGCTCTGCTCTTTTTCAAAGGGCTCTGCAAGACTTCTCAGCCATTTTTCAGGAAAAGGAAAGGAGCGTGAGCTTTCGTAAAGCTTCAGGATATTCTTCTGAAGAACATAGTCATCCCTGCCTGCAAAAAGCAGTTCAACAACAGTGGTGAAGCCACTGTCTTTTTTTTCGTACATCCTCTCAAGTGTTTCTTCCATAGCTCTGCTTCTGAGAACGGAAAGCTCACTCTCTTCAGCTGTTTTGAAGTCCGGTGCAATGTCAAGAAGCTGAAAATTTTCCTTTATAAGAGAGGTACAGAAGCTGTCGATGGTACATATTTTTGCATTTGGCAAAAGCATCTGCTGATTGATAAGATGAATATTATTCGGCTCCTGCCTTAGCTTTTCATTGACTGCGGCAAGAATTCTTTCCTTCATCTCTGCTGCAGCAGCCCTTGTGAATGTAACAATCAGAAGTCTGTCTGCACTTGTTGGGTTGGAGGTATCTGTGAGACGCTGAATGACACGCTCAACAAGAACTGCAGTTTTACCTGAGCCTGCGGCGGCTGAAACGAGCACGCTTCCACGCCTTGCATCAATTGCATTCTTCTGCTGTTCAGTCCAGTTTCTCGCCATCTTCCTCACCTCCCGATAAAAATTCAAGGCACATATCATGTCTGTAATTGTCAATATAACGCGGCTTTACCGCTTTGTTGATACATACCTCGGCATAGTCACAGTAGTCACAGGTGTCACCGTGAGTTGTTCCCGCAACGGGCCTTGCTCCCACAGCTCCGTTGTGGATGCTGTCTCCGATTTGTCTGATATATGAATCAAGCCTTTGCGCAAGCTTTTCAAATTGCTCAAGACTGATGAAATCGCCCTTGAAGGTGTCTTTTTTCTCATCGTATTTCACCGGAAGGAAAACACCTCTGAGCTCTTTATCCATGTGTCTTATGAGGCTATCGTTTTCAAGAAGCAGACCGTTCATTTTTGTTTTTTCAAAACGGTTTTTTCGGTTTGCTTCTTCATCGGCAGTTCTTTCAACGCTGTTGGGCACCATTCTGGCAGGGAAATAAAGCACACCTGCAGGAATGATATTTTCATATTCACCCTTTCCGTTGCGCCATATGCTCACAAGGTAAAGAAGCATCTGCATGTTGAGTCCTGCAAGGACATCGGCAAGCCTGAACTGCTTCATACCCGTTTTGTAATCCACAACCCTGATGTATTTGTGCCCGTCAAGCACAAGGCTGTCAACACGGTCTATGACACCGAAAAATTCTGCACTGCCCTTTGTAAGCTCTATTTTAAAGGGCTTTACCTCACTGTCACGGGAAATGCTAAGCTCAAAATCCGAAACCTCGAAGTCGCTTTCGGAAAACTCTTCCCTGATACGCTCCATGATATTTTTCAGAATTTTGTGCATACGGTTGTAAAGATATCTGAACCTTTCACCTTTGTCAGCGAAGCCGCCCATATCCGTATTCATATAGCTGCAGAGTATTTCACCTATTTCTTCGTCAATCTGCTTGTCGTCAAGCTCAAGGAATTCCCTGCCCTTGTGCCTTTTCAGCAAAATTTCAAGAACATAGTGTATCACCGTACCGCTTTGTGCGGGGTCAAGCCTTGCTCTGAGCCTCGGCTTTGCCTTCATACCGTATTTACAGAAATAGCTGAAGGGGCACTGACTGTAAGACTCCAGCTGAGAAGCGGAAAAATACAGCTTCTCACCAAAAAGGTCAATGGCATTGTTTTTATTCTTAAAGCTGAAGGTTTCACCCGACAGGGCAGTTTCAATAGCTTCAAGGCGTCCCTTGTATTCATCCTTAACGGAAAAATATTTTTTGAGTGCTTTTATTTCACCTGAATTCTCATTCCAGTTTTTTGCCATCAGCTCAAAGGCTGATTTTTCGCTTTCTATGAGCTCTTCTCTGCTGCAGTCAGAAGCGAACTCTGTTTTTATGCGGGGCAGAATTTTCTGCACCCATTCAACGCATTCACTGACACTGAGCTCATCACCCTTTGCATCAGAGGTTGAATAGGTAAGCACAAGCTTTTCCGTAGCAGAGCACAGCGCATTGTAGCAAAGCAGCCTCTCCTTCACGGTAAGCTCCTTGAGTCCGTCAAAATCTTCAATTCCGCCAAGAGCAATCTTTAACCTTTCCCTTCTGCAGAAGATACCCTCTTCACTCTGATTCTGAGGGAAAACACCACTGTTCATACCCACAAGAAAGACTACCCTTGCATTTCTTGTGAGTGCCCTTTCTGCTGAAAGGATGCTTACCTCGTCAAACCCGTCAGGCAGCTTTCCGAGGCTTTTTGCAGCAATGGAAATTTCAAAGAATTCCGAAAACCGTTTTACACTGAGTGCATTTTCCGAAACCGCAGTACCGATTTCGTCAAAGACCTCCATAAGAATATCCCAGACCTGCTCTTGTTCAAGGGCCAGCTCATGAAGCTGATTTTCTTCAAGAAGAAGTGCGTAGCTTTTAAGATTTTCATCAATTTTCTGATTACGCAGGAACCGGTAAAGCAGTTCAACTGCTTTTTTGCCGCTGCAGAAATCAATTTCTTCCCTCAGCTTCCGAAGGGGAGCAACGGTTCTTTCTCTTAAACTGTTTAGTTGCTGAAGAAGCGCTTCACTTTCTTCATCGGGCCTTCTTCCGAAGCCGAAGGGATTTTCCGTCCACTCATCAAGCCATTTTTTTCCGTTTATATCCCAGGCAAAAACATAATTTTCAAGAACTGCTGTTTCATCCACACTCAGCCCTGCAAGGCCCGTTTTGAGATATCTGAAAACATAATCTGAAACGAAGCCCTCACTGCACAGTGCAAGAACATTTCTCACAAGGCATATAAGCGGCTGATTTGCAACGGGCTGACGCTTATCTTCAAAAAGAGGCACACCGTATTTCTTAAGCGATGACCTTATACCCTTTTCGTACAGCTCTCCCCTTCTGAAAATGACAGCGATATCACGGCAACGGTAGTCACCTGTTCTGATGAGAGCCTTTATTTTCCTTGCAACGGTGTCACATTCACCACGTGTATCGTTGCAGCAGATGATTTGAGTGTTAACCTGATTGCACTCACAGGGATTATAATCCGGCAGATAAAGATTTTTTTCAATTGCAGCAAGGTCTCCAGGATACTTGTCAGACCTTTCTGTTGTGATTATTTTTCCCGTTTCAACACCGTTATTGCCTGCAAGCCTTCTGAGCCTCACCGCAGTTTTTGAAGTTAATGCAAAGGGGCTGAGGTCGCTGGCAAGTTCAACAGTGTTTGTACAAAGTGTAACATAAACATTTTCTGCTTTTTTCAGCATCTGTTCAATAATTTTGTATTCACCGAAGGAAAAAGAGGAAAAGCCGTCAATCACAATGGTTTTGCCTTTGAAAAAATCTGTATTTCTGAGAATGTCCGCAACGGTTTTCAGCAAATCACCGTCATCAAAAAAGCTTTGAGCAACAACAGATTCATAGGCACGGTAAACAGTTGCAGTTTCACGCATTTTCTGTGAAAGAATTTTATCTTCAACCCTTTCGGCACATTTTTCGAGCTCCTCTGGGCTTATGCCTTTGTTCTTCATCTCATCTACCTGGCTGAGCATCTTCTGTGTAAGGGCAATTTTATCCTTATGCTTTGCAAAGGCTGTCAGAGAATCCTTTACTCCTTCAATTGCAGCCGACATAAGAATATTTCTTACTCCGTCCCTTGCCATGGGCTTGTTTATACCTCCGTAGGTCTGCAAAGCGATATGGCAAAGTCTTGAAAAGGAAAGAACCTCAACCTCACAGGCAAGCTTCGGTGATAACAGAGACAAAATGCCCTTGTCGCTTTCAAAGGTAAACTGTTTAGGCACAAGCAGCATGGCACTGCCGCCACCTTCAACACAGCTGCCCAATATTTTATGACCGGCGGTTGTTTTACCGCTGCCTTTGGTACCGATGATAAAATTAAGCATGAGGATTCTCCTTTTTTACATGATACTTTATTATAACTAAAAGAAAGTCTTTTTGCAATTGTATATTGTTTTTTATTGAAATTTCCGCTTAATTATTGTATAATACTTAAGAATATATAAAATGGAGTAATGTTGCTTATGAAAACCTACCGTATACACCTTATAAGACACGGTCTTACAAAAGACAACATAGACGGCGTTTATGCCGGCCACACCGACACACCACTTTGTGAAGACGGTATTTCCCAGATTAAAAAAATGAAGGAAGAATATATATATCCCCATGCAGATTTTTTGTTTTCTTCACCCTTGAAAAGATGCACCGAAACCGCAGAAATTCTTTATCCGGAATTAAAGCCTCTTATTATTGACGGACTTACGGAATACAATTTCGGTGAATTTGAGGGACAGACAGCAGAGGTTCTGCATGAAAAGCAACCGCTTTTTGACCGTTGGATAAGAGGTGAAAAAGGTATTGCCCCTCCCTTCGGTGAAAGCAATGAAGAATTTGCCGCAAGAGTATGCGAGGCCTTTGTTAAAATAGTTGACGGTATTCTTAAATCCGGCAGTGACAATGTTGTTATTGTTACTCACGGCGGTGTTATTTCAACAATACTTTCAAACTTTGCGCTTCCCGAAGCCTCAGCCGCCGAATGGCTCACTCCCCAGGGTTGCGGCTACACACTTCTTGCTTCCCATTTCCTTTGGATGCAGGGACATAAGCTTGAAGCAATAAGAGAAATTCCCGAGCTTCCGGAAGAAGAAAAAAGCGGCAACTACTATGACGGATGGGATTACTATCCCAACGATGATGATTTTGACATCAGCGAATATCTTGACTGAAAGGATAAACAATGAATATTCTTGTTTTGGGCGATGTTGTAAGTGACATCGGTTGCGAATTTGTAAGAAAAAAGCTTTCCGCCTTCAAAAGGTTCAGTTGTGTTGACTTCTGCATTGCAAACGGTGAAAACTCCGCCGCAGGCAACGGAATTACTCCCGCTTCTGCACAGGCCCTTTTTTCATCGGGTGTGGATTTTATAACAACAGGTAACCACGTTTACAGACGAAAAGAGGTATATTCTCTGCTTGACGAAAGTGAATTTATAATAAGACCTTATAATTTTCCGAAGAGTAACCCCGGCAAGGGTGTTGCTCTGATAGATTGCGGAAGATACTCAATAGGTATTATAAATCTTATGGGAACCATGTTCATGGAGAGCCTTGACAACCCCTTTTATGCCGCAGACGAAGCGCTGAAGGAGCTTGAAGGTAAAACTGATATTATCCTTGTTGACTTTCACGCAGAGGCCACATCGGAAAAGCAGGCTCTTGCCTATTACCTTGACGGCAGAGTTTCGGCTGTTTTCGGCACACACACCCATGTTCTTACAAACGATGACAGAATTCTGGAAAAAGGCACAGGATATATCTCTGACATAGGCATGTGCGGAGTTGTTGACAGTGTCCTTGGTGTTAAAAAGGATGTTGTTATTGAAAAATTCATGAAAAACATGCCTGTACGCTTTGATGCGGCACAGGGAAGCTGCATGATAAACGGATGCATTTTCACAATAGACGAAAAAAGCGGAAAATGCACTTCTACTCAGGTTGTCCGTCTGAGCTGACACCAACTTAAGGTTTAACCAAAGGATTGATCAAGAATGAAAAAATATATTGCACTGATTGTTGCACTCTTTCTCACCTTGACCGTGCTGTCGGTGGTAATGAAGGGCGACAATGACGATACACCTTCCGAGCCTGTTTCACAGGAAGAAACCACCGCAGAGGAAACCACTCAGGAAGCACTCTTAAGCGAGGTAACACTCGGCTACTACAAAGACAAATCACTTAACCCCTATACTACAGACAGTCCTGTAAACAGGAACCTTTCTACCCTGCTCTACGACGGACTTTATATGCTGGATGAAAGCTATATGCCCCAGCCTGTAATTGCCGAAAGCTCTGAAAGAACAGACAACAGACTTTCCGTTGTGATAAAAAAGGATGTTTATTTTTCTTCCGGCTCTCCACTTACGCCATCGGATGTTGCATACTCATTCAACATTGCAAAAAGTAATCCTTATTATTCCTCACGGCTTGAAGATTTCACCGCCGCTGCAGCAGGAGAAGACAGTGTTATTTTCACACTGAACAGTGATAACCCTTATGCAGAAAGCTGTCTGACCTTCCCTGTTATACAGGCAGGCTCTTTAGAAAACGAATATCCCGTAGGCTCGGGAAGATATGTTATTCAGTCAAATAACAACACAAAATTTCTTGCCATAAATGAAAACTCCGTAAGAAGCGAAATGATGAACACCGAGAAAATAATTCTCACTCCGATAACCTCTGATAAAAGTGAGCTTTATCTTCTTCAGACAGGTGACCTTACTTACTTTTTTGATGACCTGAGCGAAAATAAATACACAAAAATTGAAGCAAACATGCAGCGTGTACCTTTGAATAACCTTGTTTTTCTGGGTATAAACTCCAATTCTGCAATTATGCAGGATAAGGCTCTTATAAAAGCAATTTCCCTTTCAATTGACAAAACAACCATTTCCGAATCTGCATACAGCGGAATGTGCCGCGCAACAGACACACCTTTCAATCCCGATTGGTATGCAGTGGCTGCACTTCAGGGTCAGCAGACCGCCTTTTCATCACTTAAGGCGGCTCAGGCTCTTGAGGACGCAGGCTATATTTACGCTTATTCAAACAACAAATACCGCTCCAAGGATTTTAAATTCCTTGAAGTCAGAATGATAGTTAACGAGGAAAACGAAAACCGTGTCAGCTGTGCAAATCTTATCCATGACAGTCTTGAAAGCCTCGGCTTTGATGTGCAGCTCAGAATTCTTCCCTTTGAAGAATATTCCGAAGAGCTTTATAACGGTGACTTTGACCTGTATCTCGGTGAAGTGAAGCTTTCGGCAAACATGGATTTATCATGCTTTTTCAAAGAAGGCGGCAATGCCGGCTACGGTATTGATTCAGCTTCCACCGTTGCGCTTTCCTATTCCGATTTTTCTCAGGGCAAAATAGATATTACCACCTTCACAAAGGTGTTCAGTGACTCGTTGCCCTTTATTCCGATATGCTACCGTGACGGTGTTGCATACTATTCAAGAGAGATAACCTTTGAAGGCGAAATCACGGAATATGAGCCTTTCATGAACATTTATTCCTGGGAGTTAATTGCAGAGTAAAGGGGTGACAATATGAAAGAAATGCCTGTGAAATATGTTAAGGGTGTGGGTGAAAAGCGTGCCTCTCTGCTTTCAAAGCTCGGCATAAATTCAATTCACGACCTTGTGCATTTCTATCCCCGCTCCTACCTTGATTTTTCTGTACTGACCCCTATTACACAAATAGTGCCCGATACGGTGTGCTGTTTTGCGGCAATTGTGGGATATACTCCCGTAGAGCATAATATAAGACAGAAGATGACCCTTTTTAAGACCATGGTCACCGACGGTGTTGCAGGTGTCAACATAACCATTTTCAACAATGCTTATCTGGCTCAGAGCCTTGAAACAGGAAAAGAATATATCTTTTACGGCAAGGTTACGGCAAACCGCGGCTCTCTTGAAATGTCAAATCCTATAATTGAAAGCGCAGACAGTGAATGTACCATGCGCCCGATTTATTCCCAGACAGCAAGTCTTAATTCAAGGGCAATTGAAAAAATTGTTCAGAACGCTCTTAAAATATACCAGAGCGAAGAAAAAGAAGATATTATTCCAAGCGGTATAAGGCAGAAATTCAACCTTTGCCACGAACAGTTTGCTTTAAAATCCATACACAGTCCTTCAAACGAAAAAGACCTTGAAATTGCAAGAAGAAGGCTGATTTTCGAAGAGCTTCTCACGCTTCAGCTGGGTATGCGCAAGCTCAAAAACCGCAACAGAGGAAAGACGGAGCTTATAATCCGCAACAACTGTTCTTCCGATTTTATTTCTGCTTTACCTTTTGAAATGACAAAGGCACAGCTTAAAGCCCTTTCCGAATGCCTTAGCGACATGAAAGGCACAACCCCGATGAACAGGCTTATTCAGGGTGATGTGGGAAGCGGAAAGACAGCCGTTGCCGCCTGTCTTTTGTATACAGCAGCAAAAAACGGTATTCAGGGTGCATTTATGGCTCCTACGGAAATACTTGCATTACAGCATTTTGAATCTCTGAAAAAGCTTATGAGCTTTTCCCAAATACGAATTGAAGTTATTACAGGCTCAACAACTGCCAAGAATAAAAGGATTATAAAAGAAAAGCTGAAAAACGGAGAAATTGATATAATCATCGGCACCCATGCTCTTCTTTCCGATGATGTTGAGTTTTACCGTCTCGGTCTTGTTGTAACCGATGAGCAGCACCGATTCGGTGTTGCCCAAAGGGGCGCCCTGTCCTATAAGGGAAGCCAGCCACATACCCTTGTTATGAGTGCAACACCTATCCCCCGCACTCTTTCACTTATAATTTACGGAGACCTTGACCTTACCGTTATTGATGAGCTTCCAAAGGGAAGGCAAAAAATCTCAACCTATGCCGTTGACTCATCCTATCATGAAAGGATTTATAACTTTATAAAAAAGCATCTTGACATGGGGCTTCAGGCATATATTGTGTGTCCGCTTGTTGAAGAAAGCGATGCCACAGACCTTACCTCCGCCGCAGAATATGCCGAAAAGCTTCAGAAGAAAGAGTTTGCCAACTACCGTGTGGGACTGCTTCACGGTAAAATGAAGCCGAAGGAAAAGGAAAAGGTTATGTCTGATTTTCAGAAGGGAGAAATCAGCCTTCTCGTTTCCACCACTGTTATTGAGGTTGGTGTGGATGTACCCAATTCTGTTATTATGGTTATAGAAAATGCAGAGCGCTTCGGTCTTTCTCAGCTTCATCAGCTAAGAGGCAGAGTAGGCAGAGGAAATCACAAGTCCTATTGTATACTAATAAGCGATGCACAGGGCGAAGCAGCAAAGTCCCGCCTTGATATAATGTGCAGAACAAACAACGGCTTCCTCATTGCAGATAAAGACCTTGAATTGCGGGGCCCCGGCGACTTTTTCGGCTCGCGTCAGCACGGTCTTCCCGACCTTAAAATTGCCGATATAATGCATAACATGGATATTGTCAGAGAATCGGGCGCCGCCTGTGAAATGATACTGAAGGATGACCCCGAACTGAAAAAGCAGGAAAACTATCCCCTTTTAAAAGCCACGCAAAGGCTTTTTGAAAAGCAGAAAAATATAAGTCTCAACTGAGAAAGGAAAAACAAAATGAAAAAAATTGCAAGCTTCACAATTGACCATACAATTCTTCCCAAGGGCATGTATCTTTCAAGAGTTGACGGTAATGCCGTAACTTATGACCTTCGTTTCAGAAAGCCCAACACCGAAAAGGTGATGGACAATGCCCCTATACACACCCTTGAACACCTTTTTGCAACCTTTGTAAGAAACAGTGATGTTTCCGATAAAATAATCTATTTCGGTCCTATGGGCTGCAGAACAGGCTTCTACTTCATCACAACAGATACACTTTCAAAAGCTGATGCAATTGAGCTTACAAAAGTAGCACTGAAATTCTGTGCGGATTTTGAAGGCGAGGTTCCCGGTGTTTCTGCCGTAGAATGCGGCAACTACCTTGATCACTGCCTTGAAGGAGCTAAAAAAGAAGCCGCTATGATGGTTGAAGTTCTTGAAAACTGGAAAGAGGAAATGCTGATTTATCCCACAAAATAATTTTACAGTTTCACGGCATAATACAGTAAAAAAGGAGGTGCAGTGCATGGCAGACGATAAAGAAAAACAGCAGGCAACGGAGCATACCGTAAGCTTCTCGCTTAAAGATATATACTACGAAGACGAATTTGTTTATCCTGAATATATTGAGTGTGAAGCTTTAAAAACAGTTGACCCTGTTGAAGCGGAGCTGACAGAAAAAGAAGAAAACCCGACAGAAGCTTCACAGCATACTGCTTTACCAAAGGCTGACAAAGCACATGTCTTTAATTTTGCCGATGCACTGAGCTTTTGCACAGACGCAGTTTATACCGTAGGTGATAACACCATCAACCTTATAAAGCGTCTTATATCTAAAATCGGGCCCTTCCTTCTTGTTCCCTTTGCAATTGTTTTTACCCTTATAAGCTCCCTTTTTAACAAGCTCAAACACCTGATTTTATATCTGCCAAAGAAAATTAAAAAAGAGCTTTCGGATATAGTTTTGCAAAGCGAAAAGCATACTAACCTGTTCAAAGCATTTTTCATATATGCTTTCAAAGGTAAAAAGCTTTACAGAGCCGCCTTCAATCTTGCTTTTCCCATTCTTGCACTTATTTTTGTAATGAATGTTTACGGTGACATAAAGGATACCGTTTTCGCCCTTGAGGTTATATATAACGGCAAATCCATAGGCTATGTTGAAGACGAAGATGTTTTTGCTCAAGGCAAAAAACAAGCCCTCAGGCTTCTTTCCTCAGGTCAGCAGGAAAATGAATCCGAAATCCCGGTTTCTGAACCTGTTTACAAGGTAAGAAGAGTTGAGGTAAATCAGCTGAGCAATCCCGGTATGATAAGTGAAAATATCATTGCAAGCAGTGAAACTGCATATATACGCGCCTGCGGAATTTACATTGACGGCGAATTCCTTTGTGCGGTAAAAAACGAATCTGATGCACTTTCGGTCTTTGAAGGTATTCTTGAGCCCTATGTCAAAAAATCAGGCTCAACTGAAAGCGTTGCTTTTGTTGAGGAAATTGAATATGTTCAGGGCCTTTATCCCGAAGACAGCGAGCTTATCTGGAGCCCTGTTGAGCTTAAAAAAGTTCTTTCCGAGCCTAAGGCCAAGGCTGTATACCACACCTTTAAGGAAGGTGACACTGTAAAGAAGGTAGCTTCAAAATACCGACTTACCACAGCAAAGCTCAAGGCACTGAACCCCAAAACAGACTTCTCAAAGCCGGAACAAATCAAAAAGCTTCTGGTTTCACGTCAGGAAAACTATGTACGTGTCAAGGTTATGCGAACACGCACCAAGGAGCTCAGCATACCCTTTGAAACAGTTAAAAGGAACAGCTCCTCCCTTGCAAAGGGCACAAGCAAAACAACCCAGCAGGGTGCTAAGGGCATAAAAACCGTTACGGAGCTTGTGACCTACATCGACGGTGTTGCATCTTATACAACCACCATTTCCGAAAAAATCACAAAAGCACCCGTTAACAAAATTGTTCTTGTGGGCACCAAAACCTACACTGCTGCTTCCAGCGGTTACACATGGCCCACCAGAGGAGCTTATGCAATTTCTTCCTATTACGGTTACAGAAGTGCAAGCATTTCAGGCTGGTCCTACCACGGCGGTATTGACATTGTAAGAAGCGGCGGAGGCACATCGGGTACTCCCGTTGTTGCTGCGGCTTCCGGCACTGTTGAAATTGCACGAAGCGGCTATTCCGGCTACGGTCACACCGTTGTTATCAACCATGGCAACGGCATTAAAACAAGGTATGCCCACATGTATCCGGGTTCAATTACTGTCAGGGTGGGTCAGAAAGTATCCAAAGGGCAGCAGATAGGAAGAATCGGTTCAACAGGTAACTCAACGGGCCCCCACCTTCATTTTGAAGTTCTTGTTAACGGTTCAAAGGTAAATCCGCTTAAGTATATAAGATAAAAAATGGCTGTCACTTTTGTGTGACAGCCACTTAATTTTATATACGGAAAAGACTGAAAAATATTTCGCTTAAAGATAAAACCTATATATACTTTTACAAAACAATTGAAGTTTCCTTTATTATATGGTATTATAACTGTGTATTGTGTTCTTTCACACTTCCAATATGTTTTTAAAGGAGAATTACTATGAAGCTTCCCGCATATCCTGTTGCAACTATTGATCCGCATTTCAGTATCTGGTCAAGATGTGATAAATTAACCGATGACGATACATATCTCTGGTGCGGTATAAGAATGAAAATTGACGGCATCCTCACCGTTGACGGTGAAAGCTTCCGTTTTTTGGGCAAAGGCAATGAGCCCGTTATGGAGCAGAAGGAAATTAAAATATCTCCCTATTTCAGCGAATACATATTTGAAAATGAAAAGGTGCGCCTTCAGTTCAAAACATGGTCCCCTTTCCTTTTCAACGATTTTCATCTTTTAAGCGTTCCCGTTGCTTTTTTTGATACGGTTATCACCTCCCTTGACGGTGACAAGCATCAGACCTCCCTTTGTTTCACCGCCCATAACGAGCTTTGCGGCAGTGACAACCATAAAAAAATAACAAAATATACAGACTCCTGTGAAGGCACAAGATTTGCCGTTATGGGTATGACTGAACAGAATCCTCTTCACACCTCAGGTGACACCTTCAAGGCCGATTGGGGTTACGTTTGCCTTATGGGAGGAGATGTTACCACCCATAAGCAGGGAATCAGCGTTAAAAGTGAAACCCGAAACGCAAAAAAATCCGTCTTCACCTGTGTTATCGCCTATGACGATGTTTATTCCATCGACTATTTTGGTGAAAAGCTTAAAGGCCTGTGGACAGAAAAATTCTCAAGCATCGGCTTTGCAATGAAATACTGCCTTATGAACAGAGACGACCTCTGTTCACAAATGAAGGCTCAGGAGAAAATGATACTTGACGATGCAAAGGATTTCGGCAAGGATTATCAGAACATTCTTTCCGCTGCTGCAAGGCAGGTTATGGCAGCCCATAAGCTTGTGCGCAACGGTAAGGGACAGCTTCTTTATATGTCCAAGGAATGCCATTCAAACGGTTGTATTAACACCGTTGACGTTTCATACCCCGCAGCTCCCATGTATCTTCTTTATACACCCGAGCTTATCAAAGCCATGCTTGTGGGTATTTTTGAATTTGCAAACATGCCTTTGTGGAAGGAAGACTTCGCACCCCACGATATCGGACGCTATCCCCTTGCCTGCGGTCAGGTTTATGCTCTCATACCCACCGCTCATTTGCTTCCTCATTCATATACTTATAAGCGCATTTATAAGGCTAAAGGCACAAATATTTATATACCTCAGTTCCAGATGCCCGTTGAAGAATGCGGCAACATGCTGCTTCTGACCTATTCATATTATAAAATCACCGGAGACAAGGAATTTTTGTCAGAAAACTATAACACTCTCAGTAAGTGGGCAAACTTCCTTAAAAACAAGGGTATTGTTCTTGATAATCAGCTTTGTACCGATGACTTTGCAGGACACAGCAAAAAAAATGTTAACCTTGCAATCAAGGCCGTTATGGGCATCGCCGCCTTCGGCAGAATCACTCAGGAGCTCGGTCTCACAGGTGACTGGAATGAAACGGCCCAAAAATATGCAGATGAGCTTGTTTCAATTTCAAAAACTGACAAAGGTCACCTTACCTTCAGCATAGATAAGAAGGATTCCTGGAGTCTTAAATATAATCTTGTATGGGATATCCTTTTCGACTTCAACCTTTTCGACAAGGAAATATACAAAGCAGAAACTGAAAAATACCGTGCTGAGCTCAACTGCTACGGTGTGCCTCTTGATCACCGCCGCAGCTTCACAAAAACCGACTGGGAGCTTTGGGCAGCCTGCCTTGACGAAACGAAGGAAAATGTTTCAGCTTTCTCAGAATGTATCTGCCGTTACCTTGCCGATACAAAGGACAGAAACTGCTTTACAGACTGGCCTGACACAAAAGAACCCAAGCAGTGCGGTTTTGACCACCGAACAGTTCAGGCAGGTTTATGGATGCCCGTTCTGTTTAAAAAATTCGGAAAATAAAGCTCATATAAGCCTATAAACAAAACAGGTATCTTCAGGCAGAACGCCTTGAAGATACCTGTAATTTTATTCTGGCAAGCTTATTTCGTCAGCAGCTCAATAGCATACCTTGCATAGTCCGAAATGTATTGCCCATGCTTTACCACAACGGCAGGCTGACGCAGATATATATTATCCTTAAGCTCAATAACCGTTACTGAGCGGTCCGTGTTTTCTCTGTTTACAAACTGTAACGGCAGCAAAGTAGCCGCCACACCTGAACACGCCATTTCCCACGCTGTGGTGAGCCCCACAACCTCAGCAGCTATATCAGGCTGAACATCCGATGAGACACAAAGCTTATCAAACAGCACCCTCATTTCCTGATTTGCGCCTACAACAACAAAGGGTATTTCCTTACAGGCTTTAAAAACAATTTCCGTTTTGCCTTCAAGCTGAGGGTATTTCTGAACCAAATCATCAGCAACAACAAGCACAAGCCTGTCAGGCTCAATCAGTGTTACATCAAGCACTGTTTCGTCAACGGGAAGGTTTACAATTGCAAAATCGAATTTACCCTCTGCAGCATCCTTACGGAGCAAATCGCTGCCTTCCTCCACAAGCTTAACCTGGACTCCCGGAAATTTTTCTCTTATTTTTTTAACAATAGACGGAATAAGATAAGAGCTTCTGAAAGGAGTAATGCCGATTACAAGCTGACCTTTGTCACCGGATTTGAATTGCTCCATTGAACGGAAAAGCTGGTCTTGCTTATACAGAATCTCTTTAGCTGAATTAACAAAATATTCACCTGCGGCTGTTAAAGCAATGGGATTGGTGTTACGGTTAAAAAGCTGTACTCCAAGGTCTTTTTCCAAAGAAAGTATCTGCTTACTCAATGCAGGCTGGGTTATATTCAGCCTTTCAGCTAACTGAGAAAAATTGCCTGTTTCGGAAAGCATGACAGCATATTGCAACTGACGCGAATTCATATCGGCACCTCACCTATATACTATTGATTATACATTCTATGCACTATCGATTATATAGAGTATCACTTTATGCAAGAAAAATCAATAAGAAATAAAAAATTCTTAACAAGACTTGACTTTTTCTTAAAAGTGTATATAATATAACTCGTTAGTAATACAAGTTATAACAAAAAGATTATTAAGAAGGAGTTTTTACCATGGAATCTTTGCTGTACTTAGGCATTATGCTTGCAGTCATCTGCGTATGGTTCCTGGCCTTTAAGCGTCCCGTTTATGAGGGTGTTCTTCTGGCCTTTATCGTACTGCTTGCTGTCACCGGCACCTGGAGCAACGTTCTTGTTTACATCAATGAGGGCTTATCCACCTCACTGCTGTATTCAATGGTCGCTTTCGTTGCCATGTCAATCATTCTGACAAAAACAAAAATCGTTGACAGTTGTATCGCTGTCATCCTTTCCCTTATCGGCCGTGTAAGAGGCGGCGCAGGCTATACAGCTGTTATTGCCAGCGCATTTATGGGTGCCCTGTCCGGCTCCGGCCCGGGTAACGTTATGGCAACGGGCACTCTTACAATTCCCTCTATGAAGCGTACAGGCTTCCCTGCAGAGCTTGCGGCAAACATTGAAAGTAACGCAAGTTACCTCGGTAACATGATACCCCCTTCATCAAATATTGTTGCTGCTATGGCTGCTTTCACAACATACGCTGCAAGCGCCGGTATTGAAGATGTATCTCAGGGTAAGTTCTGGATTGTTCTCTGGGGCGTTTCCATATGGTTTGTTGCTCAACGCCTTATCATGGTATGGGGATTCTGTAAATACTATAAGGTTGAACCCATGAAAAAGGAAGATCTGCCAAGTCTTAAAGAAACCTTAAAAGTAGGCTGGAAGGCTATGTTCCTTCCCGTTATAATCCTGCTTCCCTTTGTTCTTGATGCAATGTTTGCCGACAATTTCTTTGTAGACCGTCTCGGTGCTGAAGGTGCCAAGTACCTTTCAAAGTCAGTTCTTCTCTTCGTTGCAGGTATCTCTTCAATTTATGCATGTCTGATTACCAAGGACAAGTCCACAATCACTCCCAACAAGCTTGCAAAAATGTTTGCAGACGGTGTTAAGACTATTTCACCCGCCATCGCAGTATGCGTATTCGGTTACATGATCGGTGCAATGTTTGAGGACCTCGGTGTTGCCGATGCACTCGGTACACTTATGAGCTCATGGAGCTTCAGCAAGTTAGGTATGGTTCTTGCTATCTGTGCTATTACCTGCGTTATGGGTGCAGTTGTTCCCGGTTCTTCTCAGGTTGTTATTTTCGGACCCGTGTTCATCACTCTTCTTGCTAATGTTGGTGTTGATCCCTTACTTGCAGCTGCTATGCTTCCCTGCATCTGCGGTGTTATGTGCGGTATTACTCCGCCCCTCGGTCTCGGTATGTATGCCGGTATGACCATTGCAGAATCAGATTTCAGCAAAACCTTCAAGAATAATATGTGGTGGGTTGCCGCTCAGTTTATCCTTCAGGTTCTTGTTCTGATGGGTTGGTTACCTGTATTAGGAATGTAAAGGAGGAAATATTATGAAAGAATTTTGCAAAAAGCTCTCTGATATACTCAAGACCATTTTTGGCTATGGCATTATGATTTCTCTGTTTGTCGGCGGTCTTACATTCTTCGGTTATGTAGCTGCCCTCATAATCGGCGGAGATGTAGCAGCTGTTATATGTGAAGTGCTTTATAAGAAAGTTATTCCTGCTGTTATATATCTTGCAGTTTCAATGGTTCTTCTCGGTTTATTAGCCATGTACCTCAACGGTGAAAAGGCTCTTACTCCCGAAAAGAAGGAAGCAAAGAAGCACGAAGGCGAAATGTAAAATTAATTTTGCTTGATAATGAACAAAAAGAGGTAATGCGGTTTTATTCCATATTACCTCTTTTTTACCGTCTCGTCTGCAAGTATCTGTCCGGGCTTATAGCCGAGAGCTTTTTCCATAACTCTCTGCGGAATATTGTCGACTGTAGAAAAAGTTGAAAGGTTTTTAGCTTCTGATAACACCTTGTCAAGGTCAAAGCCTTTTTCCGTAAACTTTGTCTTGATGTCGTCTACGATTTTAGTGTGGAGACCTTTTCCTGTAAGTTCAGAGGCTTTGTAGTCCTCGATTTTCTTTGCCGCTTCCTCTTCCAACTTTTTGACATTGTCTTCATATTCAACCTCAAATTCATCCATTCCGAACTCCGCTATATCATCGTAATCTCTGCTGATGGCTTCTCTTTCTTCTGAGGCGTTATTCTCACTGTTGACAATCCCTTCAGTATTTGATATACTATCGATAGAGTTGGTGGGGCTGTAACCCCGTTCAAGCGATTCAGAATCGTTTACGGGAACCCCGTCGACTTTTTCTTTTACATCAATACTGTGCACCCAGAACTTGTTTTTCTGTGGTGATTTTTTTATGTCAATTTTTACAGCAATATTCTGACCGTCTATCTTCACTTCAGATTCAATATAAGCAAACTTCACAGAACTTTCTTCGTTATGATAATTATCTACATTATCATTTATCAACCTTCCGTTCTCTATTATCTTAGGAAGCTCACGTACGGTAGCAAGTTTTATTCCTTTATATTTTCTTGAGAATTTTCCGTAATTATCAAAATTGAAAGTTTCTTTTATACCGCTCTTATTGATTTCCACCTGCATAGAGCTGTTACGATTAGTAACTGTTCGACTTCGGTTGTCCTTATCGCTGAAAAAGCCCTCATTATTGAGAGTATCAAAAACTTGGCGCTGAACCTGTACATAATCACCGGGCTTTGTTATGCCGTAAGATTTTGCGCTTCTGCTCAATAAATCATTTCTAATATCCTTCCTGACAAGAATATCATCATCAAGCATAGGAAATTTGTTCTCTTTGACAGTCTGTCTCTTTTCTGCAATGCTTTCCCGTGTGGGTGCCGTGAATTCCCTCTTGCCTGTAGGCTTCGTCTTGCCCTCGAGCATTACATCCTCACCGTAAACATTGTAGTTACCATACTTTTTCGGTGCTATGTTTTCGCCTGAGAGAGAAAGATTGCCGTCCTGCTTGACATTTTCGGTGATTCCGGATATACTATCATTAGAGGTCGCCGAAGCCACGGTTGTGGACGTTGCATCAGGGCTATTTAGCATTGATGAGCCGAGGGGCTTCTTTTTTTGTCCCTTTTTTCCGATATATGTGGAAACTACAAATAAAGTTTTTCTTTTTGTTTCAGGCACAGCTTGAACAACATAATAGGATTGTTCACCTATTTCTTTTTCATACAAAACTGTTCTTGCAGTTCTGTTATGACCGTTTTTCATTTCGAAGTACGCTTCTGTTCTTCCGCCATCCACAACACTATCAAAATTTTTGAACACATATTCCATCTTGCCGATATCCACATCATTAGCCATAGAATGGTCTGTACGACCTTGTTCTCCGTGACCCTTAAGTATGTGTTTTATCTGCCTTGCTTCAATAACAACTTTGTAGCCTGATACATCAACGCCTAAAATTTCTTTGATTTTTCCAACAGCTTTATCACTTACAATTCCTAAATCAACGAAATCATTGTCTTTGTAATCTTTGTTTTTTACCTTTTCAACTAAGGAAACAATATCATTATTAACTGTGGCTTTTTCATACTGAATACTGTACCTCGCACCGCCCTCATCGGCGGTGTTTTTTACATCCACGCTTTCCTTGTAAGCCTTCTCAAAAACTCTCTTGACCTTCTCAAGTTCCCTTGCTTCCTTGCTCCCTGCTGAAGCCACCTTGCAAAGATACTTGATTTCATCAAAGATTTTCTTGAAACTCCGGTTTTTTCTGTTGAGAGTCTGTTTACAAAGTCGCTGTCTGTGAAAAGGTAATCGCCAACAAGGTCAACTGTCAGCTCCTTTTCAATGTCAGCTCCATCAATGCTTAACATGGTATTTAATGCTGCCCATATGTAAACAAGCTGAATCTGACTTAACAAAAAAACAGCCGGCTGTACTCAGTACAGCCGGTTTATGATTAAGTTATGCTTATTCAATTGCTTCGAGTCTCTGTCTGAACTCTTCGATTTTTTCCTTTGAATAGATTTTTGAAAGAACAACCATACCCATATTAGGTGTGAAGCCCATTGTAAGAGCAAGATTCTTCATGGGGTGGTTCATAATTTCGGGACAAAGGTCATTAACAATTTCCATAACCTGAGGGTCCTTCATGAGTACGCTGAATTTTGTGTCGAATGAATACTTTGACATAATATTTCTCTCCTTTTTATAATTATATATGCGGTAGCAGCAGCCCTGCACCGAAGGTGCTCTGACTACTGACTACTCACTACTGACTACTTTTATTTAACCTGCTCACCGAAAGCAATACCCTTTTCGAGTGCTTTCATGTTCATTTCAAGGATTTCGGGCTTCTTTGCCTTGAACTTTTCTTCAAGGGAAGCAACAAAGATATCCTTGCTTACGATACCGGTAGCACCGATGAGAGCACCGATAATAACGATATTAGCAACCTTGATGTTACCAACCTCAAGAGCGATATCATCAACGGGAACAGCGATAACCTTAACATCATCCCTGTTTATTTCAGATGTTACACGGCTTGAATTGACAACAATGATACCGCCTTCTTTGATATCATCCTTGAACTTATTATAAGCCTGTTCGTTCATGGCAACAAAGTTGTCACACTTTTTTGTAAGAGGTGACACAATTTCATCATCGCTGATGATGACAGTACATTTTGCACTGCCGCCACGCTGTTCCGGACCGTATTCCGGAAGGAAGGTTGCATGCTTTTCCATATCAATGGCAGCGTGTGCGAGCATCATACCTGCTGACATGATACCCTGACCGCCTGAGCCTGAAAATACAAATGACTTTTTCATTATTCCTCAACCTCCGCATCTTTGTATACTCCCGGTTTGAAGTAGGGAATAGTGTTGGTGTTCATATATTCAAGAGTGTCAAGAGGGCTCATACCCCAGTTTGTGGGACAGTTTGTAAGAAGCTCAACAAAGGTAAAGCCTTTACCTTCAAGCTGCATCTGAAATGCCTTTTTGATACCCTTCTTTGCATCCATAACACCCTTGGGGGAGTTCAGAGCATATCTTGCAACAAAAACAGGTGCCTTGAGAACTGAAATAAGCTCGCACATCTGAAGAGGATAGCCTGTTGTTGCAGCATCACGGCCAAAGCGTGTTGTGGTAGTCCTCTGACCGATAAGAGTTGTGGGAGCCATCTGACCGCCTGTCATACCGTAGGTCTGATTGTTTGCAAAAACAACAGTGAAGTTTTCACCTCTGTTTGCGGCAGACATGATTTCTGCAAGACCGATAGCGGCAAGGTCACCGTCGCCCTGATAAGTGAAAACAAGTCTGTCAGGCATACTTCTTTTGATACCTGTTGCAACTGCGGGAGCACGTCCGTGAGCTGAGCCGATAACGTCCCCTGCCCATGAGTAAAGGTTAAGAGCAGAACAACCAACGGAAACAACGTTAATTGCATTGTCTTTCTGGTTAAGCTCATCAATTACATCTGCAACAAGTCTTGTTGCAAGAGCATGCATACAGCCGGGGCAATAGCCTGTTGCCATAGGCATAAGTGATGACGGTCTTTTGTATTCAGCCATGATTATTCTCCTCCCTTCACAATTTCTGCAATTGCGTTATATACGCCCTCATCATCAAGGAGCATACCGCCTGATCTGCCGTATTCATGTACGGGGCAGCGGCCCTTGACCTGAAGCTCGATATCATCTCTCATCTGAGCAGGAATGGTAAGCTCGATATCGATGATACCCTTTACCTTACCGTAATCGAGATTATCAAGGCTTGCCTTGGGGAAGGGATAAAGGGTGATAGGACGGATCATACCAACCTTGTAGCCTTCTTCACGAAGAGTGTTGATAGCTTCCTTTGCAACTCTTGCTGCAATACCGTAAGCCACAACAACATATTCCGCATCTTCAACCATGTATTCTTCAACCTTGACATCGTTCATTTCCCACATCTTGTAGGTCATGCCCTTGAACTTGTTGAGCATTTCAAGAGCCATTTCGGGAAGAATGGGGGTAATCATGTGTGAATCGGTTCTGCCGTTTCTTTTTGAAAGGTCCCAATCCTCTGTAACCTGATAGTTAAGCTCCTTGGGTTCGGGAAGAACAACCTCTTCCATAATTGCACCGAGACAACCGTCCATAAGAATAAGAACGGGGTTTCTGTCTCTTTCGGCATATTCCCATGCATTGTATGTAAGGTCAACTGCCTCCTGAAGTGTTGCGGGGGCAAAAACCATTGTGCGGAAGCCGCCGTGGCCGAGTGCCTTTGTTGCCTGAAGATAGTCAGACTGAGCAGGCTGAATTGAGCCGAGACCGGGACCGCCTCTTGAAATATTAACAATAACAGCGGGAAGCTGAGCTGATGCAAGGTATGAAATACCCTCAGCCTTAAGGCTGATGCCCGGGCCTGAGGAGCTTGTCATAGCTCTTGTACCTGTTGCAGCTGCACCGTATACCATATTGATTGATGCAACTTCACTTTCACCTTGAACAAAAGCGCCGCCAACCTCAGGAAGTCTCCATGAAAGATATTCGGGAATTTCGTTCTGCGGTGTGATGGGATAACCTGCGAAGAAACGGCATCCGCCGCGCACAGCAGCTTCTGCAATAGCTTCACAGCCCTTCATAAATCTTTTTTCCATTTGCCTTATCCCCCTTCCTTAAGCCTTCTTGGCAGCAACTTCAATTGCTGCTTCGGGACACATAAGTGCACAGATTGCACAGCCGTTACATGCACTTGCGTCAGTTTGTACAGGATAGAAATGACCTTTTTCAGATCTTTCCTTACCCATTTCGAGGATGTGCTTCGGGCAGAACTTAATGCAGTAACCGCAGCCCTTACACATCAGAGCGTTAATGGTAATCATCTGGATATGTCTCCTTTTTTATTCGATATTTTGAAACATCGTTTTTTTACGTAACAGATTAATTATAGCATACAAGCCTAAATTTGTAAACACACAAATTTAGGCCATATGTAATAAATTTAAGAAATCTTGCCCTCAGCTCTTGCTTTTTCGGGGTCTGCTTCGGTAAGCTTCATAAAGTCAATTTTCATGAGCGGTGTCTGGGGAAGCTCATCCATAAACACAAAATCTCTGGGAACATAGAACTTTGAGAATTCGTTTTCAAGAGTTTCGCTGATTTTTGCCTTAAGAGCTTCAGTATCGGTGCTCTTATCGTGAAGTGAAGCATAAAGACGAACCATTGATCTTCCGTTATCCCAGCCCTGAACTGCACAGCACTCATTAATTTCGGGGAATTCACCCACAACTCTTTCAATGTCTGTGGGATATACATTGTAACCTGCGATGATGATAAGTCTCTTCTTTCTGCCTGAGAAATAGAAAAATCCGTCATCATCCTGATAACCGAGGTCACCTGAAAGCACCCACTTTACACCGTTTTCATCGGTGTAAAGACCGTAGTCCTCCGCTTCGCCCTCCATATAATAGCCCTGCATAACTGTGGGACCTGAAATTGCAAATTCGCCAACTGTGCCGTTGGGAACCTGCTTGTGGTCGTCGTCCCAGATCTGAACAGTTACACCGCGGATGGGCTTACCGATTGAACCGCGACGGAACTCAGCATTTGTGTTTGTTGTGCAAACTGAGCCGATTTCAGTAAGGCCATAACCCTGACGAAGTCTGCCTGATGCACCCCATTTTTCAAAGTATGAGTTATATTCATCAATAAAGCCGTCGGAAATATCGTCACCGCCACAGAACATAAGTCTTACATTCTTAAGGTGAGGACCGTCGAAGTGCTTATCCTTCATGAGCTTCTGGAACATGAGAGGAATACCGCCGAAGCCTACAACATTGTTCTTTCTCATAAGGCGGGTGAAGATTTTTGCGTCGAACTGCATCATGGGAATGATACATGCACTGTTACACATTGCCATGTGTACAGCAACACAAAGTCCGAAGCAATGGAAAAGAGGAAGAACAATAACTTCACATTCATTACCGGGATCGTGGATTTCGTCGATATCGGAAACTCTCCAGGAAAGCTCATTGATAGCCCTTGATGTAAGCTTGATGGTTTTACTCTTACCGGTTGTACCGCCACCGTTGAGATAAACAGCTACATCGTCTGCATTATTTACAACAGCCTCGGGATTGTTGTGCATTTTAATTGCATCCTTATAGCGAGTATAATTATTAAACTTGCTTACGAGAAGCTTTTTGACAATTCCTTCACCAAACTTACAGCCTAACTCCTTTATACCGTCTGAATAGTCAGATGATGAACATACAAGGCAGGGAATTCCGAGCTCGTTGATTGCATCGATATGAGTCTTACCCTTAGCAAGAAGAATATCAAGCACCATAACACCCTTTGAGTGTACAAGCTCAAGCTGTTCCTTAAGATAGTCTGTACCCATAAGAGGATGAACAAAAGAAGTAATTACACCGATTTTGTTAAGTGCATAGAAGGCTATAATGCTCTGCATTGTGGTGGGCATAAAGATGGTGTAGACATCGCCCTTCTTGAGTCCGAGACCCTTCTGGAAGTATGCAGCAAGATTGCTGATGTCTCTGAGAATTTCAGAACGAAGATAATTTACTCCGAAATGCTGCATCATATACACATCGTCAAATCGGCTTGTGCAATACTCAAGATATTCAAAGCAGTTCAGATTATTTGGTGCTGGTATCATGTTTTTTCTCCTTTAACATAAAAATTAATCTTAATAATTCAACAAATTTTGTTGAACATGTTGTAAAATGATTATACCATATTGAAAGAAAGGATTGTTAATTATTTTGCAGAATATTGTAAATAGCTTGTAAACAGTTAACTTTTTGTATCTTAAATTTGATAATTCTGATTGCAAAACCCCGAGCAAAATGCTATTATGAAACCGTAAGTCAGCAATTCGAAAGGAGCAAAAAATATGAAAAAAATCATTTCACTTATTCTGACAGTCCTTATGATGCTTTCACTGTGCACACCTGCAATGGCAGCAGAGCTCAGCGATAAACAGCCCATGAGACTGGTTGTGCCTGAAAACTGGGAAATGAACGTTGGTGATTCACGCACCGTTGAAGCGGTCTTCAGCTCTGACATCACCAACCGTATGCTCAGTTGGGAAACTGATAATGAAAAAACTGCCACCGTTGACAAATGGGGCAGAGTTACTGCAAAAGCAGAGGGCACGGTAACAGTAAGTGCATCAAACAGCGACGGTATTTCCCATTCCGTTGTTCTGAAGGTTACAGAAAAATCAACTAAAAACGAAAAAGAAAACAAAGCAAAGTATGACTTCAACGGTGATGCCGCTGAGGAAAACGATGTTCTTCAGAAGTTCGTTACCCGTTTTTCCAAAGAAGACAGTAAAGAGGTGCCTGATTTTGTAAAGGAAGAAAGCACCTATGAAAAGGCAACCACAGCCGTTACAGCTGACGGTGCAAAATGGGAAATTACCGCCTACGGTGTGCTTCGTACAGACGAAAAGGCTTCAAATGAGCGTGACAGAGAGCAGCGCTTCATGGGCGACAGATATTTTTATTCCGCTGATACAGGCAACGGTAATGTACTTGCAATTTTCTCTGACGGCAAAAACGGTATATGGACAGTTATGCAGGAAGGCTACACTCACATTGAAATGAAAGAGATGAGCGGCACTGATAAAGCTGGCCTTATGAGTGAAAATTCCCAGAAATATGTGTCAAGACGCGGCATGGTGGCTAACGCCTACTATAGCGATGAGCTGCAGAAATGGATACCGAGTGAAAGCGATAATGACGGTCTCTGGACTGCCATGTACGGTGCCGGCGAGCTTATGCGCTATGCTGTTTTGCGTGACGACCCCAATGCAACACAGCAAGAAATTGACGAGGCAAGAAAAACTGCCACTCTTTCAACAGAGGCAGTACTTTTCCTGACCTACGTTTCAATGCGACAGGGAACAACTGAAGGTTACATCAGAGCACAGAGAAACGGAAATGTAACAGACCTTGACCTTGGTAAGTATTACACAAACGAAGCACTGCCCGAAGGCGGAGATTACTCACAGAACATCCCCGGTGTAAGCCCTGCCTATGCATTTGAAAGAATGAACCGACTCTACATGAGCTGGGGCAAGCGTACATACATCATGTCAGACGATAACCTCGCACTGATAAATCCCGAGGGTTGGACTGACCCCTCCGTAGAAACCGATAAGACCTATGCAAAAAGAACCCGACTTCTTGAAGGCTTCTGGGCAAGAACCTATTCACTCAAGCAGGAGGGCAACCCCGTTGACGGAAACATTCACTGGCAGCACAACGGCGACGGCACCGCAACAGGCGTTTCCACAAAGGAGCCTCACGAAAGTGAATACCTTCTTCACGGAGAAAATTACAGAGGTGTTGTAACCGATGCCTCAGGTGAAATTCCTCAAAGGCTCTGGGATGAACTTATCGGCAGCGATTATGACCTCACCGATGTTATTTATAAAGGTGATACCAGCGCCGACGAAGTTATAGGTCACCTGTTCATCTATAAGCTTGCTTATGATATTCTCGGTCCTGAGGATAAAGAAATCAAAGAACTTATTGAAACAACCATGACAAAATTTGCCCAGCATCTCGTTGATAACGGATACTCCCTTTGCGAAGCAACAGGTCAGCCCACAACATGGGGTAAGTATAACAGAACATATTTCCACAACGGTCAGAATGTTGGCGGCGGTCCGCTTCAGTCTGCTGTACTTCTTTCCGCATTCAAGCTTGCCGCTTATGTAACGGGAGACAAAAAATGGGAAGACGAATACCGAATGGCTGCCCTTGACCCTGCTTACGAATATGCAACCATTATGACCCAGGATTGGGAGCGCTATAAAATAGCTATCCTTGAATTTGCCGCAAGTGTAAGCCCCGTTGTTTCTTTCCTTGTAAGGCCACTTATGGAAACAGAGTTTGTTAAGGTTGTTTACCGTATGATTCTTAACTACTCCGACGAAGAAATGGCAATGCTTGCTTACTACCTTCTTTTCCAGATGGAAGACGATGAAGAACTGCTTTCATATTACAAAGACGGTCTTGAAGACTGGTGGTACTCAATAAGCTTCAGCGAAAATCCTCTCTGGTACTACATTTATCAGCTTGCATATCCCGATGAAGTCAAAACAGACTACTACGGAAATAATCTTATAGACACTGCTGCCTGGTCACTTTCACGCCATCCTGTTGACACAAGAAAGTACCTTGCAACAAATTCCAACAGAGATGACGTAAGAGAACTTGACCTTGAAGAGGATTGCGGCATTGACGGAACAAGAGTGCTCAGCTATGACCCACAGATTAAAAAGCCCCTGTTTGCTGACAGCGAAAACGGTACGCTGGTACTTATCGGAATTCTCCTTTCCTGCTCTAAGCTTACATGGAAGGTTGCTGCTCCCGACGAAAGGTCAATGCACAAATTCAACAGCTCAACCTATCAGCTTGACAGCCACCATTCACCAAACGGAATGGAGGGCTCAACCACCTATACTCTGCCCTACTGGATGGGAAGATATCACGGTATGCTTAAATAAATGCAGAGTGCAAAATGCAGAATTGCGTCGGAAATGGCGGTATAGATTAAATACTACCCGCAGTGTTCGGATAGCATTATTATGAATCTGTAAAACAAAAAATGTGCGGTGTTCAGCCGCACATTTTTTGTTTATTTGCACCCTTTGTCGAATGCAGGGTTAAATGCATAGAAATTCTTTTCATTAAGCTTGTCCGTTGCAAGTCTGAGACCTTCACCGAAGCGCTGATAATGAACAATTTCTCTTTCACGAAGGAACTTGATTACATCGCAGACATCCGGATCATCAACAAGGCGCAGAATATTGTCATAAGTGGTTCTTGCCTTCTGTTCTGCCGCCATGTCTTCATGCAGGTCAGTTATAATATCGCCTTTTGATTGGATATACGCCGCAGTGAAGGGCACACCGGCCGCACTTGAGGGATAAACGCCCGTTGTGTGGTCAACGAAGTAGGCATCGAAGCCGCCTTTTCTGATTTCATCACAGGAAAGATTTTTTGTAAGCTGGTAAACAAGAGTACCTATCATTTCAAGGTGCCCCAATTCTTCCACACCGATGTCCGCCAGAAGACCCTGCAGTTTGGGGTCAGGCATTGCAAAACGCTGGCTCAGATAACGAAGGGATGCTCCAAGCTCGCCGTCCGGGCCTCCGTATTGGGAAATTATAATCTGAGCGTATTTCGGATTGGGATTTTTAATGTTTATCGGGTACTGTAAGAGTTTTTCATATTGAAACATCAGCAATCACTCCCGTTTACCCAAGGAAAGGGTACTGTTGTCCATGTGCAGTTTTCGTCATCTTTAAATGTAATTGCTCCGTACTTGCATTCGTATTCAGGCAGAAGCTCCATATACTTTTCTTTATACTCCCGCATCAGTCTTTTTGCTTCATAATCTTCCGGGTGAGTAACGCAATAAAGATGCAGATCCCATATAGCGAACTTCACCGCCATAAGTCTGTGCTTAAGATTGTTTGTGTTTATCATTTGCAGCACCCCATTGTGAAAGGCTTATCAAGGCAAGGGAATATTGTGCCTCTCATAAGAGCTTTTTCGCAGGGGTAAACCTCGTCCCACTGCTGGAAAGGCACATATGCCATTGCAAGGCTGTAGCATTCAGGGAATGAAGATCTTTCCTTGTCGCTGAAACTGCAGCAGGAAAGGCAATTCTCTTCACTTCTCACCGTCTGCCTCATTCTGTTTTGCTGCGGATAACCACGATAATTGTTGTTATTCAATGGTATCTCCCCTTCAATCGTTTTCATAGCCATGCTGACACAGCTATTCAATAACATCTTATTCATTTCACGCTTTGGGGTGACTGTTGAATAAATTACTTTATACTAAAAAAGACTATCGCAACAGCGATAGTCTTTTTGTTTATGCGTTTACAAGGGCCTTGATTTCTTCAGCCTTGTCTGTCTTTTCCCACTGAACATCAAGGTCTTCTCTGCCAACATGTCCGTAAGCGGCAAGCTGACGGTAGATGGGAGCACGAAGCTTCAGTGTATCAATAATTGCGGCGGGACGAAGGTCAAATACCTTGTTTACGATTTCTGAAATCTTATCGTCGGATATTTTACCTGTACCGAAGGTATCAACCATAACTGAAACGGGCTTTGCAACACCGATTGCATAAGCGAGCTGAACCTCACATTTTGATGCAAGACCTGCTGCAACGATATTCTTTGCAACGTATCTTGCAGCATAAGCGGCACTTCTGTCAACCTTTGTGGGGTCTTTGCCGGAAAATGCACCGCCGCCGTGGCGTGAATAGCCGCCGTAGGTGTCAACGATTATCTTTCTGCCTGTAAGACCGCTGTCACCCTGAGGACCACCTGTTACGAAACGGCCTGTGGGGTTAACATAAATCTTTGTGTTTTCTGTCATAAGCTCTGCGGGGATGATGGGCTTTATTACAAGCTCTGTGATATCCTCACGGATTTTTGAAAGCTCAACATCGGCGCTGTGCTGAGAAGAAACAACAACTGCAGTTACGCTTTCGGGCTTGCCGTTTTCGTCATATTCAACAGTTACCTGGCTTTTACCGTCAGCACGAAGGTAGGGAAGAGTTCCATCCTTTCTTACCTTTGTGAGCTGCTTTGCAAGCTTGTGTGCAAGGGAAATGGGAAGGGGCATAAGCTCTTCAGTTTCATCACATGCAAAGCCAAACATCATACCCTGGTCGCCTGCACCGTGAAGATTGTATGCGTCCTCTTCACCGCCCTTGAGCTCAAGGGACTTATCAACACCCATTGCGATATCGGGTGACTGCTCATCAAGGGCAACAAGCACTGCACAGGTGTTACCGTCAAAGCCCTTTGCACCGTCATCATAGCCGATTTCGTTGATTACCTTTCTTGCAATTTTTGCAACATCAGGCTTATGTGTTGAGCTGATTTCACCCATAACAAGCACCTGACCTGTTGTTACTGTTGTTTCACAGGCAACTCTCGCCATGGGGTCATGTGTATAAATATCATCCAGAACTGCGTCGGAAATCTGGTCGCAGATTTTATCGGGATGTCCTTCTGTTACTGATTCTGAAGTAAAAAGATGTCTTGCCATTTTATTGCTCCTTTGTTTTTTGTATTTTTTGTGTCATCGGACCGTTGAGGACGCCGGTCCCTACAATAATTCTATACACCTTAAAAAAAGCGGCCGTAATACGACCGCTTGAAGTAAGCCTCATCTTCCGGTCATACCGCAGGATTTAGCACCTTGCAAATGCAGGTTGCCGAGCTTCAACGGGCCTGTTCCCTCCGCTACTCTTAATAAGGTAAGTATTTATTTTACGCATATTATTTTACTTGCGTTTTTTGATTTTGTCAACTGTCATTTTTTACTAACTTTCAATACGGGAGAAAGCTTTTTATAGATAAGAAAACAAATTGCCGCATCTATAAGCCCCTTTGCAAGATTAAAAGGAAAATTGAATATCAGTAATGCCTCAAACAGATTATCAACAGAAGGCAGAAGTGCCTGATACATACCGATTATGGCTTCCATAGGGATAAGCATTTTTGCATATATGGGATAAACGAAGAAATAATTTGTCAGCACACTTATAAATGCCATTGAAAAAGCTCCGGCAAGAGTACCGATGAGAGCGCCGCCTCTTGTTTTTTTGCGCTTATAAACAGCTCCTGCAACAAAAACAAACACAGCACCGAGAACAAAGTTTGAAAGCTCACCCACACCTGCAGTACTGCCCACAAAAAGATGCAGAAGATTTTTAATAAGGCAGACCGCAACGCCCCACCACGGGCCTAATGAAAATGCCGTTACAAGAGCGGGAAGCTCTGAAAAATCAAACTTTATAAAAGACGGAATAATAAAGGAAAGAGGAAATTCAAGCATCATAAGTATAAAGCCTATGGTACCCATTATTGCCGTAACGGTAAGGTTGTGAACGTTTTTCTTCTTCATAAAATCAATCTCCTTTTGTTATAAAAACTCAGGGAATAAAGAAAAGCCTGCGGAAACAACTCCACAGGCTGAAAAAGCACTTGAATAAAGTGTATTTTTCTTCTTTCGTCCGGACTATACCGTCGGCTTCGGAATTTAACCGAATCTGCACTGACTCCCGTCAGGCTCGTGGGCTCGAGTGGAAAGTTATCAGGCAAATATTACATTTCAATTTAAAGGGATGGGTTTTGTGTGCAGTGCAAAGTTTCTTTTGCGAAGAAATACTATCGTATTTCAAGCAAAAAAACGAAGCAATGTGCGTAAAAACCATTCTCTTAAATATATTTGCATTGATGATTTTTCACTCATACCACCGGTGAGGAATTGCACCTCGCCCTGAAGATATTTTGCACTGATATAGTATCACTTCTGTGCACATTTGTCAATATGTTTTTGATGTGACTGACTTATATCTTTCAGTTGACTCAAGGGGTCAACAGTGATATACTGTACTTTATTAATGAACCGACAGATTGTGAGGGCAGTTTATGAAAAGACTTATGAATCCGCGATTGATGCTGATTATATCCATGACAATATTCGGTACATTAGGTCCTTTTGTAAGAAACATTCCTGTTTCTTCCGGAGAATTGGCACTGTACCGTGCAGTTATGGCGGCTGTTCTGATTGGTGCTTTTCTGTTGATTACGAAGCAGAAAATACCCTTTGCCAAAATAAAAAAGGAAGTTCCGCTGCTTATTGCATCGGGCATAGCAATGGGAATTAACTGGATTCTTTTGTTTGAGGCCTACAAATATACTACCGTATCAGCGGCAACACTGAGTTATTATTTTGCACCTGTCATTGTTACTGCCGTTTGTCCCCTTCTTTTCAAGGAAAGGTTGACGGGCAAGCAGATTATATGCTTTATAATGTCCACTTTTGGTCTTGTGATGATTACAGGCATCGGAGATATAGGCGGCGGAAAGGATTTTATCGGAATTCTGTTCGGCCTTGGCGCAGCAGTGTTTTATGCCACCGTTATTCTGCTGAACAAATTCATCAAAAATGTTGAGGGCATTCACAGAACATTCTTGCAGTTTATTTCTGCTATTGCCGTACTGATTCCTTATGTTATAATGACAAGCGGAGTGACCTTGGGAACGCTTAACGGTATTGGCTGGGCAAATCTGCTGATTGTCGGCCTTATACATACAGGCGTGACATATTGCATGTATTTTTCTTCTCTTAAAGAATTACCGGGACAAAAAGCTGCAATTCTGAGTTACATTGACCCGTTGGTTGCCGTATTGATTTCCGTCACCGTTCTTGGAGAAAAAATGACACTTTGGCAAGTAATAGGCGGGATATTAATTCTGGGATTCACCCTTTGGAATGAAATTTCACCTAAAGCCGAACAAAAAATTATTAAAAACACGCACAACACCTCGGTGCTCACATGAGTGAGCACCGAGGTGTTTCAGTTTTTATTTAACTCAAGAGAACCGTCCCTCTGTGTTCAATAATTCTTATGATATAGCAACAGTTGTCGGGTCTGTTGTTTCAGGAACCATGAATTTATCCTGAAGCTTTTCAAACAACAGTCTGAACCAGTTCAATATAGATCTGATGAATCTGACAAGGCTTATGTACGGGTTATCTGACGGAGCCTCTGAGGAGCTCTCGGACCAGACATAAGTATCACAGTTTTCTTCAGTCATTTTATACATGGTTTTGTCTTCATTGCTGTATACCATGAACTGAGAAAGCTCTGTATCGTTTATTGTAATCTGCTTTTCTGAGCATGCAATATCATAAAGAAGCTTGAGCTCATAAGCGGTCCAGTCGGCATGGGATGCACCCTTTACAAACCATGTGTATTCAGGGAAAAGGCATGTTGATGCGTCAATCTGCCTATCGGGAGAAATATATTTAAGATTCTCTTCCGATACATTTTCAACATACTCGTCCGAGAAGCTTTCATAAATTTTTGTTGTGGTTGCACCAAAGGATGACTTCCTCACTGTAACAAGCTCGTCGGCAATTTCGTCACCCGACTGACATATGGGAATAATCTGATATCCGTATTTTGAAATGATACCAACATTGGTGCCGCTTTCTTTAACGCTCTTAAGAATATCATATGTCTTGCCTCTTACAAGGTTGTCATAGTTCTCAATCTTTTCAATGAGGCCTGCGTATTCTGCACGCTTTTCACTGCCCTCGGGACCAAAAACATACATCATGGCGTCATCATAATCTTCCTCTGAAACAGTGGACCAATAACCGGGCCATGTGCAGAAGGTTGAAAGTGCAAGAGCTGAGGTTACACCTTCTACAAGCTTATCGTAAATAGTTTTTTTAACAGCTCCGGTAATTCCGTCAATTGCACCGCTTTTTGAAAGAAGGTCAATGGTAGCAAGAGTAAACTCATCCATATCGAAAACGCCGAAATAATTGCAGTCCTCAAGAACTCTGGTGAGCGAATCACCTTCAACTCTGAATTTACCGCTGATTGATTCGCTTATGATTTCAGAACCGTTGCATACTGTTCCGTCAAATGCCACACCCTGAATGTCATCTGAGCCGTACTTTGCAAGATAAGCCATAACAACTGAGGTACCGAGACAGGAAGCAGTGATACCAACCTTGTCACGCTTTGTGGCAGTCTTAACAGCATCAATATATGCCTTGAATTCGTCTGCAATCTGTGTGGGATCAAGACGCCAGTCATAGAAGAATCTGTAATCATCCTGTGAATAATACTTTTTGCTGCCGTACTTATCGGTATTCATTGTTTGCAGCTGCTGCTTTTTGCGTGATTCGGAAAGGCCTGAATTATCGATAGGGTTGCCGTCGTTATCAAGAAGCGTATTGCCGAAAAGCTCAGCTATTTCTTTATAGAGGTTTTCGTAGTAGGGCTCCCAGTTATCTACAAGCAGACCGTCGATAAGGAAGGGCAAAAGCACATTTGCAAGTGAAGCATAAAGCTCCTTGTTGCCATCCTCTTCGCCTGAATCGAATGCGCCGAAAATGTTGGTGTAGGTGAGAAGATGCTTACCGTTTTCATCATAAAGAGGCTCACCGTCACCTGAAATACGGATAATGGGTATCTGACTTTTTGATTCATTAACATTTATAGCGGCTGAAGCCGGAATAACAAGTGTTAACACAAGAAGTGCAGAAAGCAAAACTGAAATAACTTTTTTCATAGCTGTTTCTCCTTTATTGGTTTATGTATAATAACATACACCAACATTTTATTAAAATTATTAACAAAATGTTAATTTGCGATTTTTTGTTAACATTTTTCTAATAACGCACAAACAAAACACACAATGTGTACTCCGTCGAAAACAGGACTGTCTCTCAGTCAATTCTACGAATCGACAGCTCTCATTGCAGCATGGAAAATGAAAGGCTATCTCAAATGAGATCTGGTCTGTCGGCAAAGCCGACTGAAGAATTAAACAACAAGCACCCCGCCTAAGAAAGCGAGGTGCTGAAATTTTTACTTTTATTGATTTTTGTCAGCACAGGGGAACCGTCCCTCTGTGTTCTTTACACTCTCGATTCAATCACAGTAAGATTACCCAAAATCTCAAATTCGCCAAAGCCTGCCGGTACAAAAAGGCTTTCTCCCTTATAGAGCGTTACACAGCTGTCCCCGTGCATAACAACGCCGTTACCGTCAAGGCAAACAAGGGAAACAAAAGAATCCTCATCGGCGGTGATTGCTGCTTTTTCGGTGATTTCAAGACGTTTTACCGTGAAAAGGTCACATTTTGTGAGAAGGGTTTCGCTGTAGCCCTCTTTTGTTATTTTTTCACCTAAGGGGGCACCTGAACAGTCGAGAGCCTTTGTGCTCGTTACATCAACTGCCTTGTCGATATGAAGCTCTCTCGGTTTGCCGTTCTGCAATCTGCCGTAATCGTAAACACGGTAGGTGGTGTTGGAGTTCTGCTGAACCTCTGCAAGAAGGATACCCTTGCAGATTGCGTGCAGAGTTCCTGCTTCAATGAAATATATATCACCCTTTTTAACCTTGACACGGTTAACATAGTCAAGAAGTGTGTTGTTTTCAATGCTTTGTCTGAATTCTTCCTTGGTGATATCCTTTTTGAAGCCGTAAATTATTTCTGCATCATCGTCACAGTCAACAATATACCAGGCTTCGGTTTTTCCGTATTCACCTTCAACACGCATGGCATATTCATCGTCGGGGTGCACCTGAACGGAAAGATTGTCCTTGGCGTCAATGAGCTTTATGAGAATGGGAAACTCTTCAAATTTTTCACAGTTTTTGCCAAGATAGGCTTTGCCCTCATTTTTCAGCACATCGGAAAGAGTTCTGCCCTGAAATTCACCGTTTTCAATGATGCTTTCCCCTGCACTGTGGCATGAAAGCACCCAAGCCTCCGCCTGTCTGTCGGTGAAGGTTACCATGTCGAATTCCTTTGAAAGACGGGTTCCGCCCCAGATGTAATCCTTGATTGCCGGTGTAAGTTTAAGAATTTTCATTATTTCTTCTCTCCTGTTATTCTTATTTGCCTTTTCACGGAATATCATTTAATAACGATATACAAAAAGGTGTTGTTTATGAGTTCTTCAGATATTTTTCTTATTGTGATATGCAGCCTTGCGGGGATAACTGTACTGTGGGTTTTCAAAAAGAGCAAGCACTTTTTTAAAAGCCTGTTCCTTTCAGCGGTTTCCGGTATAGGCGGCCTTTGCTTTGTTAACATAATTTCACCTCTGACAGGTGTGAGCCTTGCAGCAAACCCTTTTACCCTTGGTTTTTCAGCCTTGAGCGGCCTTTCGGGAGTTATCTCTCTGCTGATTGCAAGGCTGATATAAAGCTGAGTTTTATCGGGACAAGGTTCTGACTATACCGTCAGCCACAGCCTTACCGAGAAGCTTCTGATTGTTTGTGTCGATAAGCTTATAGCATTCCTCATCGTTTGTTACATAACCCACTTCAACAAGCACGGAGGGACAGTCCTCTATTCTGGTTACACCGAAGGGGTAATACTGAACAGCGTCGGCAAGCTCATTATAAAGCTCCTGTCTGCCGTAATAAAAGCTGTTCCTGTGAACATTGAGAAGCTCATTATATATATTTTTTGCAAGGTGGAAAGAGAAGGGCTTGAAATAATAGGTTGAAGTACCCTTACTGTTTTTGTTTTCCGAACCGTTTGAATGTATGCTGACAAAAAGGTCAGGCTTTACGGACCTTGTTATGGCTTTTCTTTGTTCAAGAAGCATTTTTTCATCGCCGTAACGGGTAAGATAAACGGTGACACCTCTTTTTTGCAATTCTTCCATTGCCGCATAAGCCACAAGAAGATTTACATCACATTCTCTTACCTGCTGGCCGAGGCCTGCCGTACCGGGGTCACTTCCGCCATGACCTGCGTCAAGAACAACAACAGCTCCGTTGGCGCCAACGGGCTTACGGTTAATTGTAATGACCATATTACCGCCTGCGTCATATTCAAAGCTGCTGCCGTAATATCCGCCCTGAGCTTTAAGTGGCAGAATCAGCTTTGCAGTTTTTGCCGCTTCATTAACAGTCCAATAAGCCGAGGATACCACATCACTGCCGCTTGTGTCAATTGTTCCCATGGCAGAATTGGTGTAATGGAAGGTGAATTCAACCGTTGAAGCCGTGAAGGAGGTTACATTATAATTCTTTCTGTAACCGTGGTAATATTCCTGCGGAAGATATGTCAGATCATAGGGCACTTTCCATTTTGTGGAAAGTGTTATTTTTAATTCACCGTTATTTGTTGAAGCTGAAATTACATTCAGGCTGTTGTCTCCCATATCACTTTTATCAATCAGCTGAACAGCCTCACGCTTGATTTTTCTGCCTGAACGAAGCTCGTAATAGTATTCCGTTTCATCCTCGTCAACATTGTAGCCGCTGCTTTCACCCGTCACATAGTCCATAGTACCTGCAACAAGTGGAGTAAAATAGGGAACAAGGTCGTCATGGTCTGCAATTGGCTTTGCATCGGCATAAGCAGCAGTCACAACACACATCTGGTTACCCGTAAAGGGTGTGTACCGATAGGTAGTTGAAGGGGTATGAACCGTTGTGGTTGTAAGCTTCTGGGTATGCCTGAGTGCATCATTTGTGACTTCGGGAAGATAATTTACTATATCGAATTTTGTTGTTTCACCTGACACTGTTGTATGGGTGTCGGTGCTTGCGGGAACGGTTGTCATTTCCTCACCTGATATGATTTCAGGTCCTTCAAGCTGAACCGTTTCTTCACCCAATGAAGCAATAACGGTAACCCTTCCGAGGGAGTCAATCTCCAGCTTACTGTCAGGCATTGTGATTTCAGCCTTGAAAGCCGCATAGCCCTCAGCATCCTCGTCGCAGAGTGCAGTAACTTTTTTTGTGCCCAGCTTAACGGTAATTTCCGCTTCACTTTGGGCAATTATGGTAAGTGAAATTTTCTCCTTGGGCTGTGCCTCTATTGTGTCTGATGGCATAATGTATCTTACTATGTCCTCTTTCTTTGACGCAGGTTCATCAGCAGGTCTGTTAAGGTCATAGAAATAATAACCCAACAGACTTCCGATTAACATAATCAGCAAAAGAGATATTATGATTATAATCCGTCTTATTTTTTTCATTCCTGTTGCATTGCCTTCCTTAAGTTGGTGAATACAATTATAGCACACTTTTCAGATTATTTACCTCTTCTGACAAAAAACTTTCAGAAAAGTTAATAAATGATGCACTGTAAAGGGAAAATCCTTTAAGATTTTTACTTTTTATATATTCAACCTGACGTTTTATTATATCAGAATTTTCCTTCCATTCATTTATTCCGCTTTCACCTGCATATTTATCTTCCTGTCCGCACTTATAAAGCGCAAGTCCGATGACAAGCTCCGTTTCACTTCCCATTGTGAGTGCTTCCCAACGGTCAACGGTATCGCAGAAAGGTAGATTCTTATTGTTGAAGCCGAAATAAACCTGAGGTATTATCATATCGCAGTAGCCCTTTTGCGAGCACCAAAGTGATACATCGGCATAAAGAGTGCCGTAATTCTTCTCTATATCCCCGCAAGGACTCACTGAAAATATTTTTTCACTTCCGAAGGACTTAACTGCCGCATAAATTCCCGAAACAAGGCTGTTGACATTTTCTCTGCGCCAATCCCCAAGGGAAAGCTTGCCTGCATTTTTAACATAAGCTTCATAGCTTTTCTTGTCAAAATCTCCGCAGTTTTCGGGGTAAAAATAATCGTCAATGTGTATACCCTTTATGTCGGGATAATTTTTAAGTATTTCCCTCACTCCGTCAATTATAAGCAATCTGACTTCATCTGATGCCGGATTGAAATAATTTCTTCCTGATACGGAAAGGATGTTATCACTGCCTGCTTCAAGCCATGCTTTCATTTTACAGTCCGTCATTTTTGAAGCATTCTCAACGGGCTGTGCACGGTAAGGGTTAAGCCATGCATGTATATTGATGCCGTATTCCTTGCCGATTTTCAAGGCCAGGTCAAGCACATCAAAGGGCAGCTCCCCGTTTTCACCGCAGATAAATTCTGCAGGCGGAAAAAGCTCTGACTGATATGCAGCGTCACCAAAGGCTCTGACGTGAATGAATGCATCCGTTACACTAACCTTTTTCATGTTTTCAAACAGACCCCTGAGATAGGAAGTATACTCATTTTCACTTCTATCATTACTTTTGAGCTCGAAATACGATATCCATGCACCCTTGAAAAGATCAGTGCCTTCCGTCACTTCAGTTGTGCTTGGTGTCTGAGATGTTACATCCTGCTTATTTACCGTTGAACAAGCCGTAAAAGAGAAAAGTATAACAAAAATCAGCAGAATTATTTTTCTTGACATATTAACTCCTTTCCTAACCCTTGACAACAGGTAAAAAACAATCTAAAATAAACTCAGAACAATTCCATTACGGAGGAAATTGAAATGGCGATTAAAACTATAAATAATGCTCTTGCAAAAGACGGCGGCTTTTCTGAGCCCGTAAACTGCCCCGAATGTGACAAAAATGTTGCCATGCGACTTTTTGAGGTTATTGACAAATCTGCTGTGGGAAGACTCGCAAAGGATGACAAGGACCTTGCGATTGCTGTTTGCCCCAACTGCGCAAGTGTTTTTTCCGTTAACAAAAACTACCTTAAGGAAAAGCAAGCGGGCACCTTTGTTTTCATGACAAAAGAAGACCTTAAGCTTATGGTAAAAGGCAAATGACACCCCTTGTTCATATATGTATCATATACTTTGCAGTAATATCACTTGTAACTGCAGTTGTTACTGCACTTGACAAGCACCGCGCTAAAAAAGGCGGTTGGCGTATTCCCGAAGCCACCCTTTTTATACTTGCTTTTTTAGGCGGAAGCGTAAGCGAATATGCGGTAATGCGGCTTATACGCCACAAAACACTGCACAAAAGATTTATGATAGGTCTTCCGCTGATAATTATTTTTCAGCTTGTGCTGCTGTTTTTTATTCTATCACAAATACAATAAAAATTAAAGGCTCATAACGAATGAGCCTTATTTTTTATATCATACGCAGGGAATCAGAAGCATCATATCCTTTTCGGTGCAATCACCTTCAATACCGTTTTCCTCTTTGACAACGTCTTCTGATGTCCGGTATCTTTTTGCAATATCCCACAGCTTTTCACCCTTTGAGCAATAGTATAAAGTAAGAGCGGGCCTGCTTTCCGGTTTTCTTTCGCTTTTTTCAACCTTTGTCAGCACCCTCAGGCTATTTACGGAGCATATCTTTATTTTCACGGCAGCTTCAATACTTATATCAGCTTTGCCCCTGTTCAGCTCTGAAATTTCTGCCTTGTGCACCGTTACATCAAAAAGACAGTCAGGGCTTTCATGTTCTGTTTTCAAGCCGACCTCACTTAAAAACTCCAGCTCCTTTTCCGTATAGGAAGGAATACCCTTTTCATCAATATATAAAATACATGCCGTGAAATTACAGTTACCCTTTGCTTTATCCTTTTCACCTCTCATTACAGCTTTTATGTCACTTATCCATATGTCACAGATTTCCTTTGCGCCGCTGAGTTCAACACTTTTTCTGACCTTTTCCGTTTTTTCGGTTATAAGCAGAGGGCTCAGAACTTCCATTGTCGAATATTCCTCTTCAAGTTCATTTTCGGTTCCGTAGCAGTCACTGATATATTCAAATTCTTTCTCTTTGCAGCCCACAACATAAGCACTTATCCGCAAAGCAAACTCAACAAGCCTGCCTGCTTCGTCGGAACCGTCTTTTACACTGACAGAAAACTGAGAAGGTGTACACTCAACCGACAAATCCATATCATCGTCGGCGCCCTCAACGTCTATAATCTGACTTATGGGCATAACATGTGTGAAGCTTTCTGTTTTATTTTCACTTTCAGGGGGCAGATATACAATTTCGCATACCGTTTCACCTTTTATAAGCAGCTTTCCCGATACTGCTTTTTTGCTTTCAATATTCACACGGGAATGCTGTCTTAAAATTTTTCCGATTGATGCCTTCTGTTTGGGCAGTGCTACGATTTCATCAATGTCAAAGGTTTTTTCAGCCATACAAATACAGTTTTCTGCTTTCACCTTTTCAGTTTTGAATCTGACAGCTTCATCAGATATTTTTTCCGCAAGCTCCCTTCTTAACATGCACATCCCACTGAATTCCACACATACAGAACCGTTAACGGTAATTTTTCTCTGGCTTGCGGCTCTGCAGTTGACATAGTTAGTTACAGCTTTTGCACATATCACCGCATTCTCAGGCAGGTCTTTGATATTAGTGCTTACGGAAAGCTCTGTTGTTTTTTCATAGCAGTCAATTTTATCCTTTTCACCAAGATATAAAACGCGGATAACAACCGTTCCTTTTGCACTTACTCTTTCGCCTGTTCTGCTTACCGAATGTATTCCGGGAATTACCGTGCACTTGAGTATACGCTTGATTTCCGCACAGTAATCGGGCAGGCTGAGCTCAGCTTCGATATTCTGCTCTGCCTTTGCTCTGAAGCGGCATTCCTGTGATGTTAAAATTTCCTTTTTCATTTCAATGCTCATTATGTACATCTCCTTCAAGGCTTTGTTACATTATTTATATTCACAAATGCCTTAAGGTATGCCCCTGTGCGGTAAGCAAAAAAAGACGGCACCCTACAGATACCGTCTTTTGTAATTTTACTTAAGCACAGGTACACCCTTTTCATCAAAGTGTACCTTTTTTATTCTTGCGTGTCTGCAGGGGTCATAAAGGGATTCGTCACAATATGTTCCGCATTCACCCTTGAGGTGACTTTCAGGCCTTGCGTGGTAAACCAGAAGAAGCTCGCCCTTTTCGTCAACAACAAAGCTGTTGTGACCGGGGCCCGCTTCGCCCTCAAGGTCTTTTGTTTCAAGAACAGGCTCCGTAACCTTTTCCCACGAGAGAGGGTCCATAAGCTCTGCATTGCTGTCAGCAGAAAGCCTTCCCATGCAGTATTCGGCACCTGTTCCGGAGGCTGAGAAGAACACATATATTTTATTTTCTGTTTTCAGCACACTTGCACCTTCATTTACCCTGAATCTTACCTTTTCCCAATCGTATTCAGGCTTTGTGATAAGAATGGGCTTGCTTATAAGCTGCCAGGGCTTTTCGGGATTAATTTCTGCCATGAAAAGAGATGAGTCACCGATGATCTCCGCCCAGATAAGATAATGCTTGCCCTTATGTTCAAAGTATGTCATATCAAGTGAAAAGCTGTTGAAGGATATGTTATCATCCTTTGTTGCCTGCATTTTTCCCTTTTCCGTCCAAGGGTCATTATATGGATCTTCACCTTCACACATAAGCACATAGGGGCGTATATTCCACACATTGTCACTGTCACCTGCCGCAAAGAATATATACCATTTTCCGCCGATAAAATGAATTTCAGGCGCCCAGATATGTCTTGCCATAATACCGCTTTCATGGGCATGCCACACTGCTTTTTCTTCAGCTGTGATAAGACCTGCAACGTTTTTGCTGCGGCGCAGAATAATACGGTCATAGCCGTGAAGTGCATCCCTCACTGCAGGATATGATGCTGTAAAATAAAAAGTTCCGTCCTCAGCTCTTGTTATATAGGGGTCTGCCCTTTCGGGTATAAAGGGATTGGGATAGTCAGCCATGATTTTCTCCTTTTCAGGTGCATTGTTTTTTCTTACAGAAAAATATTATCATATCTCAGCCTTATAAGTCAAATCAGATTTTCAGGCATTGAAAAATATATTATTTCATGATAGAATAAAACAGACTTATAACTATAATACATTCAAGGGAGGATTGACAGTGATAAAACTTCTTGCAATCGACATGGACGGTACATGCCTCAATTCTAAAGGTGAAATGACCGAAAAAACCTTGACAGCACTTAAAAAAGCGGCAGAAAGCGGTGTTGTGATTGTACCCACAACAGGCAGAAACATCACCTGTCTTCCGAAAAAAATACAGAACGAAAGCTTTTACCGTTATGTGATTTCGTCAAACGGTGCACTTGTTGTGGATCTTAAAGAAGATAAGGAAATTTTTAAATCCTATATTGACAGTGACATTGCCGTTGAAATTCTGGGCAAATGCAAAAAGTATCCCATCCTTATTGCGGCACATATCGACCGTGATTATTATGTGCAGGGAAGAATTCTTCACATGGGTGTAAAGCATTTTCTGGGTAAGGATTCCACAAGAATTATCCGTGTGAAAAGCATGGCGGAAGCTCTGAAAGAAAAGGGGCGCCATCTTGAAGAATTTCAGTTTTTCTATTACGGTGAAAAATACCGTGACATAATAAAAGACATCATCGCTCCCTTTCCTCAGGTATGCTCTGCACATTCAAAGGGATATGCCGAAATTTATAATGAAAACGGAACAAAGGGCAAGGGTGTTCTTATGCTTGCCGAGCACCTCGGCATTTCGCCTGATGAAATTGCCTGTGCAGGTGACGGAGAAAACGATATATCAATGTTTGAAGTTGCAGGGCACCGGTTTGCAATGGGAAATGCGGTTGATGAAATTAAAAAAAGAGCCACAGTAATACTGCCCACCAACGATGAGGACGGCGTTGCTGAGGGCATTTACAAATATGTACTGAACAATTAACTAAAGCTATTATCAGGAAGGTGAAACCATGTTGAATCTTACATTTGATGAATTTTTAAAGGCGGATTTCTCACTTTATGAAAATAATCCTATAATACATAACCCTGCAAACAGCTTTGTTGTGGCTGACCCCAGTGTTCTGACACCCGATATATCCCATGACGGCAAATGGCACCTTTTCTGTCACACATTTTTCGGTGTATACAGATATGAGAGTGAGGACGGTATAAGCTTTTCTAACAAAGGCAGAATAGTTAACCGTGCCATGCGTCCCAATATAAATTACATTGACGGACGGTATTATCTTTTTTATGAAAGAACAAGGTCTCCCATACTTAATGCCCTGAGCCTTGTGGGTGTAAAGTGGAAAAGTGAGATATACTGCACCGAGTCAGACAACCTTTCCGATTGGTCAGAGCCTTATCCCGTTATAAAAAATACCCGTCCCTTTGAAAAGGATGAAAAAGGTACTGCAATTTCAAACCCATTCCTTATAAAAACTGAAGACGGATACCGTCTTTATTATTCCTGCGGTCAGACCTTCATCAAGGACTGCGGCTTTTGCGAGCCTACTCACATAAGCTTTGCCGAAAGCAGTAACATTACAAACGGTTATGTTGCAAGAGAAAATCCGATTATCAGTCCCGATAAAAAAACAAAATATCTGAATCTCTGCTCCGGCTGTATAAAGGTTTACAGGCTTAAAGACTGCTATATCGGCCTTCAGAACGGTATTTTTGAAGAAAAAGGAAAAAGCCATTCTGCAATTATGCTTTTAAAATCTGATGACGGCATAAACTTTGAGTTTGTCAAGCCTTTTCTCGTCCCTCAGAAATGCAATAACAGTAATTGGATGGCTCAGTATGTTTATGCATGCTGCCTTACATATTGCGAGGGTAAGCTGAGACTTTATTTCAACGCAAGGGATGTTTCAAACAATCTTACAGGAAGAGAATGCATAGGTCTTTATGAAGCAAGAATATAAAAATGTTAAAAATATTGTTCTGTCAGCAATGTTTATTGCCCTTGGCTTTGTGTTGCCGTTTATGACAGGACAGGTCCCGAAAATCGGTAATATGCTTTGCCCGATGCACATCCCCGTGCTTCTTTGCGGTTTTCTGTGCGGACCTTTGTCCGGCGTTGCGGTAGGCTTTGTTTCGCCGCTTTTCAGAACTGCCGTTCTTGGTATGCCGCCGCTGTTTCCAAATTCAGTTTCAATGGCATTCGAGCTTGCAGTATACGGATTTATAAGTGGCATTTTGCACCGTATTTTCCCCAAAAAGAAGATTTATATATATCTTACTCTTTTATGCTCTATGGTGGCAGGAAGAGTAGTCTGGGGACTTGTGCAGTTTTTCCTTATGGGGCTTGACAGCTCTGTTTTCGGCTTCAATGCTTTTGTCACTGCTGCCGTTACAGATGCCATTCCGGGAATTGTGCTTCAGCTTACGGTTATACCGATTCTTGTTATAGTGCTTGAAAAAACTGACTTTTTCAAAAACAAAAATTAGTACGGAGGAAATGCCGTGAAGGAGAATAAATCCCCACGGGAAATGCTTCTGAAAAGTTTTCACCACTCAGATGAAATTATTTCCCTTGTTGCAAAAATTGATTCATCGCTTGAAAAAAGCACACTAACGGTTGCCGTTGACGGTGGCAGTGCCAGTGGAAAAACCACCCTTGCCCGACTTTTGAGTGAAGCTTTTGACTGTAATGTTTTTCATATGGATGACTTTTTTCTGCGGCCTGAGCAGAGAACCGCTGAGCGCTATAGTCAGCCCGGAGGAAATGTAGACAGAGAACGCTTTCTCAGTCAGGTGCTCCTGCCCTTGAAAAGCGGCAGGGAGTTCAGTTATAACATTTTTGACTGCTCACGGATGGCACTTTCCGAATCTGTGTCCGTCACCCCCAAAAAGCTTAATATTATTGAAGGTGCATACAGCCTTCATCCGGAGCTGAAAAAGCATTATGATATTTCAGTTTTTTTGGATATATCCCCCGACTTACAGAAAAAGCGCATAATAAACCGCAACACGCCCGAAAAGGCAGAGCGTTTTTTTAATGAGTGGATACCCTTGGAAAACACTTATTTCAGCTTTTTCAATGTAAAGAAAAACTGCGATTTCACCTTTATTGCAACCGACAACGAATCTTAAGGAGGCAGCCCTATGAAAAGAAAAATTGACGGAACTTTTTTTGAATTCCGTCATCACAATACAGCCGAAGGCAAATACTGGAATCCTGCATTGGAAAAATTCAATGCAGAAAGCTGGAAACAGAAAGTGAAGGAAATTTCCGAGCTCGGAATGGAATATATCGTTGTTATGGCTACAGCTCTTTACGACAGATGCTATTTCAAGTCCGATGTGTTTCCTTTTGCAGATATACCCTGTGAAGACCCTATTGAGGCTGTGCTGAGTGAGGCGGATAAATGCTCGGTAAAAGTTTTTCTCGGCAACGGTTTTTACGGTGACTGGACAAAACCGCACAAAAACATAACAGAACCTGAAATAATAAACCGTTCTTTCAAAGCGATGCATGAGCTTACCGCTCTTTACTCGCACCATAAGAGCTTTTACGGTTGGTATTTCCCTGACGAGACCTGCATTATTCTGAATTTTTCAAAAGACTTTGTAAAATATGTTAACCTTTGCAGTAAAGAATGTAAAATGCTCACTCCCGACAAAAAAATACTCATTGCCCCCTATGGCACCAACCTTGCTCTGACAAATGAAAGATATATAAGAACTCTGACGGAGCTTGATGTTGATTTTATTGCCTATCAGGATGAAATCGGTGTTAAGAAAACACCGGTTACAAGAAGTGAAAAAATTTTTGAACGTCTCAGAAAAGCTCACGACAAGGCAGGACGTTCCGAGCTGTGGGCAGATATTGAGCTTTTTGATTTTGAAGCTGCAGTATACAGAAGTGCCCTTATTCCCGCAAAAATTGAACGTATAAGCCGACAGATTGAAAACGTTGCTCCTTATGCCGATAAAATTCTCAGCTATCAGTATTTGGGGCTTATGAATCCAAATGATTCGCCTTGTATTGCAGGTCACCCCGATTCACTGAGGCTTTATGATGATTATAAAAAATATATTTCCGATATATAATTTTTTGCCGTATGTTTGGTGACATACGGCGCTTTTATTTATATACATTGTTCAAACATTATTGTCTAAAAATATTATTGCATTCTTTCTCTGCCTTTGATATAATCAAGAATGGAATATTATAACAAAGGAGATTATATATGGACAACTTACAGCAAATCAAAGAACAAATATGCGATGTGTGTCACAAAATGTGGCAGCTCGGATGGGTTGCAGCCAATGACGGTAATGTCAGTGCAAGGCTTCCCGACGGAAGAATTATTGCAACACCCACAGGCATAAGCAAGTCCTTCATCACACCTGATAAGCTTGTTATTCTTGATAAGGAAGGTAACATTCTTGAAGCACAGGAAGGATACCGTCCTTCAAGCGAAATCAAAATGCACCTTCGCTGCTATGATAAAAGAGAGGATGTTTTCAGCGTTATTCATGCACATCCTCCGGGAGCTACCGGCTTCGCTGTTGCTCACAAGGCAATGGATATGTATAACATGATTGAGGACGTTGCCGTTATCGGCTCCGTGCCCCTCACTCCCTACGGTACGCCTTCAACCTCTGAGGTTCCCGATTCAATTGAACCTTATCTTGAAGAGCACGATGTTATGCTTCTTGAAAACCACGGTGCTCTTGCAGTGGGCAGTGATGTTATAACAGCCTTTTACAGAATGGAAAGCCTTGAGCTCTGGGCAAAAATCACAATCAATGCAGTTATTCTCGGCGGAAGCCATGATATCAGCCGTGATAACATACAAAAGCTCATTGACCTTCGCGGTTATTACAGGGTAACAGGACGTCATCCCGGTTACAAGGTATTCAACGGTGATGACGAAATGCTTCACAAGAAAGATTAAGGGGTTAGGTTATGCTTAAAGGAATATCACCCATTATTTCACCGGAACTTCTGAAAGCACTTGCAGAAATGGGCCACGGTGATGAGCTTGTTATAGCAGACGGTAATTTTCCATGCCACAGCGTTGGTAAAAACTCCATCGTCATCCGTGCCGACGGTCACGGTGTGCCTGAAATTCTTGATGCCGTTTTAAAGCTCATCCCCCTTGATACATATACCGAAAAGCCTGTTGCTCTTATGCAGGTTGTACCCGGAGACACCTGCGGCACACCTGAAATATGGCAGACCTATGATGAAATACTCACAAAGCATGAGCCTGACCACCACTATATTGATTACACTGAACGCTTTGCTTTTTATGAAAGAGCAAAGGATGCTTACCTGATAATTGCAACAGGAGAAAAAGCAATTTATGCTAACATTCTTCTTAAGAAGGGTGTGGTTAAATGAAAACAGTTTTAGCTTTTGATTTCGGTGCTTCAACAGGCAGAGCCATAAAAGCCCGCTTTGACGGGAAAGAAATAACCTATGAAGAAATTCACCGTTTTGAAAACACTCCGCTTACCGTTGACGGCCATGTTTGCCACGATGTGGATATGATATTCGGTGAAATCAAAACGGCAATTGAAAAAGCCGGTGAAATTGATTCTATTGCTTTTGACACATGGGGTGTTGATTATGCCCTTATTGACAGTGAGGGGAAAATTGTTCATGAGCCCTATCACTACCGTGATGAGCGCACAAAAGATGCTCTTAAGAAAGCTTATGAAAAGCTCAGTGCCGATGATATTTATGCTGAAACCGGCAATCAGATTATGAATATCAACACTCTTTTTCAGCTTATCAGTGATGAAAATCTTCACAAAGCAGAAAATATTCTTTTCATGCCTGATCTTTTCTCTTATCTTCTCACAGGCAAAAAGGTTTGTGAAATGTCAATTGCCTCCACCTCTCAGATGCTTGACCTGAAAGAAAAACAGTGGAGCAAAAAAGTGCTTGATGCTTTCGGCATCAGTGAAAAGCTTTTTCCGGCTCTTTGCAGCAGTGCAACGGTAAACGGTGATTATAAGGGTGTTCCCGTTGTAAGTGTTGCAGGCCACGATACCCAGTGTGCCGTTGCAGCTATGCCTTCCATAACGGAAAATCCCGCTTTCCTTTCCTGCGGTACATGGTCTCTTATCGGTTGCGAGCTTGATGAGCCCGTTATGACAAAGCAAAGTAATGCTCTTGAGCTTTCCAATGAGCTTGGTGCAAACGGCAAAATCAACTTCCTTAAAAACATAAGCGGACTGTGGCTTATTCAGGAAACAAGGCATGACCTCTCCAAGACGGACCGCAAGTATTCCTATAACGAGCTTGAAATGATGGCACGTGACAGTGAAAAATTCAGAAGCTTCATTGACCCCGACGATGCATCACTTTCCGCCCACGGTAATCTTCCGGATAAAATCAGGGCTTACTGCAAAAGAACAAACCAACCTGTACCCGAAACAATCGGTCAGGTTGTAAGATGTATTTATGAAAGCCTTGCTTTAAAATACCGGCTTGCTCTTGAGCAGATTTCTGAATGCACAGGCAAAAGCTTTGATGTGCTTCACCTTATGGGCGGCGGCACAAAGGATGGCTTTTTGTGTGAGCTTACAGCACAGAGTCTGGGAATACCTGTTGTTGCAGGGCCCGTTGAAGCCACTGCTTTAGGCAACATTATTCTTCAGCTTATTGCTCTGGGTGAAATCAAAAACATAACCGAGGGCAGAAAAATAATAGCAGAAACAGAAAAAGTCAGAACATACAAGGACGTGCATACTCCCGATTGGGACGAAGCCTTCTCACGTTTTTGTGAAATAATAAAAAAATGATTAAAAGGAGAAATATATTATGTTATATCCCAGAATTGGTATAAGACCCACAATTGACGGCCGTTGGGGCGGCGTAAGAGAAAGCCTTGAAGTACAGACCATGGGTATGGCTGAAGCAGCCGCAAAGCTTATCAGTGAAAACCTCAGATATCCTGACGGAACCCCCGTTCAGTGCGTTATTTCAGAAACCACTATCGGCGGTGGTGCCGAGGCAGCAAAATGTGAGGATCAATTCTCAAAGGAAAATGTTGTTGCAACTCTTACCGTAACTCCCTGCTGGTGCTACGGCTCTGAAACCTTTGACATGAACCCCAACACAATCAAGGCTGTCTGGGGCTTCAACGGTACAGAAAGACCCGGCGCAGTTTATCTCGCTGCTGTTCTTGCTGCTTATGCTCAGAAGGGTCTTCCCGCTTTCTCAATTTACGGCAAAAATGTTCAGGATATTAATGACAAAACAATTCCCGAAGATGTTGCAGAAAAAATACTCCGCTTTGCAAGGGCTTCTGTTGCAGTGGGTTGGATGAAGAATAAAGCGTATGTTAACCTTGGCGGTATTTCAATGGGTATCGCAGGCAGCTACTGTGATGCATCAATGTTCCAGAAGTATTTCGGAATCCGTGCCGAGTGGGTTGACATGAGCGATATCATCAGAAGAATCACTCTTGAAATTTATGACAAGGATGAATACGAAAAGGCTTATGCCTGGATTAAGGCTAACTGCAAGGAAGGCTACGATGTTAATGCAGGCAAAAACCTTCCCGAAATTATCAGAAAATCCAAGGTTGTTCCCGCAGATAAGGACTGGGAATTCATTGCTAAATTCTCAATTATCGTAAAGGATATACTTTACGGCAACAAGAAGCTTGATGAGCTCGGTTGGCACGAAGAGGCTCTTGGTAAAAATGCCGTTGCAGGCGGTTTCCAGGGTCAGAGAAACTGGACAGACTGGCTTCCCAATGCAGACTTCACAGAAGCTATTATGGCATCAACCTTTGACTGGAACGGTCCTAAGGCCCCCACACCCTTTGCAACAGAAAATGACACCCTCAACGGTGTTTCAATGATGCTCGGCACTCTTGTTTCAGGCAGTGCTCCCTGCTTCCACGACGTACGTACATACTGGAGCCCTGAAGCCTGTGAAAGAGTTACAGGTATCAGACCCGAAGGCAAAGCTAAAGACGGCTTTATTCACCTTATCAACTCAGGTGCAACTGCCCTTGACGGCAGCGGCGCTGCAAAGAATGACAAGGGCGAAGGCTGCATGAAGCCATTCTGGGAAATGAAGGAAGAAGATATCAAGGCCTGCCTTGAAGCAACAGACTGGTGCAGAGCTAACTATGAATACTTCAGAGGCGGCGGATTCTCCAGCCACTTCCGTTGCAGAGCAGAAATGCCTGTTACCATGCTTCGAGTTAATATCATTGAAGGTATTGGTCCTGTTATTCAGATTGCAGAAGGCTATACTGCTGATCTGCCTGACACTGCTCATACAACAATTGACAAGAGAACAGACCCCACCTGGCCTACAACCTGGTTCGTTCCCAACCTCACCGGTGAAGGTGCATTCAAGGATGTTTATTCAGTAATGGCTAACTGGGGCGCTAACCACGGTGTAACTGTTTACGGCCATGTAGGTGATGACCTCATTACTCTGGCATCAATGCTCCGTATCCCCGTTAATATGCACAATGTTCCCGAAGACAGAATTTTCCGTCCTCACTCATGGGCAGCCTTCGGAACAGAGGACAGCCAGAGTGCTGATTACAGAGCCTGCAAGACCTACGGACCAATTTACGGCTGATAAAAAAACTCCTATGCTTTTTATACTTTTTAAAAAGCATAGGAGAAAAACTATATTTAACACAATAAGGAGTTAATAAATTGTCATCTGTTTTTGAAATCAAAGGAAATGAATTCTGCCTTAACGGTGAACCTTTTAAAATTTATTCCGGTGCTATTCACTATTTCAGATCACTGCCTGAATATTGGGAAGACAGACTGCTCAAGCTTAAGCTTGCCGGTTTTAATACAGTTGAAACCTACGTCTGCTGGAATCTTCATGAACCCCGAAAAGGTGAATATAATTTCAGCGGAATGCTTGATATTGTGAAATTCCTTGAGACGGCACAAAAAATAGGCTTATACGCAATAGTAAGACCCGGCCCTTATATTTGTGCAGAATGGGAATTCGGCGGATTCCCTGCATGGCTTCTGAAAGACAAAAACATTGAGCTGCGTTGCAACAATCCCGTATATTTACAGCATGTGAGAGATTTTTTTGAAAAGCTTTTCTCAATTTTAAAGCCCATGCTCATTACCAACGGCGGCAACATAATTGCCATGCAGATTGAAAATGAATACGGAAGCTACGGAAATGACAAGAAATATCTTGCTGCACTCAAAAATATGTATGAAGAATCAGGCATAGACGTGCTCAAGTTCACCTCTGACGGCACATGGTGCAACATGCTCTCAGGAGGAACAATAGAAAATGTTCTTCCCACCCTTAATTTCGGTTCACGCACAGCAACAGCTTTTTCTGCACTTGAGCCCTACGGAAAAGTGCCTAAAATGTGCATGGAATTCTGGTGCGGATGGTTTGACCATTGGGGTGAAAAGCACCACAAGCGCGGGTCAGACAGTATAATAAAAGAAATTGAAGAATTTTTGAAACAAAGCGCAAGCTTCAATATGTATATGTTCCACGGCGGCACAAATTTCGGCTTTAATGCAGGTTCAAATCATAACAAAGGCTTTCAGCCCACAACAACAAGCTATGATTACTGTGCACCCTTAACTGAGTGGGGTGATTATACCGAAACATATCATAAAATAAGAAAGCTTCTTTGTGAAAAGCAGAATATTGAGCTGACTGAGCTTCCCCCCTCACCAAAAATGCAGAACATAGGAAAGGTTGAGCTTTCTGAAAGGGCATATCTGTTTGATAATCTTGATGCAATTTCACAAAAGCATTATTCTCCCCTTCCCCGACACATGGAAGCCTACGGTCAGAATCACGGCCTGATTTATTATGCCACCAAGCTCAAAGGAAAATATTCCTCAGCATTTTTAAGCATAAAAGACGTTCACGATTATGCTCATGTTTATTTTGACAAAAAGAAAATTGCCGTTATTGACAGACGTAAGGAGGCTTCACTGTTTAACAAACTGAAGCTCAAAAAGCAGTTATATATCAACGGTGTATCGTCAGAAAGCGAGCTCGGCATATTGGTGGATACAATGGGACGTGTCAATTACGGTGCTGATTTATATGACCGCAAGGGTATATCAAAGGTTGCACTGGCAAATCAGACTCTTATGGATTATGATGTTTATACCATTCCCCTTGATAACCTTGAAAGCCTCAGCTTCAAAAGCATTGATTCCGATACTGAAAAAACAGGACCTGTTTTCCTTAAAGGGTATTTTGAAGCCAAAAACGGTGACTGCTTTGTCAATATGAGCGGCTTTACAAAGGGATATGTTTTTGTAAACGGCTTTAATCTTGGCAGATATTGGAATATCGGCCCTCAGAAGGCCCTATACTTACCGTCTGCTCTGCTTAAAGAAAAAAATGAGATAATAATACTTGAGCTTGAAAAATTTAAAAGCACTGATATTGTAATTCAGGCTGAACCAATGTTAGGATAATAATTAAAAAGGAAGAGAAAAACATGTTAACAAAAGAAATAAGCACAGCTTTTAACGCCTTTGGAACAGGCGGCAATATTTTAAGCGTTAATCAGATTACCGCAGGACTGATAAACGCAACCTATCTTATTGAAACCGACAAAGCCGAAAAATTCATACTTCAGAAAATCAACACCTTTGTTTTCAAAAATCCCGATCAGCTGATGGAAAACATTGTTGGTGTTACAAAGCATTTATCTGAAAAGATAAAGCAGGCAGGCGGTGACTACAAAAGAGAAACCCTCAATTTTTTACCCTGCAGCAGCGGAAAATATTTTTTCCTTGATGAAAACAACGGAGCCTGGCGTATGTATATCTATGTTGACAACGCCCTTACCTACAACAAGCCTGACAGCGAAGAAACCTTTGCAAGTGCCGGCCGTTCTTTCGGCAGATTTATGAAGCTGCTTTCCGATTATCCTGCTGATACTCTTCATGAAACAATTGTAAATTTCCACAATACTCCTGCCAGATATGATAAATTCATCACATCTGTTGAAGAGGATATAAAAGGCAGAAAAGCTGAATGCGAAAAGGAAATCGATTTTGTTATCAGCCGTAAAAAGGACACTCACAAGCTTACAGATCTTATTGCAAGCGGAGATCTGCCTTTGAGAGTTACTCATAACGATACCAAGCTCAACAACGTTCTTTTTGACATACCCACTAACAAAAGCATCTGTGTTATTGACCTTGACACCATAATGCCGGGACTTTCTCTTTACGATTTCGGTGACAGTATCCGTTCCGGTGCAAACATGGCAAATGAAGATGAAGCTGACCTTTCAAAAGTAGGCATAAACCTTCCCCTTTTCGAAAGATATGTTGACGGATTTCTGAGCGAAACTGCCGACAGTCTTACGGATACGGAAATTGAAAACCTTGCTTTTGGTGCAAAGCTTATGACCTTTGAGTGCGGAATCCGCTTCCTGACAGACTACCTTGAAGGGGATGTATATTTCAGAACAACGCATCCTCAGCATAACATTGTCAGAGCAAGAAATCAGTTCAGACTTGTTGCAGACATGGAAGACCACATGGATGAAATGAATGCAATAGTGATGAAATACAAGGAAAAATATAAAAAGTAAAATTTATCCCTCTGCCACAGCGCAGAGGGATATTTCATATATAGCAAGAAAGCATTGACTATGAATCTTATCAATGATAGAATGAAACTGAGACTAAAGAACGGCGGTGATGCTTACGGTTATAAAACATCTGATACCAAAAGAAAAAGAGGGGCAATATTATACCCTTCCCTTTAATGTACCTGAAGGGGTAGTCAAAATCACCGTCACTTATGATTACCATAAACCCACAAAAGGTCTTATGGGCGACCTTAAGCCGTCAAACACAATTGATATAGGTCTTACGGATGAAAAGGGCAATTTTCTCGGCTGGTCGGGAAGCTCATACAAAACCGTTTACGTGGGTGAGCATGATTCGTCAAACGGATATCTTTGTCAGAAAATCAATTCGGGTGAATGGAGTATTATAATCGGTGCTTACCACGTCATGGCAGACGGTGTGGAGGTTACATACAACATAGACTTCTAATATGAAGGTGAAGTACTGCTTTTTGGTGATTTGCACATGCACTCAACGGCATCCGACGGTGTTTTCAGTGCCTATGAGCTCGGGAAGCTCGCAAAGGAAAAAGGTCTTGATTTTATAGGTATTGCAAATCACAACAACTTTGCAGAAAATCTTGCTCTGCCCCATGTTGACGGACTTACCTTTGTACCTGCAGTTGAATGGACTCATTATAAAGGTCACATGAATTTTTTCGGTGTATCGGCACCCTTTGAAAATTCCTTCATTGCCAACACAAAAGAGGAAATGCAGTCCATTATCAGCCACGCAAAAAGCCTCGGTGCAGTTATATCTGTCAACCATCCGCTTTGCCCCATATGCCCCTATAAGTGGGAGGATGAATATGCCTTCGATATGATGGAGGTATGGAACGGACCTATGCGCCCGTCAAATGTTAAGGCTCTTGATTGGTGGACATCACTTCTGAAAAAAGGCAGACAGATACCCATTGTAGGCGGAAGCGACTTTCACAAGCCGAAACAGTTTGCAAAATTGGGCAATCCGATAACTGCTGTTTATTCCCCTTCAAGAAGTGCTGAGGATATTCTCTGTGCAATCAGAAGAGGTAACTGCTATATTAAAGACAGCGTTGACGGTATAACGTTGAAGCTTTCCTATGGCGATTATGTTATGGGACAGACAGCTGAATACAAAGAGGAAATACCATTAGAAATTTATACCGGAGCAGATAAGGTCACTCTTGTCACTGACAAGGGAGAAAAAGAAATAAATATTGACAATGGCGGATATGCGAAAATCAAGCTCTATAAAGTTAAATTCGCTTACATCAAGGTCTATAAGGGCTTCGGTAGGCTTAAGAGAATTTGTGCAATATCAAATCCCATATATTTCAAATAAAGGAGAAAAAACAATGGTACCAAAAAATGCACTGACGAAGAAAACATCCCCTGCCCGTTATGGCTTTGCCATGTTCGGCACATCAATTCCCATCAATATGTTCAAGTCTTTTGCAGCAATTTTCTATGTTGATATGCTCGGGCTTGATATGAAAAAGTATTCCCTTGTTCTGTTCATCTACACCTTTGTGGATGCAATAGACAACCCTGTTTACGGCTTTCTTTCAGACCGCACCCGTACCAAATGGGGCAGACGCAGGCCATGGCTTTTAATCGGCACCCCTCTGCTTGTACTGTTCTTTATTCTGTTTTATAACGTGCCCTCATTCATCGAAAGCGAAAAAGGCATGCTCTTTATCTATATGCTTCTGATGTATATACTGACGGGTACACTTGACTCATTGGTCAATGCAAACTACGGCTCACTTTTCCCTGAGCTTTTCAAAAAAGACGAAGAACGCGCAAAAACAAACGGCTTCAGGCAGATTTGTCAGCTTTTCGCTATGGCTATCAGTATCGCTCTCACTCCTATGATTACGGAAGCAATCGGTTACAGACTCACTTCTGTTATTTACGGCGTTGTTGCTCTTGCAGTTATGATGTTCTGCTTCTGGGGCTGCCGTGAAACCACAGATTATGAAGAACTCGAAAAGCCGAAGCTTTTCGACAGCATCAAGGCTCTCTTTACAAATCCCCGTTTCTGGATTTTCGGTCTTGCCGGCGCTTTCTATTCAGCTGCATTCTCACTCATTTCTCAGGCTATACCCTTCTTTGTAAAGTACACCCTCGGTCTTGGAGGAAGCATGACAACGGTTATGCTCGGTATCGTTTTAGGTGTTGCCGTTATCGGTATAATTATATGGTCAAAGGTTATTCAGAAGGTTAACATAATGAAAATATGGCGAACCGGCTTCATCATTATGGCAGTTGCCTTTATTCCCCTTTTCTTTGTCAACAGCCTTGCTCCCACTATCGCCATTGCGGCAGTTGTGGGTGTTGGCGTTGCCGCCTGCCTTACCACAATGGACTGCATCGGAGCAAAGATTGTTGATGACGACTACCGTAAGCACGGCATAAAGAGAGAAGGAATCATCAACAGCCTTATGGGCGTTATGAACAGACTCAACGGTCTTTATACTTCCCTCGCATTCTTTGTGGCCTCCGAATATTTCGGCTTTATCAGCGGTGACGAGCCCGGTGAAAATCCTGCTATGGCGGCAAGAGTGCTCCTTTGCCTTTTCCCTGCAGCAGCTATGATTGTTGCTTCCGTTATCACCTTCTTCCTCAGATTCCCCAAGGACGAAAAAGAAAATGGCTAAATATATTATCATAAACGCCGACGATTTCGGGTTGAATAAGCAGCAGAATGAAGCCATAAAGTGTCTTCTTGAAAACAATCTGATAACTTCAACCTCACTTATGTCCGTGGCACCCGAAGCAGAGGATGCCGTCACCTTTGCAAAGGATATTTCTTTTCCTGTCGGTGTGCATATCACCCTCAACTCCGACGATGAAAAAGAGCTTTATCCAAGCCTTACGGGTGCTTCCTCTCTCGGAGCAAAGGGACTTTGGCACGAAAGTAAAAATCTCACCTTCAAAGCCAAACGAGAAGATGTAAGGGCAGAGCTTGAAGCACAGTACCGTTATATAACTGATAACGGTGCATCTGTTGACCACGCCGACAGCCATTGCGGAACAGTTTACGGAATTAACGGCAGACGCTTTTACCTTGATGCCTTTGATTTCTGTAAAGAGCATAACCTGCCTTTCCGTTTTCCGAAAACAGTAGGCTTTCTTGAAAGGCAGATTGGCATGAAGATACCCTCACCCATAGTGAAAATTCAGCAAATGATAGTAAATTCTGCCGAAAAAAGAGGCGTGAAGCTTCTTAGCGACCTGGTATCAAATCCCTGGTCAATGGACAGAATCAAAGACTACGACACTTTAAGAAAATACTATCTTAACGCCGTTGATAATTGCCTTGACGGTGTAACAGAATTTTTTCTGCACCCTGCACTTCCCAACGAAAAATACGGCAAAGAGTGGCAGAAAAGAGAGTTTGAATTTGAGCTTTTAAAAAGCGGTGATCTGCTGCAGAGAGCCCGTGATAAGGGTGTTGAAGTAGTAGGCTGGAATATATTTAACAAATAAAACCATCCCTCTGTTGTGTGAACAACAGAGGGATTTTTCCGTTATTTCATTTTTATTTCAAACTCAAACCTTGCATTATCCTCGTACCACAAGGGGAAGTTTGTTCCCCAGACATTGTTGTAAAGCACGAAGCTGATACCGTCTTTTCTGACATCCTCAAGCCTGTTGTCAAACTCAAGGATTTTTCCCCTGCCGAATGACACAAGGGGTGAATGGAGATTTTCCACTTCACAGCTGTCCCACATCACGCTCTGTACGGCGTGAAGATTACGGCTGCCGTTAAGTACCACTTCATCGGGGCTTACAGCAGAACCGAGCTTTTTAAGGGTAACTTTGTCTGTATTCGGAAAGAGATTGAGATATATCGCTTCCGTAAGTCTGTTGGCATCCTTACCGTACCAGCTTACATCAACTCTCAGTTGATTTTCCTCAAAAATATAGTTAATCTGTATAAGCCTTGGTGCACCAAGCTCATCGCAGAGTTTTTTATCACAGGTGAGATTAACAGTAAGCTGTGAGTTTTCAGCTTGCACCTTTTCGGCTTTATATTGAAATCTGCCTGACGGATACTTGCCATCAAAGGTTTTTAGGTTAGGTCTTGCAAAGTCACCCAATGCCCATACCGCAGTTTCTTGAAGGTCTCTTGAGTAATGTGAGAGCCAATAATCATAGTCGGCATTACAGAATGAACGGTAGGTTACGGCAGACTCATTGTTTTTTCGGATGATTTCCTTTCCATCATAGGAAAGGAAGCCTATACCGCCGTTTCCGTTAATTTCAAAGCTCCACTTTCCGTATTTGACAGTTTTTCCGCCGTTGTCTGTAATTTCTCTCGGTCTCTTTGGAATAAGGTCAGAAAGAGCATTTTCAGCAATTTTTCTACGGTCAGTACTTAGAGCAGACAAAGCCTTGTCAATATATTTTCTCTGCTCTGCCCAGCTCTTTTCAATTACGCTGTAATAACCTCTTTTCCGTCTTCCGTCAAAAAGACTTACAAGCGGCAGAATGCTCTGAGGCAAATCGGAAAAAAGATGTCTGAACTGTACCTTATTCCTCTTTCTTGCCTTGATAAAATCCTTTTTCAGGTAGTGTCCGTAATCGGAAAAATATGTTTTTGAATCCATACCGCAGGTGTGTTCTGCAATACAAAGAACAGCATCGGTGAAATTCTTGTACTCGTCACTTTCTCGGTCAAGAGTGCCCTCGGAAAGCCACTTGTTTTTAAGGCGAATCAGAGCACGAAGACAAGCAGATTTATAGGGGTCAGTTGCACTGCCGTGAATCCAGGTGTCTCCCATTTCGCCCTCGAAAACGGGAAGCTTTTCACGCACTTCCCATATCACATCTGCGAAATCATCGATGGTACCTGCCGTAATTTCATAGCCGGGGTACTGCTTTTGTATCTCGTCAAAACAGGCAAGAACCTTATCAGGCGAAGGCGCACCGTGATTATCAAGAGTGTGGTCGAAATAGAGTATGTCTTCCACAAGCTCACTCTGAAAAGCGCCACCGTAGGCACCCGAATAAATTACAATTACTTCACTTTCACCGTTCTTCCACAAAAAGCAAGGCGGTACATCCACAAGAGCCGAAGCACCGTTGACACCGATATGTAAAAGCTTGATCCCGTGCTTTGCGAGCAAGGGTACAATGCCCTTGGTGTGACCCGGCACATCCGTCATTTTAGCGGCAACGGTTTTTCTTCCGCGAAGCTTATCAAGCTCGTCAACGATGGAAAGACCGTAGTCGAGAGAGTCTTCGTCCAACAACTCTGTATGAGTGGTAAAGGGCATAGCGTGAGGTACAATATTGCCGTGCTTAAGAGCTTTTTCAAGCCTTGCTCTCCCCTTTTCATCCTTAAGGGCTTCCCTTATTATCCAGGATCCTGTTGTCCATACGAAATATTTTTTACCTTCCTTGTTTATGCTTTCGGCAAGGTCAATGGCTTCCGGGATAAAGGTATCAATATATTTCTGCCTGATATTTTCGGCATAGTCAGTAAAGCCTAAGTCGAGATGAGTTTTTGAAACAACAATAACCTTCTTCATAGTGCACCTCTTTAATCAGAATCTCTTCCAGAAATCCACACCCCAGGGATGTGATTGCTCTTCCCATTCATCACGGTGTCGGAGAAGCTTTTCACGCATTTCATTTACCTTGCCTTTGTAATGCTCTTCGTCGGCAAGATTTTTTATCTCCCACGGATCATTTTTAATATCGTAGAGGAATGTCCATTTATCCTCTTCACCGTCACCGTTACGGTATTCTATAAGCTTATAGTTTTCATCCTTTACTCCACGGACAAACTTATCAAAAATCAGATACAGCTCATCACGGAAGCTTTCACCGTGCTCACCGTCAAGGAGCTTTGCAAAGCTTCTGCCGTCAACAGATGAGGGAACATCTATACCCACTTTTTCGCAGAGAGTGGGAAAAATATCGTAAAGATAAACATAGGCATCATTACGTTTGTTCTCTGCAATTCCCGGACCTGCCATAATGAGCGGAATACGGACACCGTGCTCATATATATCTTCCTTACCGAGCCAACCGTGCTGACCCACAGCAAGACCGTTATCGCCCGTAAATACGATGATTGTATTATCTTCCTCACCTGAACGGCGCAGAGCATCCAGAAGTCTTCCGATTTCAAAATCAAGGTGGGTAATCATTGCAAAGTACTCCGCAATATGCCTTCTTATCTCCCTTTCATCACGTGGATATGCGGCAAGAGCTTCATCACGGTGCACCATAAGAGGATAGTTTGTATCGATAATCTGCTGAAAATTCGGCGGCAGAGTGATTTTTTCTTCGTCGTACATCTCACGGAACTCATCGGGCATTGTGCGCGGATCGTGAGGTGCAAGATAAGCAAGATACATAAAAAACGGATTCTCCTTATTTGCGTTCTTCTCTAAAAGCTCAATTGCAGAATCCGTAAGAAGTGTGCTTGAGTGCTTGCCCGGGTCAAACTCGTCACAATGCTGCTTCTGAGGGTGATTATCGTTATAGAAATCCACCACAAAATTGATTACATTATCATATTTACCCGTAGGGTCGTAACGGCAGGTAGGCACATTCCAATGGTCCCACATACCGCCGAAGAAAATCTTTGCGCCCTGAGTAAAGCTTCGCGCATAGGCGGGGCAACCGTTATGCCATTTGCCAAGGCCGATAGTTTCATATCCGTTATTCTTAAAGGCTTCGGCAAGGGTTTTGTGTTCTTCGGGAATGTTACCGCCAAGCTCTTCAAGATGAAAGGGATTTCTTCCCGATAAAATCATGGCACGGCTCGGCATACAAACAGCACCGCAGGTACCGCCTGCTATATGGGCACGGACAAAGGAGGTACCGCGGGAAGCGAGTTTATCAAGATTAGGCGTAATAATTTCATTGTTTCCGAGAGCGTGAATTGTATCAAAACGCTGGTCATCGGTAACGATAAATAAAACATTAGGTTTTTTCGGCATAAAAGCACCACCTTTGCTTTTAAAGTGAATTTTTTAATTTGGAATTATTATATCATATCAGCCAAGGATTTTCAATCTCATACATTCTGCAAAACCTCCTAAATCTGATTATCTGCAGTGGGCTGATACATGCATGAAAATACCCCTGACTTTTAACGGTCAGGGGTATATGTTGCCTGATTAAGCATTCATAATTATATAGCGGTAGAAATCAACTGCAGGAGCAAGTGTTGCAACATCAACATTTTCATCAATACCGTGAACACTGTCAAGCTGCTGCTTATCAATCTTGAAGGGAACAAAACGAAGACAGTTATCACAAACTTTGTTAAAGTATCTGCTGTCTGTTGCAGCATTCATAATATACGGAGTAGCTTTATATTCAGGGAAAACATTTCCAACCGCTTTCTCAATAAGTCTGAAAGCCTCTCCTCTGTAATCTGTAATTTCTGACTCAATTCCGTCATCAATAATCACTGTTTCAATATCGTATTTCTTTGCAAGGGCTGTGATTGCCTCAACACTTGATTTTTTGCCCTGATGATGTGAAAAACGCATATTGCCCACAACCCATGCTTCCTGAGGAATAACATTTGCACCGTCAGAGCCCTTACTCATTGTAAATGCAAGAGTTGTTCTGAGCATTGCTGCACCTGCCGGTGAAATCATGGGCATTACTTTCTTAAGCACCGGTTTGAATGCATTCACATTACTGCATGCTGTTTTCATGATACCACTCATTGTGGGTGAAAAACGGGAAAGCATTTCCTTGACTGTATCTGACATATGAACCTGGAAGCATTCTGCCTTTTCTGCCTCAGCCATAAACTTTCCGAGACGTACAAGAGGAGTATTTTTGCCGGGAGCTGATGCGTGGCCGCCGTTTGATTTAGCAATAAACTTAAGGTCAACATAGCCCTTTTCACCAACACCAATCATAGCAAATGTACCGTCAGCGCCACCGATTGGGTCATACAGAATCATTCCGCCTTCATCAAGCACCATGAAAAACTCCATATTTCTCTCTTGTAATGCACGAGACATAGTATCTGCGTCTTTGCCGCCTATTTCTTCAGTACAAGCGGTTACAAAATATGTATCTCTCTTTGGTGTAAAGCCCTCTTTAATAAGCTCTTCTGCAGCCTGAAGCATCATTGCAAGGCCGCCCTTTGTGTCAAGAGTACCTCTGCCCCATACTTTACCGTCTGCAATTTCGCCTGAAAACGCAGGGTGTGTCCACTCTCCGCTTGCTTCAACAACATCGTGGTGATTCATAAGCATAACGGGTTTTAAGGATGAGTCTGTACCCTTCCATTTAAGTAAAAGGCTACCGCCAAATTCTTCACATTCTACCGTATCAAAAAAATTGGGGAAGGTTTCGCGAAGCACCTTGTGGAATTCCAAGAATTTTGTAATATCATTGTTTTCTCTTGATGAAATAGTTTCGACCTTAATAAGCCTTGAAAGAATTTCAGCATACTGCATTGCACGATTTTCACTCATTTTTTACATCTCCTGAATAAATAATAAAAAAATTATATCATACATTTCGGATAAAATAAAGTGTTTTATTAAATTCCCTTTAAATCAGAATAAGCAATATCAGAGATAGCAAACAAGATTGTGCGTGGTGAGCTACATATGTATAAAATACCCCTGACTTTGCGGTCAGGGGTTAAATTTTCTATTCGTCAAATCAGGTCCTCATCGGCTTTTTGTCCGTCGTGTTTGAGCCATTTGCACTCGGTCAACTCCATATTTGTAAAGGTTGCCTTGAAGGAGGATTCTTCGGGACTGCAGGCATAAATTCCAAAACGAATTGTGCCATTACCGTTCCACATATGGCACACACGCATCTGCTTAAAGGTAATTCCGTCATCAGAGCATTCAATGCAATAATCATCTTCTCTGCGGCTGAATCTGTACCACATAGATTTTATTGAAGCATCAATTTCGGTGGTTGCCCAATCAGAATAACCGTTATTTGTTACTACGCTTCCTAAATGCTGAAACACTTCGTTTTCATACTCAATTGAGCCTTTTAACCAGTTTTCGCTGTCAAGATACATTACGATACCGCACTGGTCAAATCTGCGCTTACTTTCAAACTCTGTTTTTACAACAAAGGAGAAAAACTTTTCATCGGTTTTCATCTGAAGAACAGGGGCATTGTCATTTCTGAAATGATAATAAGTTCTCTGCCACAAATCCGTGTTCGGATTTGTAACGATTTCTATTTTTTCTTCAGATATAAAGCAGTCGGCAGGCTCTCTTGTCCACTCTAATTTATTTACATCAAATTTCATTTTCGCACCTCACAGATTGGAATTTGTTGTTTTGACAAACAGAATATCTATGCTTTTCTTGCCACTACGATAGGCTGATAAAAGCCCGTTTCGTCTGAAAACAACCACTCTACTTTATTACAACCATAAGCAAGCAACAATTTTGTCATTTCGTCTCGCCTGGTAGCCCTATATTCACACTCAAATTTACTTACCTGTAATGTATCTTCATCATCAACAATATACTGTGTGAGTTTATAATTTTCATCATTCCATACCCAAGTTTGGAACGATACTCTTTGTCCTTTATTTGTTTTATGAATATATGGCGGCGAGTATGGTGGCTTTTTCATCAACAAACTATCATAATCTCTGATGCTGGCAACAAATATACCATTATTATCAATCTGATTGACAATGCTTTTGATTGCTAATTCTAAATCATTACTTGTCAGCATATGAGGCAAAGCATTATCCATAGCGATTATAATATCATACTTATCTGTAAAAGTTTCTGACAAGGCACAAAAATCAGCTCGTTTGAAATAAATTTTAACATTGTTCTCAACGGCTCTTTTTTCAGCTTCTATAAGTTCTCCTGCACTTATATCAGAAGCAGTAACATTATATCCCAATTTTGCAATTCCTATAGCTTGTGTTCCTATACCGCAAGCACAATCAAGAACCTTTGCACCAAAGTCAAACCCATTATTTTCAAATATCTTACTTAATATTTCTGCCTGCTCCTGTGTAGCCGCTTGCCAATCTAAAAACAGTTTGTCATATTGAGTTGCTAAATTATCATAAAAGTTCTGTATTATACTCATATCATCACTCCTGCAAATTCTTACCCATCGAGATGATTATACCACACAAAAAGCAAAAATGCCACCCTTTCGGATGGCACTACATTTGCAAATTCTTAATCGGGATAAGTTACCTGTCTGCCGGTAACAGCCTCTATAAAATTACCGTAAACATCTGTTGCAAATTTCTGAACCTTACCTTTGAAGGCGAATTCACGAGCCATTTTGTAAGTAAATTTATCTCCGTTCTGCTTTTCTTCTTTTACAGTTTCAAAATCGTATATATCAAATATACGTGCTACCCGTGATTCGTATTCTGAGGTGTCATTTTCGTCAACTTCAATTACACGGTAGCCGCATTGTGTGGAATGAAAAAGTCCTATATAACGTGTGCTCAGAGAATTTACAATATCAATTCCTTTATGCTCAACACCAAAGGCGTTCGTGTGGTCGTGTCCTGTAAACATTGCAAGGACATCACCCTTCTGAACCATTGCATCAAACTGACCAAAGTTTTCATAACCGGGGCAGGGATATTCTCTTATTGTACCGTAATTAACACGGTCGGGGTCAAACATATAATATTCTTCTTTGTTGTATAAATGCTTATATGAATAAGACTTCCATGAATCAGACTTGTGAAGCACATCATAGATTTCGCCAACGATTATATGTTGAAAAACAAGAGAATTCACTATTTCTCCGTTATTCTCTGCCTTAAGCTTGTCAGATGTCTCTTTATACCATTCAATCTGGTCAGGTTTAACGCAGCTGTATCTTCCTTCTTCATCATAATCGCCTGAATCAAACACCCAAAGATTGAATTTTACCTTTTCACCATCGGATGAAAGTACGGGAATATTGTATGTACCGCAACCGGAAAGAGCATCGCCGTCATCGGTGGAAACTGAGCAAGAAAATGTGTTGTAATATGCCATAAGCTCTTCTCGTGACATTGCGCCCTGCTCTGAATCATGATTACCGAAGGTTACAGCCACAGGAATATTCCTTGAATCAAAAATATTCATGAGTGCATTAATCAATTTCTTCGTGTCCTCTGCATTGTCGCAATTTAAAACAATATCTCCTGTTAACATAACAATATCAGGTTTTTCAGCATCACATGCTCTCTCAACCAACCAGATTGTCGGGTCTAAGTTATGGTTATGCTTAAGATGAGTATCGGTAATATGTAAAATTTTGAGCTTTCCCTTTGAGTCGAACTTAATTGTTTTGTCCGTTTTGTTCTGACTGTCTGCAGGATTATAATCAACTCCGCTGTATTCGGGTCTTATTGAAAGCGATAAGATTCCCGATATTATAACAACCAATGCAAGTAAAATTCCTATTACAATTCGCTTTTTCATTGTCATAATCTCCAAAACTTTTTGTTTTTTATTAATCCGGTGCTTTTTCCACGATTTCCACATCGGCGATTTTATCACCGTTTACATACTCGCCGTTTTGGTAATAAGGCTCTGAATTGATGTTTACAACAGCATCAGTCGGCACATACAAAACAGCCTCTATACCTTGCGGGAGAGTAAGGTCGATAATATAATCCCCGTCAGGCTTTTCATAGCTGAGAGTAATTAACCCTTTTACGCTCGGAACGGTACAGCTTATGCTGTCAGAGAGTGTGTACTGAGGCTCTATTTTAACCTTTTCATAGCCTGCTTCAAGGGGAGTGATGCCTGCAAAATGCTTACTCATTATAACAAGAGGTCCGCCGCTCCAAGCGTGATTCTTGGTGCCTCGCCAGGAGTCCCAGAATTCCCAGAGAGTAGAGTAATCCTCACTCATCATACCCTCATATCTGTCCTTGATTCTGTCTCTTGCAGCCTCATATTCTCCCATTTTGCAAAGGGCTTCAAGAACATAGTATTCCATATACGGGCTTGAATTTTTAGTGGTTGTAAGTACTTTTATAACAGTCTCATACTGCTCTTTTTCTGCAAGGCCCGACAAAACTGCCAGAGCATTGGCTCTGTCATCAGGCTCTTTAGCATCCTCACTTCTGAAGCCCTCTTCTGTCCAAAGAGTCTTATAGCCCTTCGAGATAATATCTTTTCTTTCGGTAATAAATGAAATATCCTCGTCTTTTCCTAAAAGCTCAGCCATTTTCTCTGTGGTGCAAAGAGCATAGTAAACCCATGCATTTTCGATAGCTGTCATATCTGCTTTGTTGCCCCAATCAGGCCAATCCCACGAGCCACTGCGATGTACCACAAGACTGTTTTCACCGATTTCCCATTTTTTCAGGTAGTCAAGGGATGCATCATAAACCTTTTTGATAAAAGCCGTGTCGCCGGTATATTCATAGTAAGTGCAAAAGCCTACAATTCCTGCAAGCTGCTGAACGGGAAGCTCAAAATAGTCACCGCTTATAGGTACAACAGTCTGAAGCACTTTTGTATCGTCAACGAGAGAAAGCATCGCTTCCACACCCTTCTGATACAGCAGATATGAATTGCTGTCCATAGAGTACATTGTCATAATCATTTCACTTGTAACATCGCCCCACCATTGGGCTCTTTCTCTGTCGGGACAATCCATAAAATTGTCGCGCATGGTAACATAGAGAGTACGCAGAGATTTTTGCCACAGGGAATTCAGGAATTCATCATCGCACTTAAAGTCACCGCTGAATTCGCTGTCATATCCCGTTTCACGGTACTTAAGAGAAACAACTGTAACACCTTTGGGTATTTTATAAGTAATATGCTCACCGTTAAACCAGCCTAAAGATTCAAACTCCTGCTCACCTTCTTTAGTTATGTAGGTGGTTGAAACTGCACCGATTAATGTGTTTTCCGTTGTTATGCGAATCTTTTTTCCGGCAGGTGCTATGATTTTAAGATAGGGAGTAAGCTGTGCATTATAAGGAATATCTACGGTGATTTTTTCACCTAAAATATTATTTACGGTATAGTTTTCATAATCCTTTGTGTTTTCATAATCTTTAAGACCGTAGTCCTTCAAAAAAGGTATTCCTCTGGGATAAAGCTTGCCGTAAGCACCCTCACCTCCGACAGCATATTCCGTTGCATTTTCCCAAGATGTAGCATCATAAGCTTCATTTAACCAATCGCCCATATCTTTCCTTGCATCGAAATAAATACTGTATTCGGGAAGTCTGTAATTAGGCGGATAAAGAGAGGAGTCAACATAAGCACTGTTTCTTTTCACCTTCCAGCTTTTATCGGAAATTATGGTGATGCTTTCACCTATTGCTTCAAAAAGGAATCCGCCCTGACCGCTACTGTTGTAAGAATAGCTTGTTTCATTATCCCAGAACCACACCAGAGCGCAAATTGAGTTTTCGCCCTCCTTGAGATAAGGTGCAATATCTATACTGTCATAATAGCCGCTGTTTTCATCGGGGCCGCGTTTCACGTTTCCCTCAAAAACAACGGTTTCTCCGTTTATGTAAAGCCAATATTTAGAATCGGCTGAGATGTGAGCAGTAAGCTCTTCGGGAATCTTATCAAGACTTACCTTCTTATTAAAGCACATCCAGACATTTTTCTGAGTCAGATTTTCCTTATCCCAGATCCATTTTGCCTTCCAATCGGTTTTCTCGCCCGTAGAAATCACACTGTATCCGGGAATACTGTCAGGAATACTGTAATCATTCGTATATGGTACCATTGCCGCTTCCCCCCACGAAAAAATTGAAGAAATAAAAGCTGCCGCTATTGCAAAATATGAAATAATTGTCTGCAAAATTTGCATAGTAACCTCCCTGATATTATATGCGATGATAAAACTTATTGTATTTGAAACGAGCTTTTTGAAAATATGTGTTTTTTTAATTATATCATTTATTAAATAATCTTTCAAGTAAACTGCACAATCAATTCCGTATGTGTGATGAAAAAATCAATTCTTACAATTCGATGACCGTAAGGAAAATTACTTGCTTTGTCTGAATACAAAAAAAATAATCCTTCGCTCATTGCTGGCAGCTTAATATCAGATTTCAGCTCAGGCGCAAGGTTTATTACCATAACTTACAGCGATGCGTGGAAGTTATGGGTAATGGAGGAGAGGTTGGGGAAGTTGGAATCGAAACAAGTGAATGATATTAACTGATATAAGGTAAAAGTTTACAATCAACTGAATCTGTGTTACAATGGCCTTATCATAACCGATAAGGAGAAAACTTATGACGAGCAAAGAACGACGTGAAAAAGGTATGCTTTTCATCGCTGATGATAAGGACTGGATAGAAATGAAAAAAGCAAGACAGCTGACTCAGGCTCTGAACACAATAGACCGCTGTGACTTTGAAGGTATCAACTCTCTCGTCAGAGAGCTTTTCGGCAAGGCTGATGAAAGCACCTTTCTCAATCCGCCCTTTTACTGTGACTACGGCTCAAATATTTTCGTAGGCAAAAACTGCTTCATTAACTATAACTGCACTGTTCTCGACAACGGCAAGGTTACTCTCGGCGATAACTGTCTGCTCGCTCCGAATGTGTCAGTTTACACGGCAGGTCACACTTTGCACCCTGACTCACGGGCTCTCGGTTATGAATACGGTATTGATGTCACCATAGGCAATAATGTTTGGATTGGTGGCAACACCGTCATCCTCCCGGGAGTTCATATCGGCGATAATGTTGTTATCGGTGCAGGAAGTGTTGTCACAAAAGATGTGCCCGATTGGTCATTTGCCGCAGGTAATCCCTGTAAAGTCATCAGAGCCATTACAGAAGAGGACAAAAAATACTATTTCAAAAACCGTGAGATTGACGAAGAAACAATGAAGAAGATATACGGATGAAAATGCCCCTGACTTTGTGAAAGTCAGGGGTTAATGATTATATAACGCTTCTCTGATATTTTCGCCGGCTCAGACGTTGTTCTGTTTATTGCCAAGCTGATAGAATGCTACTGCGGAAGCGGCAGCAACATTCAGCGAATCAACGCCGTGATACATTGGTATTTTCACGGTAAAATCGCACTCGGATATGGTTTTCTCGGGAAGTCCGTCGCCCTCTGTTCCCATAATGATGGCAAGCTTCCTTTCATCTGTAAGTCGGGGGTCATTGATAGAAAGAGAATTATCCTTAAGGGCCATAGCTAACGTTTTAAACCCGAGGGCCTTTATTTCTTGGAGACTGTCTTCGGCTAAAAACGTCCAATCAATCTGAAACACGGTGCCCATACTGACTCTTGCGGCACGTCTGTACAGAGGATCGGAACAGCCCGGAGTGAGGATTACTGCATCCATTCCAAGTGCCGCAGCTGAGCGGATTATGGCTCCCACATTGGTCGGGTTCATAACCTTATCCAGTATAACTATTCTTCTTTTATTTTCACAGATTTCTCTTACGTCAGGCAGGGGCTTTCGTTTCATAGCACACAGCATACCTCTCGTAAGCTTGAAGCCTGTAAGCTGCGTCAGAACATCAAATTCCGCACAAAAAACGGGGACATCTTTTATTCTCTCAAGAATTCCCTTGCCTTCACCCTCAATATGCCTTTTTTCCATAAGACATGAAACCGGTTCGTATCCTGCATCAAGAGCCCGCTCAATCACCTTCGGGCTTTCTGCTATAAACAAGCCTTTTTCGGGGAACTCTCTGTTTAAGAGCTGATTTTCGGTCAGTCTTGCATATACATCCAGCTCGGGAGCAAGAAAATCTGTAATTTCTATAATTTTATTCATGTTGTTCTCCATTGTGTTGATAAGGTGGTGTACACCTCAGCAAATTCTTATTTACCAAACCAATTATAACACACTTAAAGCAAAAATACCACCCTTTCGGATGGCATTGATTTTAATCATTTTCAATCGCAATCTTAATAATACCGTCCGGCTTATTTCAAAAAATATCATAGTGGTGTTTGATCGTATGCTGTAATTGTTGGGGAAGAACCAACATAATGCCTGTTAGCACCATTATTGCAACAGACTAACAATCTTTCGACCATACAAGTCCCAATATGCGTACTCAATTTTGCATTTTTCCTTCTATCATTGACAATAACGCACCTCAATCATATAATTAAATCATAAATTCAACCGATTCGAGGTGAAATAAATGCCCCTTAACATAATCCGTCAGGATATAACTAAAATGCACGTTGATGCTATCGTAAACACAACCAACGAAGAAATGATAGGCTACAGCGGTGTTGACCTCGCAGTACATAATGCCGCAGGACCTGAACTTGATGAGCTTTGTGCGACACTTACTCCTCTCAGCCTCGGTACAGCAAAGATAACCCCTGCCTTTAATTTGCCTTGTAAGCATATCATCCACACTTCAGGTCCCGTATGGGAAGGCGGAGATAACGGCGAAACTGAACTGCTGGTTTCCTGCTATAACGCGTGTCTCAAGCTTGCGAAAGACAATGACTGCGAAACTGTTGCATTTCCTCTTATCTCATCGGGGGCTTACGGCTATCCTAAAGATAAGGTGCTGAAAATCGCAATGGGCACCATAAGCACATTCCTTTTCGACAACGAAATGACGGTGTATCTCCTTGTCTATGATAAGAAATCCTATGAACTTTCCGAAAAGCTCTTTTCGGGTATCGAAAGCTATATTGACGATAACTACGTACTTAGTCGCACCGACAATTATGCTACATCTTCATACATTCTCGGAAACAGGCGTAGGGATGAAATTGATTGTTGCAGAGCTATGCCTAAGGAGTGTATGTCTGCTCCTTGTATCGAGGAAGATTATGCGCCTGCACCTTGCAGTATCGGCAGTGTACCGAAACAGAGCCTGGAGGATTTTATCAAGCTTGATGAATCCTTTGCCTTGAAACTTATCAAGCTGATTGATGTTAAAGGCATCAGCGACGTTGAATGCTACAAAAAGGCCAATGTCAGCAAGCAGACCTGGCACAAGCTGATGACAGACAAGCACTATAAGCCCAATAAGAAAACGGCAATTTCATTTGCGATTGCTCTTGAGCTTAGTCTTGATGAAACTCAGAATCTTCTCTCATCCGTTGGTTTTATTTTGTCGGACAGCAGTCTTTTCGATGTAATTATCAAGTACTGTCTTGAGAATGAAATCTACGATGTTTTTGAGATTGACTCAGCACTTTTCAAATATGACCAGGAGACGCTGTTCTCGACAATTTAAAGGTGATTTAAATGAACAAATATCTGAAAAATCTTAATCGCATAGAGTTTGTTGTTACACTTGCTTGTACAGGCAAATGTAAGCATTGCTCTCAAGGTGAACACAGAACGAGCGAAAGCATTGATAAAAATCTTGCGGCAGGTGCTGTTCACAAAATTGCCGAAGAATATAATATTGAGTCTGTTATGACTTTTGGCGGTGAACCGTTGCTTTGTTATGATACCGTATGCGAAATACATAAGGCCGCAAAACAAATGAATATACCGCACAGACAGTTAATAACCAACGGTTATTTCCGCAAAGATTTTGATACAATAAAACTTGTTGCCGATAAGTTAGCCGAAAGCGGAGTGAATGAAATATTGCTTTCCGTTGATGCTTTTCATCAGGAAACGATACCCCTCCACTATGTGAAAGCCTTTGCCGAAGGTGTAAAAGATACAGGCGTAAAAATTAAAGTTCATCCCGCTTGGTTAGTCAGTCCCGAAGCGGATAATCCGTATAATAACAAGACTAAAGAAATTCTCGCCGAGTTCAATCAGATTGGTATTGAAACAAACGAGGGTAATGTAATTTTTCCGAGTGGAAACGCTGTTAAATATCTCTCTGAATATTTCGACCTGAGCAAAGAGGAGAAAAGTCCTTATTGGGAAAATCCGACGGATATCAGGGCAATTTGTTTCAGTGCAAACGGAGATATTCTCACAAGCAATATCTATAAGCAGGACATAGCAGAAATTCTTGAAGAGTATGCACCTGAAATTCGAGAAAAACAAAAGTCAATCGCTGATTGACCAAAAGAAAAATCAAATAATCTATACTATGGTTGTAAGGTTGAACAAAACCTTGCAACCATTAATTTTTTTGGAGGTAAAACAATATGAAAAACAACATCACAGAATTAGTATTCATCCTTGACAGAAGCGGCTCAATGGCAGGTCTTGAACAGGACACAATCGGCGGCTTCAATGCTATGATTGAAAAGCAGAAGAAAGAAAATGGCGAGTGCTATATTTCAACAGTGCTCTTTGACAATGTCAGCGAGGTGCTTCACGACAGAGTTAAGCTCGCCGACATCAGACCTATGACCGATAAGGAATACACAGTAAGAGGTTGCACGGCTCTCATTGATGCTCTCGGCGGTGCCATTCATCACATCGGCAATATTCATAAGTACGCCCGTCCCGAGGATGTGCCCGAACACACAATGTTCATCATCACAACTGACGGCATGGAAAATGCAAGTCAGCAATACAGCAGTGAACAGGTCAAGAAAATGATTACAAGACAGAAAGAGAAATACGGTTGGGAGTTTCTTTTCATCGGTGCAAATATTGATGCGGTTGAAACTGCAAGGCGCTACGGTATTAACGAAGACAGAGCCGTTAACTACAACGCTGATGCTAAGGGTACGGGAATACTTTATGAGTCGGTTGCCTGTGCGGTGAGCAATGTGAGAAAGTGCGCATCTCTTGATAACAGTTGGAGAGATAATCTTGATGAGGATTATAAGAAAAGAGGAAAGAAGTAAAAAGTTGCATCTGAAAAATAAGCCTTACTACCAAATAAAAATATTGTTTTTTTGTAAGATAGGTGCTAAAATAAAGATATGAACAAAAGGAGGAAAATACGATGAAAAAATTTATAGCACTTATTCTTTCAACACTTCTGCTTATGTCTCTTGTTTTTCCCGCTTCAGCAAAAGAAAAAAAGCTCACATTCAACAGCGACGGCTCCTTCCGTATTTTACAGATAAACGATTTTCAGGACAGAGATACAACCCACGCTGATTCACTTGCATTCCTGAACAGTGTGCTTGATAAGTATGAGCCTGACCTTGTTGTGCTCGTGGGAGACCAGCTGAACGATTACTTCCCCGGTGTAACCGAAGAAAAAATAAGAACGGCTCTTAAAAATCAATTAATGCCTATGGAAGAAAGAGGCATCCCCTTTATCTTCACCTTCGGCAACCACGACAGAGACTATAAAGGAATTGTTTCCATGGAAGACCAGGCGGCAATTTACCGTGAATACTCTTATTGCTACGCCAACACCGACGGTGCTGACGGTGGTACATATAACACCGTTATTTACTCGAGTGACGGCAGTGTACCAAAGTTCAATATCTATATGATGGATACTCAGCATTGGAACGGCAAAGGCACCACAAGCGGTGTTACTCCCGAACAGGTAGAATGGTATAAGGAAAGAAGCAATCAGCTTAAAGAAATAAACGGCGGAAAGATTATTCCTTCCTTTGTGTTCCAGCACATTCCCGTCAAAGAAATAAGAGGCTTCCTTAAAGAGGTTCCCGAAGGCACCGAAGGAGCATTGAAAAGCAGATATTACGATGCTTATTATGTTCTTGATGAAAGCGCCGACTGGACGGGTGACAGAAACATAATGAGAGAAGTTCCCGGCTGTGAGCATCCCGAAAAAATAACCGGTCAATATGAGGCCTGGTTAGAGCAGGGTGATATACTCGGCGCATACTTCGGACATGACCATATAAATACCTTTGTCGGAAAAACAAAAGACGGAATTGAGCTTGGCTACAACGGTGGCTTCGGCTTTGCGACCTACGGAGACCCCGGTGAAAGATATGCACGTATTTTCGATTTAAATGAAAACGATATTGAAAACTACACTCATCAGACCGTTTACTATACTCAATGTGTGCCCGAAGATGAGAAACCCACCCAGCCTGATACACCTTCAAAGCCCGAAGCACCTGACGAGCCCGAAACACCCGACGAACCTGAGAACAGCTGCAATTGCAATTGTCATAAATCAGGATTTATGAGCTTTATCTGGAAGATTGTACGCTTCTTCTGGAAGCTGTTCAGAATAAATCCCGTATGCGAATGTGGCGTGGCCCACTATTAAGATACAACTTAACCGATAAATTTACCGCCGGGGAATCTCCCCGGCGGTTTTGCTATATAAGTCTTTTGTATTCAAACGGAGTAAATCTGAGATATGTTCAGGAACGGCTCTGTCACAGCTACATTTCCACTACCTCGAATATTTACACTCACCTTGATTTTTCATCTAAAGCGGACTCGGCTAATGCAATTTCAGGTCACTTCCCGAAGCTGTAAAAACTTTTTCCGACCTTGGATAAATCTTCTAAAACAATCACCGTCGGAAGATGAATAAGAACAAATAACCTGCTTACCTTGTACAACACAGTGTAAGGAGGTTTTCTGCACCAAGATTTCCCCAACCCCATTGCCTTAACCTCTCACTTGGTATATAATGACACTAACAGTAAAACTTAAGGAGTGCAAAAAATATGGAAAAGAACAAACTTACAGTATGGCAAAGTGCCTGCATAATCACAGGCTACGGTGTAGGCGGCGGCATTATGGCTATGCCTTACCTTGCCGAAAAGAACGGTATCTTAATGGCTCTCGCTATTCTCGTACTTTCTTTCCTTGCTAACTATGTTATTCACCTTATGATTGCCGATATCTCAATCAAAAGCGGCGGTAAATCACAGATTGTTGAGGTTTTCTCAAAGTATCTTTTTACAGGTAAATATCAAAAGCCTATCACTCTTTTCTTCTTTGTGGTTATGGCTCTTGTAATGTTCACTAACCTTGCCGCTTACATATCCGGTGCCGCTGAAATCATCACCGACCTTATCGGCGTGCCGATGATAGTATCAAAGCTGATTTTCTATGTAGCTGCAGCGAGTGTTGTACTCTTCGGGCTTAAGGCTGTAGGACTCAGCGAAAGTGTAGCCGTGACGGTTATCTTTGCTGTTATCGGTGTGCTTGGTGTATGTTCACTCTTTAACATCAATAATCCTCTTAATTTCAGTATTGGTCAGCCTAATCACATTCTCGCTTTCTTCGGTATGGCAATGCTCGCCTTCTCCGCTTTCTTCTCTGTACCCCAGGCAGTAAACGGTCTTGACGCTGACGCTAAAAAGGTTAAAAAGGCTGTTTTTATCGGTCTTTCAAACAACCTCATACTTATGGTTGTTATCACAATCTGCGCTCTCCTTTCCTCAACAGAGGTTACAGAAGTAGCTATGATTGGTTGGAGTAAAGGCATCGGCTCATGGGCACAGATTGCAGGCTCACTTTTCACAATACTTGCTATGATTACAAGCTACTGGGCTATCTCACTTGCTCTTGCCGATATTACCGAAGAACAGATTAAAAAGGACAAGAGAATCTGCTGGATTATCGCTACGCTTCCCTCACTTCTTATGACCTTCCTTAACCTTGGCGGCTTTATGGAGTTTATGAGAATCGGCGGTGGTCTTATCGGTATTCTTATCGCTATTCTTGTTATCCCCGCTTACAGAAAAAGCCTTAAAGATGAGGGTGAAAGCACTCTCGGCAACAAGTGCGGTACCTTTGTGCAGATTCTCGTTATCATCGCACAGCTTCTTATGGCTGTGGGTAATGTGGTGCCCGTATGATGAAAAGACTCTACTTTAACGGAAATATTCACTCTATGGTATCGGAGGAGGACATATTCTCCGTAATGATTACCGAGGGTAAAAGGATAACCTATACGGGGAACGAAATTCCAAGTGGCACTTTTGACGACAAGATTGACCTTCAGGGTAATCACGTTTACCCCACAATGACAGACTCTCATCTGCATTTGCTTTATACTATCGTCCTTGCGGCGGCGAGCTTCAATATCTGTGAAATCACATCTGACGGTGTAAAGCCCGACAATATGACCGACATAGGCAAGAGAGTGCGTGACTACTGCAAAGCAAATCCCAAGCAGAAAATCATCACCGCCAACGGCTTTATCATTTCTGCAGTTAATGAAAAAAGACTTCCTAACCGTTTTGAGCTTGACGAATGGTCAGGTGGCAGAGCGATGATTATCTACAGCATTGACGGTCACAGCAGTGCTATCTCGACTAAGCTGATGGAAATGCTGAAGCTTCCGATAGAAGACAGCGACGGTATTTTCTCGGGCGAGGCTCACGAATTTATGCAAGGCAAGGTTACAACCCTTATTGCTTCAAATGTTACCCCTGCAATCATTGCAAAGGGTATTGCCAACTTCTCAAATTTATGCGCTTCTTACGGTATCAGCAGAGTATGTGCTATGGACGGCAACGAGGATGTGAAAAATGACATTCTCACAAAGGCTCTTGCTTTTCTCTCTGAGCGAATGGACATTGATGTACGCCTTTTCCCACAATATATGGATTATGACAGGCTCGATTTCTTCAGCAAAAAGCAGAAGACACTCCGTGCGGGCGGTTGCGGTGTGTGGGAGCTTGACGGCTCCGTAGGTTCTCACAGTGCGGCATTCGGTGAGCCATACAAGGACAGCGGTACACAAGGTCACTGCTATTACGAAAAGGATAAAATCAGAGCCAAGGTCAAAGAGGCTCTCCAAAAAAACATCCGTCTTTCCTGCCATGCTATTGGTGAAAGTGCCATCGATCAGATAACAGAGATCTACAATGAGCTTGAAGAACGAATCCCCACAAAGGGTGCTATGATGAGAATTGACCACTTTGAATTCCCGTCAGAAAAGGCTGTGAAGCTTATCAAAAGGCTTCCACTTGCCATTACGGTACAGCCCGGCTTTTCCTGGATAGATAAGCATTTTCTCAAAAGCTATGAGCAGTTTTTGCCTGAGAGTATCATAAACAGACAGCTTCCACTTAAGGACTTGCTCAAAAATGATGTTTGTGTCTGCGGCTCAAGTGACTCCCCCGTGCAGTCAGTCAACCCCTATGAGCAGATGCTCGGTATGGTGGATTTTTATCTGCAAGAGCAATCACTGACACCGTACGAGGCTCTTAAAACCTACACCGTAAACCCTGCGAGGATGCTCGGTGAACTTAACACTGGTACACTTCAAAAAGGTAACGATGCTGACTTTTTCGTCTGCGACAGAGATATACTTTCCTGCAAGGGTACGGATATTACTCTTTGCAAGGCGGAGTATATGGTTGTTCGCGGTGAGAAATATAAGGAGAAGAAGGGTACGGTAGCAGAGCTTCTCAAGATGATGCTGACAAAACCGCATAAGATATGAAATAAACCTCCTTGAGTTTGTACGATGGTGTACAAATCAGGGAGGTTGGTTTATGTTATTTATGTACGAAAACGCCCCTGACTTTTTTGCGGTCAGGGGTCAGTTATTTTATCTTCCTCTTGCTTTTAATTTTTGCATATGTTAAATCATAGCTTATATCAAGAAGCCATTTCAGCTTTTCATCATCAACAGTACCGTCAAGGAATACCGATATCCAATAAGACTTGTTCATATGATAACCGGGGTAAATGCCCTTCTCCTTATGAAGTGAGCCTGTCATAATCGGGTCACATTTGAGATTTACTACATCAACAGTCCCATCATCAGGCAAACCGAATTTTGATTTATGCAGATTCATCACAACGGCAAACCATTTCTTGTTATTACCGTGACGGTAAACGGCAAAGCTCGGATACTGAATCCATGGGTATTCAGAAGTAACGCCGTAGGTTTCGGATATGTATTTATCTAAATTTTCTCTGCTTAGCATTTGTTGACTCCTTGGGTTATGGTAGGGTTATCATACGGTGTATTATATCTCACAGGCAAAAATTTATGCCTTCTTTTTCTTCGATGACGGAAGCTCATCATACATATATCAGCTTATGAAGATCTTCACGATTCACATAATCACACTACTTCGTCAAATTGAAATTTACTGTTCTCTTTTAAGTCCGTAAATACAAACCGCTATTATTTTAGATATTTCTTTAATGGATTTGTCACAACCGTTTTTCAACCATTCACTAACGATAGCATTAATACCGTTAAGATAATACATCATCACATACTGTCTATCGTTTGGCGGATAATGAAACCTGTCCAAAATCGGATTGAATATGTTTTCAAACATTCGCTTATAGACATCGTCAAATCCTAAGGTTTTATTATGCAATAATGCCGTTGCAAATACTTCTTTGTGGTCTTTAACATAAGTAAGATACGGAGTTAGATGTTTATCGCCAATGAAGACCAGCTCGTCAAGTTCACAGTTCTTAAGATTGTGGGCAATAGCCTGTGTATCGGTCGAAAAATAAGACAAGAAATCGTTTAATAAATATCTCGTCGTTTCGTTCAGCAGGTCACCGATGGTTTCATAATGCAAATAAAAGGTTGAGCGATTTACTCCTGCCGTTTCACAAATCTCACTTATGGTGATATATTCAAACGGTTTCTTTTCCAGTAAAGAAATCAATGCAAGGTCCATTTTGGTGGCAGTATTAAAATATTTGCTTTCGGATTTATTCATAGCACCACTCCTTGCATAATTTATTTACTCATCTGCGATTTCACGTGCGAGCTGCACGATTTCAAATGCATATTTCTGTTTGCCCTTTTCAAGCATTTTTTTGTAAATCGGATAATTGATTCCGCAAAGTGTAAAGCCGATAATTCCGATGACAATTCCGAGAATCATGTGCTGTGTTGTGCTGCCAACATTTAGTGCTGCAATACCAGTAGGAGCAAGTACGATGTATTTTTTATCGGTAGCCTTTCTAAAAACATCAAGCAAAAAGCTTTTACCGGTCCCTGCTTTACCGGTTATGAAAAAGTTCTTGTTTTGACTTTCAATTTCATTCCATATAGATGTTTGTTCTTCATCTAATAAAGAACCCAACATATTTGGAGATGAATCTATTTCTTCTTCAATATTTTTTTTGCTTTTAAGATAACTTACCGCTTCTTCTACTAGTTGTTTATGGTCTTCTTTGTCGGATTCAAAATTCAAGTCTCCCGAATCTTTTTCAATATTTTTATAAAATTCTAATTTTCTATTGATATGTTCAATTTCTTTTTTTAGTTCTAATATTTGCTCTTCATGTTTTTTATTCTTTTTTTGTATATCATTTTTCTCCGAAAGGGTTTTTTGATATAGTTTTTCTGTTTGTTCTATAATTTTTAAATGACTGCTTTTTTCTTTTTCTGAAAAGGATTTTATTTCTTTTATTTTAATCAAACAAAAAATCAAAACAATGATCAAGAAAAGCACTAATATCTCCACCAAGCATCACCCCTTCTCAATGAATTCAGTAAATCTTTGTTTGATTTTATCATATATCTTAACTAAAAACAAGTACACCCCTGACTTTTGCGGTCAGGGGCAAAAACATTTTTAACTCTCAATCGCCATCTTAATAACTCCGTCCAGCTTATTCTCAAAAATATCATAAGCCTTTTCGATGTCCTTAAGAGCGAATCTGTGGGTTATGAGAGGCGTGGTGTCAATCTTGCCCTCAGCGATAAGAGAAAGCACTTCGTCGCAGTCACAGCCGTCAACGCCGCCCGTTTTAAAGATAAGATTCTTGCCGTACATATCGGGAAGAGGTAAGGTCTGTGCCTTATCGTAAAGTGCAACCACCGTAACAATGGCGTTAGGTCTTGCACACTCCCAGGCAAGACGGAAGGTGTCCTCTGCACCTGCAACCTCAAGCACAACATCTGCACCGCCATGGTCAGAGTTTCCGAGTACAAACTCTTTGCAGTTTTCAGGCTCACAGACAAAAACTTCGGGATAGTTAGCCTTCACAAGATCAATGCGATTCTTATCCTTTTCGCAAACAATAATACGCTTGGGATTTTTCAGCATAGTGCAAAGGAGAGTATCCTGAAAAAGCTTCTTTTTGCAATATAATATTTACTTCACTCTACCCATATACACTCCACCGTTATCGCTCAACCATTTATGCCACTTTTTATACTCGGGAAACACCTTTTCAATCTCAGCGTAAAATTGTTGAGAATGATTCATATGCTTCCGATGACAAAGCTCGTGTACAACAACACTGTCGATAACCTCTATAGGAAACAATGCAAGAAGGCAGTTGAAATTCAGATTACCCTTTGATGAGCAGCTGCCCCAACGGGTACGCTGACAACGGATAGTAATTCTGTTATAAGTAACACCTATTTTCGGAGCATAATATCTCACTCGCTCAGGGATGATTGTCTTTGCTTTTTCGGCAAGAGCCTTTATCTCATCCTGTGTGAAGGGTTGCGCTTCGCTGATTGCTTTTTCACGCTCTTCTATTTTGGAGAGATTCTTTTCTATCCAAGACTTCTTGGATTCGATGAAACTGTAAATCTCTTTGTCCTTCATACGCAGAGGGGCACGGGCAATAATTTCACCGAACTTGAGTTGAATCGAGAGAGTTTTACGGTTGCTTCGTATTATAGTAACTTTGATATTTTCACTTATATTTAAAGCCAAATCTAACACCTTCTCAAACGTTCAATTACACTATTATTATACTCTTTTCACTATTGCAATTGCAATAGTTCATAGGCCTCACAGCATCTTCAGTCCCAATATATGTACCACACTCATTAATTTTTTTCTTATCGTTATCATAAAAAAAACTAAACACTACTCACTTTACAAATTCTTTAACCCAGCCCCTCTTTCGTTCCAATACACTTGCCTCCACGGTAGGTGTCTTCTTTTTTGAGCCCCCTTTTTTACCCGATTTTTGGGTAATTTCAGGCAAAACAAAAACCCGAAAGCCCTCTAAAATAAAGGGTTTTCGGGCAATGTAAGTAGAAGCCAATTTTAATACAAAAATCTCAGGTGGTCGAAATAACTTTCAAAGTGGTCGAGCCCATAAAATCCACCTAAAAATCCCACCGAACCGGTTAAGATTCGATGGGATAACTTTATTTTACCAATGAGCAACTCCGCAATCGCAATACTGCTGAATTCTGAAGAGCTTTTGGAAGAAACGAATTATTTTCCAAATGAAGCCCATGAAGCCTGACTTGTGGCAAAGGTGGTCACAATCGCCGTCAGAAGGCTCGTCGGGTGTGTCAGGTTCTGCGGGCTTTTCAAACTCGTGTCCGCAGCCGTGGTCGCAGAGGTAGTCACCGTTTGAGTCTGTGTGAGTGAGGGCATCAACAGTGGTTGTGTCTCTGTCGAGTTCTTCACCGCATACATCACAGTAAACAACAAGGTCGTATGAGCCTGCAACACCGCACTTGGGAGCAACTTCATTTTCTTTTGCTGCTTCAAGAGGTGTGTGTCCGTTTGAGGAGATTTCTTTGTATGTTGTATAATCACACTCTGTGCAATATTCGTATGCTTCGTGACCTGCTTGTGTGCAAGTAGCATCCTTTTTATCAACTGTTTTGATTTCGTGTGATGCAGGGATTTCTACATAAGTTGAGTAGTCACAAGCTGTGCAGTATTCGTAAGCATCCCAACCGATTTCTGTACAGGTCTTTGCTTTTGCTTCAACAGGAACAAGAGTATCCTTGTGGTTATCTTTATCAATATCACCGTATTCTACACCGCAAGTTTCACAAACTGCTTTTGCTGTGCAGGTTGCTTCGCCACCGGTGTGGTCACAGGTTGTACCGCAGCCGTTTGCACAAACGCCGTCTACGTTTGACCAATCGTGAGCATCTGCATCAACTTCACCGAACCATTCACCGCAATCTTCACACTTACAACCCATACAGGTCTGCTCACCAAGGTTGTGATTAGCCTTGATTTTTGCACCAAGAACATATTCACCAGTCACATCGATAAGTTCGTCGGTATAATGGTCAAAACAAGCACAACAGTCAGCAAGATAATCACCGATAGTGTCTTCAGTCTCAAATCTTATACCGATATATTTATAAGTACCGCCGCTTAATGTTACAGGAGAATAAAGGTAAAGGGCATAATCCAGATAGCCTCCGCCGACAGAATCGGTAAAGGTAGCATTGGCTGTTACATCAAAACCGCCGCTTGATGGCTGTATCCATTCTTTGCCGTTAAGGTCAAGTGTTATAGCTTTATTGATTTCAAGACTGTTGTAATCGTCATGATCTTTAAGCAGTTTAATTACACTTCCGTCCTCTGCTTTGTCAAGTGCATCAGCAAATGAACCGTGATAGGTTACAATTTCATCTGTTGTAAGTGAGAAAGGTAATATGTAAGAACAGCTTGTGCAGGTTCCGTTTTCCATTGTGTCATGAGGGCATTGATATCCACAGATTATGCATTGACCGCGACTGTCCAAATCGTGAATACATTCTTCATCAGCGGGATATTCTATTTCGCAATAATCGCAGTAGCCATAATACCAACTATGTTTGCTTGTATCGGCTTCTCCGAACCATTCATAGCAGTATTCACATCCGTAACCCATACAGGTTTGCTCTGTATAAGGAGAATGATCTCCGGTTTCACCGAAATAGCCATAGCACAAATTACACTTATAGCCCATACAGGTCTGCTCTGTGCTTAAATCATGCTGTTCTCCGGCTTCGCCGTACCAACTTTGACAGATTTCGCACTTGTAACCACGGCAGGTCTGTGTGCCGCCGGTGTGGTCGTGTTCTTCCTCACAAATGTAGCAATATGTATCATTCCATCTATGTGCATCAGGGTCTGCTTCGCCGTAATACTCATCGCAGGAATAACAATAATATCCAAGACAGGTTTGCTCACTGCTTAAGTCGTGTTCGCTCGCTTCACCGAAATACCCATAGCACAAATTGCACTTATAGCCCATACATGTCTGCTCTGTGCTTAAATCGTGCTGTTCTCCGGCTTCACCGTACCATTCACGGCAAACGGAACATAAAGTACCAATGCAGGTCTGTTCGCCTTCTGCTGTATGCTCTCCTGTTTCACCGTACCATTGCATGCAAACTTCACACTTAAAGCCTTTGCAGGTTTGTGCACCGCCTGTGTGCTCACAATTTACATAAATAAGCTGACCGTCAATAAGCTCACTGCAATCCTCTGCCTCAAATACAATTTCACCGTTCACTTTAACAGTAAAGCTGCACTCATCGGGATAACTGCCACTAACCCATGTGTAAGCATAAATTCCGTCTTTGGGAAGAACGGCTGTATAGGTTTCGCTTGCACCGTCTTCAATTGTTGCAGTTGCAACTTCTGTATATACTCCGTCAATAAGCTGTTCGATTTTAACAACATTTCCGTTCCAACCGTCACCGTAGCTGTCGTTCATTGTAATTGTAACAAATGTTCCTTCTGCACCGCAATCATCACATTTGCCGTCAGTAACGCTTTCATGAGGGCAATCTGAACCGCAGACTTCACATTTACCGTCGATATAACCTTCGTGAGGGCAATCTGCACCGCAGACCTCACATTTACCGTCGGTATAACCTTCGTGAGGACAAATGTAACCGCAGTCATCACACACTCCGTCGGTATATGACGGATGCTCACACTCAGCCTCGCAATAACCACAGGTGCCGTCACTGTTCCACTTATGTGCATCAGGGTCTGTTACTTCACCGTAGGGATAATAGCAGAGTTCACACAGTGTACCCATGCAAATGGTACCCGCATTGCCTCTATGCTCGTGGGTTTCATAGCAGATGCCGCACTGCTCCCCGAACCAATAATGTCCGTTGGGATTGGGCTCACCATAGTAGCTGTTGCAGTTGCCGCAGTAATAGCCAAGACAAAAATGTTCACCTGAATAATCGTGAACACAGTCTACCGCGAAGGCAAAGGGTACGGTTGTCACAATCATTAAGATTGTGAGGATAATTGATAATGTTTTCTTTAAGGTTTTGTTCATTTATATTTCTCCTTTCATGAATTATTTATCAGTTTTGATTTCAAGTTCATCAAATACACTTTTAACGGCTTTTTTAGCTACAGCTTCAAAGTCTATTTTACCGATGAATTCAATAGCTTCGGTGATTTTTTCTTCTTCCGCTTTATAAATCAGCAGAAGCATTGTTACAAGTCTTTTTGCTTTTGCCTCAATAGTAAAATACATATCGCAGGGTACTGTCATATATGCTCTCATTATTCCCATTGAAGCGATTTCGATTTCGTAAAAGTCCTTTAACTCCTGCTCGGGAAATCTGAAGCTGAAATTCTCGTGCATCATTTCGGCTCTTCGTTTGAGTACCGCCTCGCTGGTCTTTGGCATTGAGTAGCCCGCAAGGTAGAGATTTCTCATATCCTCGCTCATTTCTGCCATATAGAGCTGTAAAACCTCGTTGGCTACGAATATGAGCACCATATCATCTGTCAGCTTTTTTGAAACAGCATCGGAGGCTACAGTTACGCCGTCAAGGAATTTTGTCACGAGGTGACCAAGGATTTCCTCTTTGCTGTTCATTTCATAAATAATCACTCTTTTACTTACTCCTGACAGTTTTGATATATCCATCAGTGTGGTTTTCTCAAAGCCTTTCTGCATAAACATAGCAGTTGCCGCCGTCAGAATCTTTCTGTAAAGCTCTTTTGTTTCGGCTTCATTTCTTATGTTCGCCAAATTATCGCCCCTTCTTTATGTTCGCATTGCGTACCGTGGTTCGTTTTCGGTTACGATATTATCACAAGTTGGTTTCGATGTCAATATGCTTGATGTAATAAATTCATTTTTTACGGTTTTACAACAGCATAAAATGTTGATTTTTTTATGCAAAAAAATAATCCTACGCTCATTGTATCAAAATGAGTGTAGGATTATGCCAAAGAGTAACCAAACGGAGCAGAATTGAGGTAAAAGTAAGCAAAAGTAGTACGACTCAATCCATCACATATAGATCGATATCAATTTTTGTTCTGGTTGCATGGCAAAAATCAATGACTTTCATAGACGGCGCAAGACACGGGCTTGTATTATCAGCGTATACGGTAGGAACAACTTCTAATGTGTAGGTAATGTCGAATTCGTTTTTGAGTTCGTTCAAAACATCAATTTTATCCAAAAGAGGGGCAATGGTCGTATGCATTTGGTTTTCTACTATAAAATCATAGTTATCGCATCGCCCAAACTCCCATGACGCAAAATCATATAATGTTCCGTTTCTTCTCTTATCTCCGATTTTCCAAGTCTTACTTGGAATCAGTCCAAGTATTTTTGTTACAATATCGGGATCAAAATCGCCGGTAATTCTGAAGTATGTATAGCAAGTATTTTCTGTCACTTTGCGCTCTCCTTTGCGGTGTTGATGGAGGAAATGAGCATTCTGCGAATTGAACCACAATCGTGTAGAATGGTCTTTGCAATTTCGCTGGAAATCAATCCGGCTTTTTGAGCAATCTCGATCCAGTATTCTGTTTCATAGCATTCCTTTAATGCAATCTGCAACTTGGCAATAAAATCAGGGCGGCTGTGAGCATATTTCGCCTCGCGGATATTTGCTCCAATACTCGTTCCGCTTCGTTCAAGCTGATTTGACAGAGAATAATGTCCTTTTATATTTTCTGTCAGTTTTAAGATTTGAATTGCAAATTCTGTTGACATATCAGCAAGTTTATTTTCAGCCATCGAAATCACCTCTTTGAATACATTATATCACAGATTTCAATGATTTACAATGAAATCGCGCAAGCGCGATGAAATCCGAACAAGTTCGGATGAAATCTGCTAACGCAGATGAAATTAAATCCGTCCTTCTCCCGACGAAGTCGGATTTCATCACGAAGTGATTTCATCCCACTGAGGTGGGATTTATTCCGTCCGTGAGGACGGATTTAGTTGAAAAGAAACAAGCTTTGTCTGGTAGACAAAGGTTGTTTCTTTTCTGGTGCGAGTGACGGGACCGCATCTTGCCTGCGGCAATCTGCCGTTCGTCGGCTCCCGAATCGGTCACCTTGAACCACTCGCTATTCGAAAGTCGTTTAGACTTTCTCTTAACGCTCGTGCCCTTTCGGGTTCGAACCCCTTTGAAAAACCTACAAGATAAATAAAAAAACCAAGGTAAAACCTTGGTCTTCTTATTTATTGGTACGCGATCAGGGGTTCGAACCCTGGACACCCTGATTAAGAGTCAGGTGCTCTACCAGCTGAGCTAATCACGCACATTGCATGCCTTTGTGAGACATGCGATATTAAATTAGTACGCGATCAGGGGTTCGAACCCTGGACACCCTGATTAAGAGTCAGGTGCTCTACCAGCTGAGCTAATCACGCAC
>JAZSHC010000036.1:0-60155 GCA_045533065.1 Acutalibacteraceae bacterium
ACGACATGGCTACGACCCGACTTCTGGGAATTTATCGTTCTGTTCCCAGTCAAAGTTACCGCTGTCAATAACTGCACCACCGATGATATTAGCATGACCTTCCATATACTTTGTTGTTGAATGTGTAACGATATCAACACCGTGCTCGAAGGGACGGCAGTTAATGGGTGTGGGGAAGGTGTTATCAACGATAAGGGGCACACCGTGACGGTGAGCAGCCTTTGCGAACTTTTCAATGTCAAGCACATTAAGTGAGGGGTTTGAGATTGTTTCACCGAAAACTGCCTTTGTGTTTTCTCTGAAGGCTGCTTCAAGCTCTTCTTCAGTGCAATCGGGAGTCACGAAGGTGAATTCAATGCCAAGCTTTCTCATTGTAACATTGAAAAGATTGAATGTGCCGCCGTAAATTGCAGTTGAGCATACAACGTGGTCACCTGCGTGGCATATATTGAAAATTGCAAAGAAGTTTGCTGCCTGTCCCGATGAAGTTAGAACTGCAGCAACACCACCCTCAAGGTCGGCTATTCTTGCTGCAACAGCGTCATTGGTGGGATTCTGAAGTCTCGTATAGGAATAGGCTCGGGCTGCAAGGTCGAAGAGCATGCCCATTTCAACGCTTGAATCGTATTTATAGGTTGTGCTCTGGCAGATGGGAATCTGTCTGGGCTCACCGTTTTTTGGTGTGTAGCCTGAATGGATACACTTTGTAGCAATCTTGTATTCGCTCATATTTTTTCCTCTTTTCATGAGATTTTATAGTTGTTACAATACTAAATTTTTCATCAGCTTATTATATTATACTTATACCCATAAGTCAAGACAAAAAAACATATAGTTACTTTACACAAATTGTCACTTATCTTTTTGTGAGTAATAATAAAACGCCTGTCAACCTTCATAGTATTATAGGGCGCTTTCACACTTTATTAGGGTGAATAATACACAAATAATTGTGTGATTATTCACAAAATATATCAACTTAACCCTGCATATATTGACATAAATTTACAGTAATTGTATAATGGATAGAAATTAACAAATTTAAAAACACATATTATATGAGGTGATATATATGAACAGAGTATATAATTTTTCAGCAGGTCCTTCAATGCTTCCCATGCAGGTGCTTGAAAGTGCTCAGAAGGATCTTATCTGCTACGGTGACAGCGGTATGTCCGTTATGGAAATGAGCCACCGCTCCCCTGAGTACGACAAAATCATCAAGGATGCCGAAGCACTTCTTCGTGAGATTATGAGCATTCCTGATAATTATAAGGTGCTTTTCCTTCAGGGCGGCGCATCCACTCAGTTTGCGGCAGTCCCCCTTAACCTTATGAACAAAAACAAAAAGGCAGACTACATCCTTTCGGGACAGTTTTCAACAAAGGCCTTCAAGGAAGCTCAGAAATACGGTGATGCTCAGGCAGTTGCATCCTCAAAGGATGTGAACTTCTCGGAAATTCCTGCTACCACCCGTGATACCTTCCGCGAAGATGCAGACTATGTTCACATCTGCTTCAACAACACAATTTACGGCACAAAATTCAGCTACATTCCCGACACAGGAGATATCCCCCTTGTTGCGGATATGTCGTCCTGCATTATTTCCGAGCCTGTTGATGTAAGCAAATTCGGACTTATTTATGCAGGTGCACAAAAGAACATGGCTCCCGCAGGTCTTACCCTTGTAATTGTCCGTGAAGACCTTATCGGTTCTGCAAGAGAGGATACACCCGCAATGCTCGACTACAAGCTTATGGCAGAGGGCGAATCAATGTATAACACTCCTCCCTGCTGGTGCATTTATGTTGCAAAGCTTGTTTATGAATGGATAAAAGATCTTGGCGGACTTGATGAGATGAAAAAACTCAACGAAAAGAAGGCAAAGGTTCTTTACGATTACCTGGACAGTCAGGATTATTACATCGCACCCGTAAAAAAAGAAAGCCGTTCAATGATGAACGTAACCTTCGTAACAGGTGACGGAGACCTTGACAAAAAATTTGCAAGTGAAGCTTCTGCAGCAGGCCTCAAAAACCTCAAGGGTCACAGAAGCGTTGGCGGCATGAGAGCTTCAATCTATAATGCAATGCCCTATGAAGGCGTTGTGGCTCTGGTTGAATTCATGAAGAAATTCGCCGCAGAAAATCCCAAGGAATAAGGTGAAATAAAATGAAAATTATCAAAACAATGAATAAAATTGCCGGTATCGGCCTTAATGAGCTTGACAAAAACAAGTACGCCATTTCCGACACGGCAGAAAACCCCGATGCAATTATGGTACGCTCAGCAAGCCTTCACGATGTGGATTTCGGCTATAAGCTCACTGCAATTGTACGTTGCGGTGCAGGTGTGAACAATATCCCCGTTGACCGCTGTGCAGAAAAAGGAATAGTTGTGTTCAACACACCCGGTGCAAATGCAAACGGTGTTAAAGAGCTTACAATTGCAGCTTTACTTCTTGCATCAAGAAACATTATCGGCGGTGTTGAATGGGCCAACACCCTCACTGAGGATGTTGCAAAGCAGGTAGAAAAAGGTAAAAGCTCCTTCGGCGGATGCGAGATTCTCGGCAAAACTCTCGGCGTTATCGGCCTTGGCGCAATCGGAGGTATGGTTGCAAACACTGCAAAAAGCCTCGGCATGAAGGTTATCGGTCATGACCCCTTCATTACAATCAGCGCAGCATGGCATCTTTCACGTTCAATTGCTCAGGCTGCCTCTTATGACGAAATTTATGAAAAGGCTGACTATATCACCCTTCATGTACCCGCAACAAAGGACACAAAGGGAATGATTAACAAAGAAACAATTGCAAAGATGAAAGACGGTGTCAGAATCATCAATCTTTCCCGTGCAGACCTTGTTAACATTGAAGATATGAAGGAAGCTCTCGCAAGCGGTAAGGTAAGCGCCTATGTTACAGACTTCCCAACAGAAGACAGCATTAATACAAAGGGCATTATTACAATCCCCCACCTTGGTGCTTCAACCCTTGAATCGGAAGATAACTGTGCTGTTATGGCAGCCCATGAGCTTGACGATTTCCTTCAGAACGGTAACATCACAAACAGCGTGAACTATCCTTCAATTTCCCTGCCCCGTTCAGGCGGCGGACGCCTTCTTATACTTCATAAAAATGTGCCCAACATCATCAGCCAGATTACTTCAAACATCTCTGCTGAGGGTATCAACATTGACAACATGGCAAACCGTTCAAAGGGCGATTATGCATGTACACTCATCGACATGCCTGAGCTTGCAAGCGACAAGCTTATTGAAAAGATTTCGGAAATTGAGCAGATTATCCGTATAATCAAAGTTAACTGATAAAAAGAGCTGTAAAAACTCGTTTTTTACAGCTCCTCTTATTTCACAATAATAAAGCCTTTTTGTTGACAAAGGCCATTGCAAAGTAATATAATAATATAAGCTTTTCAATCAGCAAGGTAACTTTAGAAAAGCCGGACTGCTGAAACGGATATAAAAAAAGAAAAGCCACACATTCGTGCGACTTTTCATTTTTTGGTGATCCATCGGAGATTCGAACTCCGGACACCTTGATTAAAAGTCAAGTGCTCTGCCGGCTGAGCTAATGGATCATCTGCGACAGCGTGATATATTCTAACCTATAATGAAAAAAATGTCAATAGTTTTCTGCAAATTTATTATATAAAAATTTTGCTGTATTATACATTTAATAAACAGAGGATAAAACAAACCTCTCCGTCAGCCTTCGGCTGCCACCTCTCCTTTCAGGAGAGGCACAACAAAGATTTATATTTGAAAGGAAAGATAGAAATGAAATATGTTGTTGTTCTTTATGACGGTATGGCAGACTATCCTGTGCCAGCCCTTGGCGGTAAAACACCTATGATGTGTGCAAACAAGCCCCTTTTTGACTCCCTTGCACAAAAAGGTGAGGTAGGTCTTGTAAAAACCGTTGATGACACATTGAAGCCGGGCAGTGATGTTGCAAACATGAGCGTTATGGGCTTTGATCCTCTTAAATATTACACAGGACGTTCACCCTTAGAGGCTGTAAGCATCGGTGTAAAGCTGCTTGATGACGATGTTACACTGCGCTGCAATATCGTTACCCTCTCCGACGAAGAAAATTACGAAGATAAAACCATGGTTGACTACTCCGCAGGTGACATCAGCTCCGAAGAGGCTGCTGAGCTTATCAAAGCTGTTCAGGAAGCCTTCGGCAACGATGTCTACACATATTACAGCGGTGTCAGCTACCGTCACTGTCTCACTGTACATAAGGGTACAACAGACCTTGGTGAAATGACTCCTCCTCATGATATCAGCGGAAGAGTTGTTGGTCCCTACCTTTCAAAAAGCGAGAATGCCAAAGAGCTTATCGCTATGATGAAAAAAAGCTATGACGTGCTCAAGGACCACCCCGTAAACAAAAAGAGAATTGCCGAAGGCAAGCGACCCGGCAACTCGATATGGCTCTGGGGCGAGGGTAACAAACCTATTCTTCCCACTTTTGAAAGTCTTTACGGCATTAAAGGCTCTGTGATTTCTGCTGTTGACCTTCTTAAGGGTATCGGAATCAGTGCAGGCATGGCAACACCTGAAGTGGACGGTGCAACAGGATATATTGATACCAACTTTAAGGGTAAAGCTGAATGTGCCGTGGAAGAACTGAAAAACGGAAAAGACTTCGTTTACATTCACATTGAAGCTCCTGATGAATGCGGACACAGGGATGAGCCCCATAACAAGGTCAGAGCAATTGAATTAATCGATGAACAGGTTCTGTCTGTTCTTCTTGAAGCCCTCGAAGAATATGACGATTACAAAGTCATGATCCTCCCCGACCACCCGACACCCATTGTTACAAAAACTCATGCAAGAGACCCCGTACCCTACATGATTTATCACAAGTCAAATCCGAAAATCGGTGTTGAAACAATCAACGAAGAAACTGCAAAGGCAACAGGCATCTTCATTGAAAAAGGCTCGGGAATAATGGAGCATTTTCTTAAAAATTAAAATTCAGTGGCAGTACAGTGTACTGCCATTTCTGTTTCCCTGTATCACCGTTTCTGTTACCACTGCTTGACAGTTATATATAAATAATCTATAATTGGAATGTTAGTCTGAAGCTTTGAAAGGAGGAATATAAGTTGTCTGAAAACAAAACCGTAGCAAACCTTCAGCGAAATGTGCGGTATTTTCTGATAGCGGTAATGTTCGGTTTGCCTCTTATTGTAACCGACGGTTTTTTCAACATTACCGAAACCAAATACGTTTTCTATATTCTTGCGGCAATTTTTTTCCTTGTCCCTTCCCTTTCCTGTGTATTCAAGGACTTTAAAAAATCCCGTATTCAAGGGGCTTTGCCTCTGAATTCTTCCGACATGACAACTATCGACTGGACTGCTTCAGCCTTTTGTATTTCCGTTGTACTGTCTTCGCTTTTTTCCGAATATCCCATTGACGCATGGCTTGGCACATCGGCAAGATATCAGGGCGCTCTTACCGTGATAATATACACGCTTGTTTACTTTCTCGTTTCAAGAAATTACGGTACCGTTCAGCGTTTCCTCTTTTTTGCAGTGGGAGCCTTTTGCATTGTCAGCCTTTTAGGTGTTCTTAACTGCTTTGATATTGACTTTTTCGGCTTTTATCACAAACTCAGCAACAACTATAAAACAAGCTATATTTCAACCATCGGCAACATAAATTTCTATTCAAGCTATTTTTGTCTGCTCTTTCCCTTTGTAATCTGCGGCTACTCCATCACAAAAAAAACAGTAAGCAGAATTATTTATTCCTTTGCGCTTGTCATCGGCACCTTCGGCATGATGGTAACCGCCAGTGAAAGCTTTGCCTTAGGCTTTGCGGTATCACTTCTGATTATACCCATTTTCTTTTTCAGCGAGCGTAAAAAGCTTGTTTATTATCTTCAAAGCATTGTTATCATAATTGTAGCATCTCAGGTATACAAGTTTATTTATGACCGTGCGGAAACCACAAACGTTGCTCTTTCAAAATCCATTTCCTTCTTCCTGAAGCCTCAGATTTCTGCAGTTGCCTTTCTGCTTTGCCTTGCAGTATATATTTTCCTAAATCTGTTCCCCGGCAAAATGAAGCTTTTCAAAAAGGCGTATATCGTTTTTCTTGTACTTCTTACATTTACCCTCGGCATCTGCTTTGTGATTTCAAATACAAGAGGTCTCGGCACTCTTGACGAATACTTTGAAATAACATCTGAATGGGGCACATACAGAGGCAAGATATGGCATTTCTGCTTTGACGAATTCAAAAATTTCAGCTTTAAGGAAATACTCTTCGGTATTGGCCCTGAAAGCTTACATAACCTCAGCACACGCGGTGAGCTGTTCGCAGGAAAGGTTGTTGACCAGGCTCACAATGAATATATTCAGTACCTTATGACAACGGGCGTCATAGGTGTCACTTCATACATTGCCCTTATTTTCGCAACGAGCATCACTGTGATTGCAAAGCTGAGAAACAGCACCCTTGCAGTGGGTATTTTCGCATCACTTGTTGCATACTGGATTCAGGCAGCTGTCAACATTGCACAGCCCTTCACAACACCCATAATGTTCCTGTACATAGCCTGCATAGGAGGTATGTGGGTTCAGGAAAAACGGGAAACAAAGAATTCAACAACCAACGAAAATGAAAAAGAGACTGTGCCGGCATAACAGCTGAGCACAGTCCTTTTTTATTCTTCCATCTGTTTGCCGAGAAAACCGGCAGCAACCTGAGTAAGCTTCACATCGGTCTGCGTCGGAGTTGAAGGCTTTTCACCGCACAGCAGCATCACTGCGCCCATCACATCACCGCCACCGATAATGGGGCACATGACAGCAATTTTAACAGGCATATCCTCACTTACCACAAGCTCATCCCTGTCCGTACCGTAAATGAAGCTTGCCCGTCTTTCCATATAGCTTTCCACCATAGGTGAAATTCGCTTTTCCATAATCTCCTTTTTCGGCATACCTGAAACCGCAATAACACGGTCCCTGTCACAAATGACAACGGCAAGACCGCTTGTACGGTTAAGCACATCAACATACTGCTTTGTATAAGGCCCAAGCTCACCGATAGGCGAATACTTTTTAAAAATAACCTCACCGTCATTTGAGGTAAAAATTTCCAGCGGGTCGCCCTCACGAATACGCATAGTGCGGCGGATTTCTTTGGGGATGACGACTCTGCCAAGGTCGTCTATACGGCGGACTATTCCTGTTGCTTTCATATATATCTTTCTCTCCTTAAATTACAAATTGTGATGTTAGTATTTGTAATTATGGTAGAAATATACCACAACAGTTACTTTTGTATGCCTTGTAATTTTAAATCACATACTAACCGGGTTTTATAAATTTACGTATCCAATGGGTATTACGATTATTTATTTGCTTTCATAAATAATTTGTGTACCGTTATTTTCAAACGTAAAAGATGCATATTTTAATTCAGGCAAACTTTTTTTGAAAGCCTCCTGTTTTTGTTCCGGAACATAAAGCAACATAAATCCGCCGCCGCCAGCCCCGAGAAGTTTACCGCCCAATGCACCGGCTTTTTTTGCTTTAATATACATCTCATCTATTATCGGATTTGTAATCTCTTTAGATAAAGATTTTTTTAGATTCCATGTGTAATCAAGAAGTTTCCCAAAATCTTCAATGTTTCCACCAACAAGAAGATCCTTTGCTATATAAGTTAATGACTTTATTTCATTGAGTTGATCAATTTTTGAAGAAATGTTATTCTGTTGCGAAATAGCTATTTCGCTAGAAAATCTTGAAAATCCGGTAAATGCAAGCAGAAGATTTTTATTAAGAACACTCTTTCTTTCTTCGGAAATATCAACCTTTTCAATGTGGTATCCGCTTGAATCAAAACTTATCATATTTAATCCGCCGAAAGAGGCGGCGAGTTGATCCTGAACACCACCAGCTTCTTTAAGGTGCTCTCTTTCAAGATATACAGCTTCTTTTGCAAGTGTCATTTTATCAGGATATTCACCTTTCATAGCATAAATTCCTTGCAAAAGAGCAACTGCAAAAGCTGAACTGGAACCTAGTCCGGAACAAGCCGGCAAATCCGCATCATAAGCTATCTGTATTCTATCCATTGGCACATAGTTTAACACAGCTCGAACCAATGGATGTTCAATATCTTCAACTCGATTAAAACGTTCGATTTTAGAGTAAGTAAGCTGATTTTTATATTCAAAAAGGGGAGGCAAATGACGTATTGACACATAGCAGTATTTATCTATGGTTGTTGATAAAACGCATCCGCCATATTTTGAAAAATAATCATAATAATCTGTTCCACCACCAAAAAAAGATATTCTAAATGGTGCTCTGGTTATCAGCATTTTCACACCTCCCATTTAATTTCATCAAGACCAAGTAATTTTTTCAATAATGTGTTATCCATAGCTGTACATGATGCTCTTTTGTCTTTGAAAAATTTTTCTCCATCTTTCTCCGCAATCTTAATGATGTTTTCAGTGGAAAGACCTGCCTTTACGGTTATTGCACATCCTATTTCATATTTATTAAGAGCTTTATCACCACAAAGGTTTATAATTTTAGGAAGCTTATCGTAAGGTAGAAAAGTAAGCTCATATATAATCTCAGCGGCCTGCCGATAACTCAAGACAGATCTGCTTAATCCGTCTATCATCTCGATATTATCACCGAGCGATAGTTTTGAAATAATATTATCATAAAAATGAGGTTTACCATTCAATGACGGCCCAATCATGAAAGGGAGGCGGAAAACTTTATGCCCGTAATCCAAGATTAAGTTTTCGGCTTCTGCCTTTTGTTTTCCATATTCATTAATTGGATCAAGCTTGTCACTTTCTTTGAATTTTTCGTAACGGTTCTTACCTTCTCCGTACACACAATCTGTCGAAGCAAAAAACAACTTACTTGTTTTAGGCATTAATGAAATAAAATTTTCTAGTCCATCGATATTTACTTTGCGAGCATCTGATGGGTTCTCATATACATAATCAATATTATGACATGCTGCAAGATAAATAATTTTGAGTGAAGAACAATTGCACATTTCAAATAGAGCATTAATATCGTTTTTTTGGGTCACATCACACTGAATGTATTTAACCTTTTTTATCGGAATTACATTATCCAAGTTTTGCACAGTTGCTACAATTAATTCTTCACTTCTTGATGAAATGTGTTTTAAAATATATGTTCCTAAAAAACCGCAGCCTACTACTAAAATCATTACTACACCTGTTTATACTTTATAATTTTATTGAGAAGATTGTCAAGTGCTTTGAAAAACACAGAAAAATACGGATCTTTATTAACAATTAATAAAAACAAATAAAGAAACCAAGGGAAACTCACTATTCTTATGTTAATAACAAACGCAGACGCTTTGATATAAGATAACATCGAAACTACAAATCTGAGAAAGCTTAAAATGTATATTATTCTTAAGCTTACCACCTGATTTTTATCAGAAGGCTTCTTTAAAAATGTCGCAACAAATAAACAAATAAACATCAAAGGAATTAACCAAGTAAGGGCAATGTAAGATATTGACTGATATATGTATACATATCTGTCAACCTTCAAGTCGTTATAACTTAATATAAATGAAATTAGAATTAAACAAAAACATACAATCAAACAGTAAAAAAACGATTTATTTAATTCATGTTTTTTGCTTTCTGATTTTATAATGTTATAACTACATTCTTTATGTGCTAGCACAAGCAAAAACAAAGAAAGCATATTGAAAGTAAAATGATAATCAAAATAAACAAACAATAAAGACAAAACAACAGAAAACCCAAGGACCACATAAGGGTTCTTAATCAAATACAAAAAAACGACCATAATCATAAAGGAAAATATCGACAATAATATATCAACATTGTCAAGATATGATTCCCAATAATACCTGTGATCATATCCCGGCAAAAACCATACAGGCACCAACCAAAGTGCCGAAAACAATAGAAAAGGTTTTATTGCTGTTCGTTTTTTCATAAGTAATACCTCTTTTTAACTATAAGCATTAGCAATAGATGTTGCATATAGTATAAAATACATAAATATATATATTGATGGTATTGAAGAGATTTTCACATGGAGCCATTGGCACGCTAAGTCTCGTTCTCTATATATGTAATAAAAGATACAGATTAAAAAGTTGAAAAAAGAATGCGACAACCATCTGTTAACATCGGTAGAAAAAAAACAACCAAGAAAAGGAGTGAAAAATAAGACAATTATTAAAAACAACAAAAATTTTTGGGGGATATTTCTCCTATGTGTTTTTATCTGAGATTTCAAAAAATCAAAGTAGAAGCCGATTAATGGACTTACTAAAAATAAGCTACGAATCAAATCTTTCCAAGGTATAAGAGTTAAAGTGATGAATATCTGTTGATTTAGTAATGAAATGAAATTTAAAAAAGTAGATTTTTCATTTGTATAAATTTCAAGCCATTCTTCGTATTGTTCATGATTAATATTATCTCTATAAAATGAGTAATCGTAGTAGTCTAGATATTCACATCCTCGGCTTATTAAAAACTCATTAAATTCTTCCAGCGTGAAATTCAGATTATCTCTTTCAAAAAAAGCAAAGTATAATGCAAATCCTATTGCAAATATGCAAGAAACAATCAAAACAACAAACAACAATCTTTTTTCTTTTTGATTTTTTAAATATATAACCTTACACAACATTATAATTGCAAATGCCGGAATAAAATTAAGCAAAACCGAAAAATGAATAAATACAGCGGAAATAAACAATGGTATAATAAACAAATAAGTTTTTTTGTTTGAAAGGCATATCATAAAAAGAGCTGCTATGGTAAGCCAATAAAAATCCAACATGCCAAATTTATTCATATATATGGCAAAGGTAAAAGGTCCGGAGAGAAAAAATATGATAAGTAAAAATATTGTTTTTCGGTAGTTGATTTCCACGCTTTTTATAAATTTCTCAAGAAAAAAAGCTGAAACTAAAAAGCAAAAAATAACTAAGCCCGTTAGATATAATGAAACACTTTCATTATTGTAATTCTCAAAAAGAAATGTATATATAGCACCTGGCAGCAGTCTGGAACAAAAACCAACACTAAAATCCACTACATGATACGGATATGTAATACTATCTACCCGCCATGCCTCACAATGACCGGAAATAATTATAGAATATAAAAGTAAAAAAAGAAAAAAAATCAAAAAGTAATAATGTTCCTGAAAAAATTTAGTTATCTTTTTAATGAAAATCACTTAAAATCGCAACCTTACATTGTTTTAATTTCTTTGGCATTATATATTGTGGCGCCTCGTCTTCTGCCAAACCATACAACTTCTTTTGCAAACGAAGGTATATCATTATACATCGTTGTTGGAGATATCTCCATTTTAATTTTCTTCTTTCTCAGCGGTTTCGCTTCGTTTTTCAATATACTGTTGAAATAATCGTAGAAATCATAACTGTACTCGTTTTTCTTTACCGCTTCGAAAGGCTTTCTTATCATAAATCTTTGATATTTGAGCAACTCTTCAAATAAGTTTTCTTCTATATCATATTGTGACAGAAAAGGTAACAATTCATAAATGTAAGAATCATAATTGGTCACAGCTTCTATAAAAGCACCCTCTTCAAAAAACCATGTAACATTGCCAAATTCTTCGTTATAATAATTCCAATCTCCTATTAGTGATTTTTCAAATCTTTCCTTGAAGCTTTTCCAAAGATTGTTAAACTTACCGTCGCAATTCAGGATGAATTCCAACAGTGATGAGTAGAAATCATAATAGGATATATTTTTTTCGTTTCTTAAATACAATGCAAAATAACGCATCAGGCCAAGACTGTGAAAGCACTGTGCACATATAGAAAACAAATTTGCATATACCCAATCTTCACGACTCATTGTTGCAGTTGATCGCACTAGATAAGAATATTCTTTTATTTCTTCGTCTTTTTTAGGAGCGCTGTGTATATGATTAAAAGCAACTTTTATTGTTTCAATTTTATGCTTTTTTATGTACTCTTCTTTGGCAAATTCAGCATTGGGCAATATCTCACAATGATAAACACTTACGCTGTTATGCTGTCCGTTTTCAAACAATCTGCAAATACCCTTACAAAAGCTTTCCTTTGTTTCACCAGGAAGGCCGAGAATCAGCTCAGAATATGTGGGTATTCCCGCTTTATTATATTTTTTCATTAAAGATGAAAAATGATCCATTGTAAGATTTTTTCTGCCAATGTTTTTTAAAGCTTCATCGCAAAGGGTCTGGTAAGCCATAGTTGCACCTTTGTCCATGCCTACGTTATTTAAAGTGCTACATATTTTAAACACTCTGTCTGCGCTGTTTTTTTCGTAACAAGGCCTGAAGACTTTAGGATATCCACTTTTCTTCTTAGCTTCAACTATAGCCAAAGCAATATCGTAATCCCTTTCAAACATTCCGAAATTTGAATCAGCTCCAAAGCAATATGCTATTTTATTTTCTGACAACCAATTAATTTCAGCGAGAATTTTTTCCATAGGAAAGAACCTTGTTTTTTTGTCAGCGCACCAATCACAATAAGTACAAGAATAGGGACAACCTCTGTTGGTTTCAAGAACCGCTAAAAAATCCGTATCTTGATTTTCTGAAATGATTTTATCAAACACCCCTGTAAGATATGCTGATGGATACTGCGCAATACTATTTGAATATTTTCTTTCGGTTAAGACCGTTGCCCCGGAATCTTTGTACGCTATATTATTAACTTGTGCTATATTCCCCTTTGAAAGAGCCTGAAGCAAATCACTGAATGTTTCTTCACCTTCGCCGAACATAACACAGTCTATATAGTCATTTTCAAGCATATCTATATTTGCACTATGACCGCCAAAAACAATAATACACTCCGGATATTTTCCTTTTATGAGCTTAGCCAGAGCTTTATTGTACTCTACATTCCATACACTGCAAGAAAAGCCAACGCAATAAGGTTCCTTTATTTTTTCAAGAGCCGTCTGCAATTTTTCTCTACGAAAAATTATATCGGGAAACACATATTCTTCATTTATTTGCTTCACAGAACGGCAATAGGCTATAATTGTACCGACTGCATATGGCAAGTATACTGAGCCATCGAACTCAAAACCTACTTGCACAAAATAGGTTTTTTTCATTATAAATCTCCTTAATATGTTCTTTATTGGTTTGTGTACTTTACCTGATAGTAATTACTTGTATAGTCTGTAGCTCTACGGTTTCTTCCATACCAAACGACTTCTCTTGCGTAGTCATAGAATGTGTCTACTTTTGTTATGTCATGAATTTCAAGGGTTATTTTTTTCTTCTCTAACGGAGCATATGTATTAGAAAAAATATTGCTAAAATAAGTATAAAAATCATATTCTGCTTCTATTTTTATGTGTTCTTGGCCGATTTTTTTAATTATCTTACTCTGGTAATCAAAAAGAGGTTCTATTATTTCGCTTGAACCGAATGTTAAGCATATAAAGTCCTTTATTTCAGAATAAAATGTTTCCAAATCGCGATAAAAAGACAGATAAATAGCTTCATCAAATCCCCACAGCACATCATCTGTACCTTCACATTTCGTCACCAACTCGTTGCGGCTTTCTATTATACCTCGACATAAATCAACTATTTTTTTATAGATTACATTCAAAAACGAACCTTCTTTGTGTGAAGAATAATATAGTAATTTATCATAAAACTCATCATATTTAATATCATTCTCATTACAATAATAAGCTGCAATACTTCTAAGTAAACCAAGATTATGCAGACCTTGCACATAGTAAGCAAAAACCAATGACTTAACCCACTCATCTTCGTTCATTGAGTAGGTTGATGTTACATATTCAGAGTATTCTGTTATTTCATTGTCTGTCTTTTTATCAACCGAATGTATAAGTTTAAAAGGTACACGAGTGCTTTTTATATTGAACCTTTCCTTGTATTCCTTTTGCCCCATTTGAGAATTTGGAAGAAGTTCACATGGATAAATGTTTATCGCATAATGCTGTCCGTTTTCAATTAAAATACCAACACCCTTGCAAAACGACTCATAAGTTTCGCCGGGTAATCCAAGAATGAGTTCAGAAAAAGTAGAAATCTTAATCTCATTATATCTATTCATCAGTTCGCGAAATTTTTCAACAGATATATTTTTTCTTCCAACATTTTTCAAAACGTCTTCATTCATACTCTGGAAAGATAATGTTTGAGCCTTATCTAAACCGCTTTTAAAGAATTTTGTGCCGATTTCATATACTAAATCAAATTTGTTTTTTGTAAAACACACTCTGAAAATATTAGGATAACCGTATTTCTTTTTGCAATTGACAATATAGTCGGCAATTTCCGCATCGCGATCAAAAAGACAAAAATTACCATCTGTGCAAAAAACATATTCTATTTTATGCTTTACAAACCAATCTATTTCCGCTGTCACTCTTTCTATTGGAAAAAGCCTTACTTTTGATTTCAAAGAACCCCAATCGCAGAAAGAACAAGAATTAGGACATCCGCGGTTGGTTTCAAAAAGCACAGAAAAGTCAATATCATCTTTCAGTATTTCATCGAAAACACCTTCAAGATAAGGAGAGGGGTAGTCTGTATTCATCTGTGCTTCATGTTTTGTGGTAATTATTTTCCCTTCTTCGTTTCGATAAGAAATATTAGGTATGGATTCTAAAGGTTCTCCTTTTGAAAGAGCGACCAACAAGCCTTCCGTAGGTTCTTCTCCGAAACGATGTGTAAGAAAATCTACATAGGGGCACTTTTCAAGCATTTCACCATCAGCAGAAACACTATGACCTCCAAATGTAATGAAACAATCCGGATAGGTTTTCTTTATTTCTTTTGCAACAATTTTATTATATTCCATATTCCATACGGAGCAGGAAAATAAAACCATATAAGGGTCTTTGAGTTTTGAAATGATCTTTTCAGGTGCCTCTCTAATATAAATTATCTTTTCAAAATTGTATTCAGATTTAATCAATGGATTCTGTTCACAATAAGCCTGAATACAACCTACAGCATAAGGAATATATGTATTCTTTTTGCCACTGCCGTAAACATTATTAGCTTGAATAAAATGAATGTTTTTCACCCGCGCACCTCACAGATAGGAAATTTTTAAAAATTTTTTATCACTTGTTATGATTGTATCTCCGCGTCGTTTCGAAAACAAAACAACTTTTCTTGCATAATCCAACCAGTTATAAACAGGATTAGGAATATTAACCTCAATTACATTTGCTTTCTTTTCTAATGGCTTGTAGCTAAAAGCAATCAAAGCATCAAAATACTGGTAAAAGTCATATTTAAGTTCAAATCTAACTGTTTTCTGACCGGGAAGACGTATTACACTTTTTTGATACTTTATTAACTCATAAAAAACTTCTTTGTTGATATCAAATTCGGCTAGAAAAGGTGTTATTTCTTTCCAGAAAAGGTCATATTCAGATACTATTTCCATAAAAGCACCTTCTTCGAGGAACCAACCTATATTTCCGAATTTTTCATTATAATATGACCATTCACCATTAGAAAAATCCGAGCATTGTTTTTTTAGTGTTTTAAAGAGTTTATTTATAAATGTTCCGTCACTTTTTAAAATATAATCAAGCAACAAAGTATAAAAATCGAAATAACTGATACCTTTCTCTTTATAAAGATATAAAGCAAAATATTTAAGCAAACCAATATGATGAAAACATTGAAGACAGGTACAAAACATTATAGATTTAATCATATCCTCAAAAGGCATGTCCTTAGTTTCGACAACCAAATCAGTATATTCTGTAATATCTTCACAATCCGGTATAGTTGAATGAAGATAGTTAAGAGGAACCTTTGCTGTCTTGATTCCAAATTTTTCTTGGTATTCTTTTTTGCCCATAAGTGAATTTGGATAAACTTGACAGTAATAAACGGTTAAAGCTGTTTGTTGACCCGCTTCAATAAGCTTACAAATTCCATGACAAAAACTTTCATATGTTTCACCCGGCAAGCCCAATATCATCTCTGTATACGTCGGCATATTATTAGCATTATATTTTGTTACCAAAGACGAAAACGCTTCCATTGTGAAATTCTTTCGATTTACATTTTTTAATGCATCATCACAAACCGTCTGATATGCAAGGGTTGCAGCTTTATTAAGCTTATTATCATAAAACAATTTGGATATTTCAAAAACAGTATCATTGCTGTTTTTTGCAAAGCAATTGTTAAAAATGTGGGGATATCCATTTCTTTTTTTGACATCGACAACAAATTTGGCAATATCAAGATCTCTTTTGAGTATGCCAAAATTACTGTCAGCACAAAAAATGTATTCGACCTTATGTTTACTGCACCAAAGTATTTCCTTTTTAACTTTTTCAATAGAAAATTCTCTTATATCAGTGGTATAACACCAATCACAGTATGCACAATTATATGGACACCCTCTATTAGTTTCAATCACTGCACAAAACTCTACATTTGGATTTTCTTCATAAATCTTTTCAAAATATCCTTCCAAATAAGGGGAAGGATATTCGCTTAAAAACTTGTAATACTCCCTGCCATTATAGAACAATTCATTATCTTTTCTGTATGCTATATTAGAAATTCCCTCAAATGCCTTGTTGGAAGCATATTCTTCTAAAATTTTTTTAAACGCAACTTCTCCCTCTCCGTAAATCAAAACATCCACAAAGGGAAGCTCAGGAAAAATATCCACATTTTCCGAAATTTGATGTCCGCCGAAAATTATCAGACAATCAGGAAATTTCTCCTTTATTTTTCTTGCTAGAATTTTATTGTATTCAAAAGTCCAATTGTAACACGAAAAAGCAACCACAGAAGGCTCGGATATTCTGTTCATTACAATATCAACGGGTTCTCTTTTAAAAATGAATTCTGCTATTTCATATTCATTTTTGATGCTTTCAAATTGCCAGGAGTATGCTGCCAGGCAACCTGTTGCATAAGGATAATAATATGCTTTTCCGTAGGACAAATTTGCCTGAACAAAATATACCTTTTTCATCTGTTACTCCTCGTCTTTTATTTTTTTGATAGGCATAAAGTATATTTTTAAGATGATCAAATAATACTGTGCTAATTTAAAAAAATTAGCGTTGCTCTTGCCTTCTTTTCTTTTAAAATTCTTACAAGGCACTTCAATAAATTCTAGTCCCAATTTCAAGGGCTTAAAAATTAATTCTGGAATGAAGTTCCAACCTTGACCCTGCCAATTGATGCTTCTGTAAAGTTCCAATGGTGCTATCTGTGTAGGATTTGTAAAATCGGTCAAGGATGATTTATATAAAAAAGCAAAGCATTTTTGAGAAACAAAATTTATGACTTTTCTTAGTTTACCGTAACCGTCAAATCCATTTTTTTCAAGCCAACGACTGACGGAAATGATTTTATCGGGATTTTTTTCAGACAAGCTGACCATCTCTGGAAAAGATTCAGTATCCATTCCATCGTCAGCAGGCCAGATAATAATGTGTGACCCATTTGCTTCGTTTATTGCTTCTCTAATGGCGTTACCAAGTCCCGGTGATTTTTGAAAAACATACCTACAATTCAAATTGTTACATATGCACTTTACTGTTTCAATACACTTATCTGTAGCTGTCTCTGCCAGAACAAAAATGTATTCATCCGCATAATTATATCTGCTGATTTTAGAATACACTTCACGGAGAGATTCGGTTTCATTGGTTGCGCAAAATGCAACAGAAAGACTATATTTCTCCATAAACATCACACTGTTTCTTCTTGTATTTCTGTGGTATAAATATTTTTTTCGCCGCGCCTTCCAAACCACAGGACCTTTTTTGAATATTCCTCCCAGGAGGATGTGCTGTTTTCATCTGTAAAAAAATATGTGGTTCTTTTCTTCTTTAATGGTTTACGTGTACCATAAGTAAGAATTGAATTAAAATAATCTCTCCAGGCGTACTCAGTTGTAATGCGGTTTGTTTTTATATTTGCTGTTTTAACAACAAACTTCTGATAGGAAACCAAATCCTCTAAAAGTACGCTGTCGTCGATATATTCTTCAAGCAGGGAGAGTATATCTTCAAAAAAAACATTCTTATCTGAAACAATTTTTAAAAACACAAATTCTTCAAAAGGCCAGGCGATATCTCCAAACATTTCATCGAAAACAACGACCGAATCATTATTTTTTATAACATTTTCGGTTTTGTGTTTTATGGTTTTGAAAATATCATTTTGCCTTGCCTCTTTTAGCATGAAATCTAGAACTCGGCTATAAAAGTCACTGTATCTTACATTTTGCTCATAATACAAATATAAAGCGACTAGTTGAAGTAATCCCAAGTGATGCAATGATAAAACACAAGTTGAGAACATAACCATTTTAATCCATTCGCTTTCATTCATTGAATAAGTTGATGTTATGATTCTTGAATATTCCTGAATATCATTGTCTAGGGTTTTGCTTCTGTGAGGTTGGTTAAGTGGGATTTTTGTGAAGTTAATCTTGTGCTTATCCATGTATTCCGCTTTTCCCATTTCAGACAGCGGAAGCCATTCGCACAGATGCACAAAAAGAGATGTGTGTTGACCGCATTCCAGAAGTTCGTCAATGCCCTCTTTAAAACTGTCGAGAGTTTCTCCAGGAAGGCCCAAGATCAAATCTGTGTAGGTGGGGATTTTAAACTTTGCAAATTTGACTAAGAGTGATTTATAATATTCCATATCCAGGTTTGATCTGCCTATGTTTTCCTGAACAATTTTTGACATAGACTGAAAAGATAAAGTAACGCCTTTGTCCATGTTGTTTTCATTGAGTTTTTTTGTTATATTAAACACTCTGTCTCCTGTATCCTTTGAATATGAGACTTGAAATTTCTTGGGATAACCGTAATCGCGGTAACACTGCAAAATTTTGTCAACAATCTGCTCGTCACGAGGGAACATACCGAAATTAGCATCGGTAAAGCCAAGGAATTCTTTATTGTTTTTTGCCGCCCACTCAATATCATTATATACTCTTTCTAAAGGAAAAAGCCTGACTCGGGTATGTATTTGTCCCCAACTGCAATAAGCACAGTTATTAGGGCAGCCTCGGTTCGTTTCAACTAAAGGAATAAAATCTATATCCGGATTTTCTTCGCATAATCTGTCAAAAACGCCACTTTCATAGGGTGAGGGGAAATCGAAATCTTTATGACATTCAAAACTATTGTCAATTATTTTACCGGTTTTACAACGATAAGAAATATTGCTTATCGTTTCAAAGCCATTATTATATAACAATGCTCTCAACAAGTTCCTGAAGGTTACTTCTCCTTCATAATAAATCAGTATATCAATACAAGGATACATCTCAAGAAGATTTGAGGCGGGCGAAATCTGAGGACCACCGAAAACTATAATACATTCCGGATATAATAATTTTATCTCCTGGGCTAATTTTATGTTATATTCAAAATTCCAAATGTAGTTAGAAAAACCTATAAGAAAAGGGTGTTCTAAAGACTTGACAATTTGAGATACATCGCTTCGCAGAAAATGTATTTTTTTTAGCTCATAATTTTCAGATATATCTGAAAATTTCCATGCATAAGAAGCCAATGCTGCGACCGCATACGGAAAATGCACGGAGGAGGAATTCATATATGTAGGTTGTATCAGGTATATATTTTTTTTCATCTTACGTTTCCTCCGGAGAATATATTACAGTATAACAATATCCTTTGTCCCATTTTCAAGTTCAATTCTTTTTGTATAGAAGACCACCAAAAAAGTATCTTCTAAATAATCGAAACAATGTCTGACATTTTCGTGAATCAAAAACATATCACCGCTACTGAATATGTGTTCTTCGTGCTCGTTTTCATACTTTAAACTGACTTTTACCTTTCCTGAAATTATATAAAAAACTTCTTTTGAAAAGCAGTGATAATGATAATCTCCTCTGACTTGTCCTTTTCGAGTGAATACAGCATTGGTTTGAGCATAAACCTCATGAGTTATCTGGGTCAGAGAACCACGGGCATCTTTATAAACAAAATCAGGTTTTAATTTTTCAACAAGCTTCATCTCACTCACACATTTCCATATATAGAATTATTTATCATACTATAAACCTTAATGAGTTCTTCAATACCGTCATCAATGCTGTACATCGTGCTAAAGCCTGCCGCTTCAATTTTTGCATTTGAGACGATGTAGTTTCTCTTGTCTGGATCTGTGCCTATGGGAGCTTCTAAAAAACTGAAGTCTGGGATGTGTTTTTTTATAATTTCACAAAGGTCAAGTTTTGATAAGTTAGCATCGCTCAGACCACAGTTATATTTATCTCCATTCATTTTATCAAAGTTTTCCATAGCGAAAACGAAGGCTCTTGCGGCATCTCTTACATGGAGAAAGTTTCTTATAAAACCGCCTTCAAAAACGACCAGGGATCGGTCGAAAACTGCACGGTATACAAAGTCATTTACTAGAAGGTCGGTGCGCATTCTCGGGGAAGCACCGAAAAGGGTGGCAAATCGAAGAGAAATAGAATTGCCTGCTTCGAGAATTGATTTTTCTGCGGCCATTTTGGTTTTTCCGTAGAGAGAAATAGGCTCAATAGGAGACTGCTCAGTACAGAAAATATCTCCTTGACCGACGCCGTAGCCACTGTTGGTACAGGGAAAAATAATTTTTTGTTCGCTATTCCTTAGCCGAAGAAGAGTTTCAATGGCTTCATAATTGGTGGTTTTTGCAGCAATTTCGTCCCTGTTGCATAGTGGGAATCCTACCATAGCGGCAAGGGGGAAGATGAAATCTTTCCCTTCAAGAGCTCTTTTAAGTGTCTCTTTATCGCGACAATCACCGTTGATTATTTTGAAATCAGCGTTATTGCAGACTCCAAGCAAGGATGATTGCTTGTAAAAAAAGTTGTCAAGAACTGTAACACTGTGTCTCTTTTCAAGAAGCATGGGAACCAGAATTGAACCTATATATCCGGCACCACCAGTGATAAGAATTTCAGACATATTTGACCGTCTCCTAAAAAATAAAATGGAAAAACTTCTTGAATTAAATTATAGCATAGCCGTTTTTTTTTGTCAATTAAAGTGCGTTGCACATAAAAGCCATTTAACGCATTGAAACGAAAGAAAACATATGGTATAATTTTATTGAAATTTAATTCAGAAGGTGATTTTTTGAAAGCTGTTATTCTTGCAGGAGGGTTAGGCAGTAGAATGGGTGATATGTGTCGCGATGTACCAAAACCTATGGTAGAAATATGTCAAAAGCCGATTCTTTTGCATCAGATAGAAACACTAAAAAAAGAAGGTATAACTGAATTTATATTTATAACAGGCTATCTTTTTGAAAAGATTGAGAAATATTTCGGTGACGGAAAAACTTTTGGAGTGAACATCTCTTACTTCCGGGAGCAAGCTCCTCTTGGTACTGCAGGAGCTCTTTTTTGTCTGGATCTAAAAGATGATTTTCTTTTATGTAACGGTGATCTTATCTTTGACATTGCTCTTGATTCAATGATAAGCTTTCATAAAAGTAAAAATGCTCTCGCTACGCTTTTATCTCACCCAAGTACTCATCCGGAGGACAGCCTTAGCCTTTTTGCTGATGAAAACGACTGCATAAGAAAGCTCTATCCCAAAAATGAAAAGCCCAATTTTTATCCGAATCTTTGCAACTCTGGGATACAGATTGTTTCGCCGAAGCTTTTAAAAATGTACAGTTTTGAAGGGAAAGCTGATTTTGACAGAGATGTTATTGCACCTGCCGTTGGTACGGGAAAGATTTTCGCTTATAGGTCTGCTGAGTATGTACGTGATGCCGGCACTCCTGAACGGCTGAAACAGGTTGAAAAAGATATTACTTCGGATATAGTGAAAAAGCATAATAAACACAATTTACAAAGGGCGGTATTTTTGGACAGAGACGGAACTTTGAATAAACATAAAGGATACATAACAAATCCGGATGATGTTGAACTTCTTCCCGGCACGATAGAGGCAATTCAAACTTTTCATGATCTTGGATATCTGGCAATAGTAATTACCAATCAGCCCGTTATAGCTAGAGGAGATTGTACTAAAGAAACACTAATTGAAATTAATAACCGCCTCGAAATGCTTCTTTCAGAAAAAGGCACTTATCTTGATGCAATATACTACTGTCCGCACCATCCCGACAAGGGGTTTGAGGGAGAGGTTGAAGAACTAAAAATCAAATGTAGCTGCAGAAAACCCGAGCCAGGACTTATATTAAAGGCAAAGGAAGTTTTCAACATTGACCTTTTGGAATCCTTTATGGTTGGCGACAGCACAATAGATATAAAAGCAGGTGAAAATGCAGGGTGTAAATCTGTTTTAATAAGTGACGATAAAAAAAATGGTGTTTTTACATTTAATTCTGTTTATGATTTTGCAATGAATTTTTTAAACGGTCAAATATAACTTAAAAACCACCGCCATTATGGCGGTGGTAAAAAGGCTATTGCCTACAAACGTAACAACAAAACTACTTATGTGATAGAAGTGAAGCGTGACCTGCCAGTTGCGCAAAAATAAGACATAAAGAGGACATTAAAATGTCGGGAGAAAATAATGCCACATAGTTTGGCACATACGAAATGGAATTGCAAATATTGTATAGTGTTAGCACCAAAGCATAGAAGACAGTATTCTACGGAAAATATAGCGAAGCAATATCGGAAATATAGCGAACGGTTTTAAATGAAAGAGAGTTGAAATAATATAGGGAGAAATATGTCCTGACCATGTATATATGGCTGATAAGAATGCCATCCAATATTAGTATATCAGGGTTTATAGGGCACTTAAATGAGAAGAGCAGCTTAATGTTATTTCAACGGTTCGAAAAAATGAACTTTGCATATAAAAACCGCGAGTTTTAATGCAAAGTCTATTATGTAGATTCAACCCCTTGTTCAATTGTGTATTGAACAAGGGGTTGAATAATTGGTGGTTTTACTGTATGCTTTTACTTAATAAATTTACTATGAGGGTGGATATTTATTGAATTGTTTGAAACGTATTTGTGAATAACAATAATTCATCAAAATAATATTTGTATTTTTACAAACACATCAATGATTGAAAAGATTTTCTTCAATTTGTGCACACATAGCGTGATAGACAGGAAGGTGGAGTTCTTGTACTTTGTGTGTTTCTATTTGTGGAATCCGAATAGTTATGTCGCAAATATCAGAAAGTTTTCCACCATGTTTTCCTGTAAGAGCAATTGTTATCAAACCTTTTGCTTTGGCTGTTTCGGCGGCAGCTATAATGTTTTCAGAATTACCGGAAGTAGATATACTTAAAAGGACATCTTCCTTTTTGCCTAGTACAAAAACAAGCTGTGCATAAGCATATATTGGATTACAATCGTTTGAAAAAGCGGTAATCAGTGCAGAAAAATCTGAAAGTGGAATTGCCGGCACACCATTTTGGAGATAAGGGAGTATATGTTCTGCTTTAAACTTTTTAGAATATGGTTTTCGTTCAAGAAGAAAACCCTTTAATAGTTCGCCAGATATGTGATCACAATCGCAGGCACTTCCACCATTACCGCAGAGAAGTAGTTTGCCATCTTTTTTATACATTTCACAAATAGCGGTTACAGCTTTTTCTATATCAAATTTACAATTTAAAAGGCACGGGTATCTTTCAAGCAACTCATTTATATATCTCATTTGTTTAACACCCTTCTTTATATGATTTATTGTACTTCAATTATATTAAAAATTCTATATTTGTAAAGTACTTGTTCTGAATAAAATTATTATCCGATACAATGCTCGGAGAATCTGTGTATTGCACAACAGAACTTTTCTTACAATGTCAATGATGTATGCAACGAATCGCCCTCACGGATACGCATAGTGCGGCGGATTTCTTTGGGGATGACGACTCTGCCAAGGTCGTCGATACGGCGGACTATTCCTGTTGCTTTCATATATAAATCTCTCCTCATTCACTGCGGACGCCCGATGGGCGCCCCTACATAAAAATTCAAATTGTGTTGTTAGTATTTGTAAGGAGAAGAGATTTATACCGGATGATTTACTTTTTAGATTTGTTGTGCTAAAATAAAAAAGACAAAAAGGGGGGGGCGATATTATGCACCTGAAATTGAAAGATAAATTTAAAAAAGAAGCGTTCAAGTTCAAGGGCGATGAAACTGAAGAAAAAGCTATAGAAAAAGCATATGCCGATATGTCCCGCAGAGCAACGGGCCACAACGAACAAATGAAAACGGATTGTTTGGCCTGGCTTATTGAAGATGAAATTTTTAAAAATGCGTTAAATTGTAAAACCCAAGAGGATTTTGATGTATGGCATAAGGATACATGTATAAAACTAAAAGAAATTCATAAAGATTTCGGCACAATCGGGCGTGCACAAAAGGTTATCAATATGGCTTTTAAGTATCTCTCCTGTGTTGACAGCGAATACGATGCTATTTTGCCTTTTTGCCATATGACACTTGACAGTTATACATTAAATTGGTACAAAAACAATGTTCGCAAAAAGGAACAAAAGGCTCCTGCCGAATGGAGTAAAATCAAGGATTACTATAACGAATATTACCCGATTCAAGAAAAAATACGAAATTATTTGAAAAATGACCCGAAGTATTCTATCCGTATAGGAGAAGAGACAACAAAAACAATTGACATCCCTGACACTCCTTTTGAAGCAGAGTTTATCATTTGGGAAGGTGAAATAATAAATTCAAAATATAATGAATTAGTGAAAAGCCTGAATAAGTATAAACGAGAAGGACAAAAAAATGACAGATGGTTAATCGGTGATATTTTTGATACTTATCTGAATACTGCTTTTAAACAATAATCAATCTGCAAATATTTTGAAATACATATCGTAATCAAAGGGGAAAGATAAATATGCCGTTTGAAATAACATCAAAACTATTTGTTGTTCGTGTAAATATTAAGGAAGGTCCGACTCTGAGCTCCTATTTGACAAACACGCGATCTCCGTTAAAAAAACTCAGTAAAGTAATACAGGATTCCGTTTATGATTGTGATGTTGACTTATCCGTACCGAAGGAACCTGTTGACGAAAATTTTACGATAAGTAATCTGTTTATATTTTTGAACGAAAATGTAGATTTATCTAATTTTGTATTTCTGAATGAAGATAAAATCAACAAAGAAACCGTAGCAGATATTTACTACATTAAAGAAACTGATAGAATACTGCCGCAGTTAACAAAGATTTGTTTATCCGGCGGTCAAGTAAGCTTTTTCAGTGTAGATTTAAATAATATGGACGAAGATATTCTGATTGACTCTCTCGGTATAGAAAATCTTGAATCACTGGAAAACGAAAAATGGTTTATGTTTTTCGTAAAGCTTCCTTTAAAAAAATTTGAAAAACTGCTTAAATATAAATAACAAAATACACATAACAGCGGAGTGATTTTTCACTCCGCTGTTAGTCTTTAAGTTAAACTATATAAAGCCCAAGAAAACCTGTCGAAATCTATCAATGATGTATGCAACGGCTTACAATCCCTTATCCTCATATTGTGGCGGTCAACGCCCATCTTTCATACATAAAAAATCTCCCTGCTTTACAGATTTTCACTGTTACTATCTGTAAAACAAGGAGATTTATACTTTAAAAAATTGAATACACAAAGAGTGTCAATTATAAATTTTAGATTTAATTTAAAATTTTTATTCGGCTTCGGAGCTTGATATTTTATCCCCGTATAATGCTATAAGATCATTGTTTTCTTTGCTCATCTTCGACATGGCAACCACACCGAATACCCAACCGGCAATAACATAAAACATCATCAGTATATAATAAAACGGAAGGCTTAAAATCGCTCCGCCGCCACCGCCAAGCTCGTCAAGACCGACTACGCCATGACCCGCCGCTTTTCCGCAAGCATAAGACAGAAGACCTGCACACAGCAAAGCAACCATCAAAACAACCCACAAAAATGTAGATTGAGAATTGTTGAAGCAAAGGGGTATCACACCAATTGAAATAACAGCTGAAACCACAAAAGCTATTGTTAATTTTTTAATGTAATTTATGCCTGCAAGATTTTCTTCATATCTTTTTTTAGCTTCTTCAAACTCTTTTTCTCTGTTTTTCATAATCCTTCTCCTTACATTCCTTTTTGACGGATTATACCATATCCAAAGCACATTGTCAACAAAACAGAAAACCTTGCTGCGATATGAAAGCTTTCCTTATAACCCAACCCAAAAAGCGCTATGACAAAAATCATACCGCTTTTTAACTTATGTTGTAAGGCTTTAAAAATAAGAGTATTCCCGTGATAATCATTCATGACATTCCGGTGTCATTATAAAAACCGCTCCGCTCATCGGAATAACCCATTCCTCATCCAAGGAAATTTCTCTGAGGCCTTCAAATATTTTGGTATTTGCTGTTGTTATGTTTCTGTTCATAAAAGAAATCATTTCAACATTAACCTCGTCTTCCGGATATGAAAACGATATGTGCGGACTATATGTAGGATCGCTGATTGACGCAAAGAAGTAGCTTGCTATTTTTCTGTGAGGTATGGTGAAGGCTATTTTAACATCCAACACAGTTGAATTACTGTGTGCATCCTCTGAAGCCAACACATATTTAGCAAAAATACCTGTTTTATTAATTATTAAGTCAACAGGTTCTAACACTTTTCCGTTTAAATTAAAACGTACACGCATATGTTTTGCAAAGAAAAGCTTTTGCTCTGCGTCACCCAGATTGATAATAGTGTTCATGTCAGCTTCATCCATCAATAGGTTTTCACTGAAAATATAGTTTTCATTGCGTAACGATTCGTCGACCTCATCAAGATTTCTTACAAAAGAAATCCAGAACTCCTGTCCGATTGTTGCGTTAAGAAAATGTTTCTGGTATGACAATGATTCAGACAGCTTATAATACTTATCACGGTCAATTGCAATGTTGCCGAAAGGAAAACAGTTGTCAATCGTTATTTCATAATTAAATTTCAGGCGGACATTATTATAATACTTGGGGTTAGTCAGCAAAAACGAAGACATTATACTTGCTATTTTTGTTCCGTAATATGAAGATAAAATACCATTCATCAATCCGCTTTTTTCATCATCCAACAAACCGCCTGTACCATTCTTCAATAAAAATGAAGCCGCCTGACGGGCATCATTTTCAGTATAAGAGACAGGGCGTGATTCAAACCCGTCGCAAATTTTTTTCAGCGTGTTGTCGTAATGTTCAACATTAATCATATATCCTTGATATGTAAGCAGCTTTTGTATTTCTTCAGGGTATTCAATCAGCTCTTGCGGTGAAGGCTTCTTAAAATCTTCCGAAAAAACAAGCGTTATATTCTTATTGGTTTTAATTGCTTCACGTATTTCAAGGAACATCCAATCGGCTTTGTTCTTACAACGCTCCAGACATTCTCCGGTCAGAACCACAATCACATCCTTTGACTGTGTGATAGTAGCAAGTATTTTCTCTCCAAAAACACCGGCAGAAAGAGATTCGTGATCAAAAAAAACAGAGTATTTTTTGTACCGTAATGTTTCGTATAATAATTTGGCTAATATATCTCCACCGTTTCTACGATAGCTTATAAATACTTCGTAATTATTGAACGAAATATTTTCATTCATTGTTCTTCACATCCGCTTCCTCATATTTAGACGAATAAATTGCTTCCTTTTGAGTATAAAAGGCCCAGAATGCATCACCGAAATCATAATGCCACCACTCTGCAGGATAGTTAGTAAAACCGCTCTCACACAGAACATTATGAAGCAATCTGCGATTTTTCTTTATTTGTTCATCAGAATCGTTCAGTTCATACCACGCAGTGTATGATTTTTCTGAAAAATCGTCAAATCCGGTACCCATATCCAATTGGTTCCCGTTGGAATCTAAAATTGTAATATCAACCGCGCCGCCTGTCGAATGAACATAAGAGACTTTTTTGTCTTTTTCCGGAAAAGATACAAATTCGCAGACCTTTTTCGTCAGCTCCTCCTCTGTCATATCAACGGGAGATTCCTTAACAATTCGTTTGCGATAATCGTTAAACAAGCCAAGTTGAACTTCATATGGCCGCCACGCGTCTAATATTTCAAAGGTAAATCCTTCGGGCAGTAATCTTTTTGCCTCTAACAATTTTCGGGCAACCGTTTCTCTGACATATGCTGTTTGTGTAGCCGCAGGAAGATTGGCTTTTGCATATTGCATATTAACTTTTATTGCTCCATGTGAATAAGCATATATATCAACAAATTTTTCATCAAATTCCTCTGAGATAACATTCTCTGTTTGAGGCAATCGGTTAGCTTTAATCGGGATATTATAAAAATCACTCATTAAAATCACCGGTCCTTTCAAAGAGTGGATTTATTCTATCATAAAAAGACAAAAATATCAAGGAACTGCTACCGGTATTGCTATTAATCATATTTTAACAATCAAATCACAGAGCAATAACAGCGAAGCACTGCACTCCGCTGTTTCTTTGTATAACCTCAAACTGCAATTCAGTTAATCGCCCTTATCTCACTGTTGTCCTGCATGGGATATGCCTTAAGCTTTTTGCTGTCAAGATTTTCTCTGTGCATGTCAACGGCCCTTATTGTGCTGTTGTAATAGGTTTTGTAATAATAAACTCCGCTGTCTGTGTTGCAGCATGAAGAATAAACCGTATACTCATATTTCCCGTCGGGAAGCTTAACTGCACCCTTCTGTTGACAAACGGAGCCAAGGACATGGAAAAACTGTCCCACACTTTTTTGTTCACTGATTTTCGGAAGCACCTTCATTTTTGTAAAGGTTGCTCTTATGAATCTTGACATGGAAGAAAGATCACCGGGCAGTCCCATTCCACCCATACCACGACTGTAAGCCTTCAGATCAAGAGCAGGTGCCAAAGAGTTCTGCGGCGGCTCCTCAGTAAGGTACATATAGTTATTAAGATTGAACATATGAATCGGGAATTCGGGACTGTTGGTAAGAATCCCCACAGGATTTTCATATATTTTAACTTCATTTTCACAGGGCTCAACGGTAATGCTGCTTTTTGAATCTGAAATCAGCCAGTGTAAGGGCGTAGATTTTAATTTCGGGCTGAAATTTATACCTGTTATGTTTGTGTGCCTTAAAAGCTTTTCGGCATCCCCTACCGTTTCGCATTGGCAAAGCACCCAGGGAATAAGCTCGAAGGATGCAACATTATCGGTATTCAGAAGCTCTTTTCCGTATTTGCCGTCAGGATAATTCAGTGCAGCAACGGAAAGTCCTTTTTCATTAGTACCGTCATAATAAAGGGGTATTCCGTTTTCTACAATTGCAGTACCGATAAAAGCATGATGATGATTCAATTCCCCTGCCCTTCTGAAATAAAAAGGATAATTTCTCGGCGTTATAACCACACTTTCGTTAAGAGAATATTCCAGATCAAGATTTCTTCCGAAAAAATGCTCGCGCATTGTCATGCTGACCGCAGTACACATTTTTATCACCTCTGTTTTGTTGTTGACAGCAAAAAGGAGATTTAATCAAAGTTTGGGGCATAAAAAATAACTGTCTGAAACAGACAGTTATTTTTCTTTCAGATATTGTCCACTGCGTTTTTAAGATTAATCATTGCTTTTTCAACGGTCTCTCTCGGGCAGGCAAGAACAACACGCTGGAACTGCTCCGCAATTTTGCCGAAAATGTCTCCTGCATCAAGCCAGAGATTTGCCTTATTGATAATAAGGTCGTTGAGAGCCTCAGCAGAAAGGCCTAAGCCTGAGCAATCAAGCCATGCAAAATAGGTTCCCTCAGGCTCAACAAGCTTTATCTGCGGTATATTTTCTTTCAGATATTCACGCACAAAAGCGAGATTTCCCTGAATATATTTCCAGCAGTCCGCATACCATTCGTCACCGCCTGAATATGCAGCCTTACAGGCAACAACCCCCAAATTGTTGGGTACTGTATATCCGCTTGCAGCGATTTCATCGTTATATCTCTGACGCAGGCTTTCATCCGGTATCCAGATATTTGAACACTGTAAGCCTGCAATATTGAAGGTTTTGCTGGGAGCGGTACAGATAATTGTTCTGTTCGCCATTTCAGGTACGGTTTCAGTGAAAATATGATGGGGATGTCCTTCATAGGTAAAGTCACAGTGAATTTCATCTGCCACAACAAACACATTATACTTGTGGCATATTGCACCTAATTTCTTGAGCTCTTGTTCAGTCCATACTCTGCAAACGGGATTATGAGGACTGCAAAGAATAAAGAGCTTTACACCGTTTTCTTTAATCTTATTTTCAAAATCGTCAAAGTCTATTGTATACTTTCCGTCTTTATATACGAGATGGCTTTCAATAATATTTCTCTTATTATTTCTGATTACATTATAGAACGGATAATATACGGGCGGCTGAATAATAACGCTCTCCCCTTTTTCTGTAAGGGCACGGACAGCCATTGCAAGGGCATAAACAACACCCGGCGTCTGAACCAACCATTCTTTTTTCGGCGTCCATGAAAAATGTCTTGTGAACCATCCCGAAACAGCCTCATAGTAATCATCCTTCAGGTTGCTGTAACCGAAAATGCCGTGGTCAACACTGTTCTGTAAGGCTTTAAGCACACATTCGGGAGCCTTGAAGTCCATATCGGCAACCCACATGGGCATAACTGATTCAGGCAAACCGTTTTCCACGGCAAAATCGTGCTTAAGGCTGTTTGTGTTTTTTCTGTCTATTACTTTATCAAATCTTATATCCATATTATCCTCCAATATTTTAATCTGAAATTAGTTTATCACTTAAAAAGATTGATGTCAATAAACTTGTATTTTTTTGATAAAAGAGTTATAATCATAATATGAAACAAAAACTGAAAGGCGGTTATACAAATGAAAATTGCGGTAACTTTTGAAAACGGAAATATTTTTCAGCATTTCGGGCACACGGAAAAATTCAAAATTTATACCGTTGAAGACGACAGAATTATTAACCTTCAGATAATAAATACAAACGGCAGCGGACACGGTGCCCTTGCAGGCTTCCTTAAAGAAAATGAAGTTGATGTTCTTATCTGCGGCGGTATCGGCGGCGGAGCACAGAATGCCCTTACCGAAGCGGGAATAAAATTCTTCGGCGGTGTTCAGGGCAGTGCTGACGGAGCTGTTATGGCATACCTTCAGGGTAAGCTCAGCTTTAACCCCGATGTTCACTGCGACCATCATGACCACGAGCACGGCGAGGGACATACTTGCGGTGAGCACGGATGCCATTGAGATAGTAGTCAGTAGCCAGTAGTTAGTAGTCAGGAAAAGCGGTCGCAATGCGATCGCTTTTTATACAGAGTCAAACAAAAAAAGGTCACGGAGCAAAACTCTGTGACCTTTTTACTGTGTGCTAAGATGAAACTTCTGAAATCGCAAAGCGATTTCCCTGACTACTGGCTACTGACTACTGACTACTTATTCAACATCATAATCGAGCTTGAACTTCTCTCCGCAACCGTAGTTTTCGTAAACATAGTCGATATCCTTATCGCCTCTGCCGGAAAGGCATGCAAGGATTGAGCCGCTCTGATGCTCTTTGGCATATCTGATTGCATAAGCTACGGCGTGAGCGCTTTCAATTGCGGGAATGATGCCCTCATATCTGCAAAGAAGGAAGAAGGCTTCCATTGCTTCCTCGTCGGAAACAGTTTCATAATTTACTCTGCCTGTATCACGAAGATATGCGTGCTCGGGGCCTACACCGGGATAGTCAAGTCCGCTTGCAATTGAATAAACGGGAAGGGGCTCACCGTTCTCATCCTGAAGCAGATAGCTTTCAAAGCCGTGAAGTCTTCCCTTTGTGCCGAACTTCATTGTTGCAGCGTGGTCACCGATTTTTTCACCTCTGCCCAAAGGCTCGATGCCGTAAATATCAACGGGGTCAGCAAGGAAGGGTGTGAACATACCCAGAGAGTTTGAGCCACCACCGACACAAGCGCAGACTGCATCAGGCATGATACCCGTCATTTCAAGGAACTGCTCTCTTGCTTCAATGCCGATAACAGACTGAAAATCTCTTACCATTTTTGGGAAGGGGTGGGGCCCGAGAGCTGAACCGATGCAGTAAATTGCATGGTCATATTCCTTAAGATATGCATCAAATGCAGCGTCAACAGCCTCTTTGAGTGTCTTTAAGCCATGGGTTACGGGCACAACATTTGCACCCAGCATTTTCATTCTGATAACATTTGGATGCTGCTTTGCGATGTCAACTTCACCCATATAAACATCACATTCAAGGCCGAAATATGCGGCTGCAGTTGCAATTGCAACACCGTGCTGACCTGCACCTGTTTCAGCGATAAGCTTCTTCTTGCCCATATATTTTGCAAGAAGTCCTTCACCCATACAGTGATTCAATTTGTGAGCACCGGTGTGATTAAGGTCTTCTCTTTTAAGATAAATCTGGCAGTTGCCGAAAAGCTTGGAAAGTCTTTCGCAGTGGTAAACGGGAGTAGGTCTGCCCTGAAATTCCTTTCTGATTCTGCGAAGCTCATTGATAAACTGTGCTGAATGACAGATTGCTTCGTATGCATCATCTGCCTCTTTAAAGGCAGGCTCAAGCTCCGGAGGAAGGAAAGCTCCGCCGAACTGACCGAAATATCCATCCTTTGAAGGGAACTGCTTAAGGTAATTTTCAAAATCTCTGTAATTATTCATTGTTATATCTCCTTTAGTGATTTATGTTTATTCTTTTTGACTGTATAATATCAGCTACGCCATCGGAAACCTGAATAATACATAAAAAACACATCCTCAATAAAAAAATAAACTCCCGTCCCTGATAGGAACAGAAGAACTGCAAGCCACCTATTCGGTAATACGTACTATCATACGCTCTCTTTGATAACGGTCAGAGTTTCCGTCGACGCCTACTTTAATTTTCGGGCCGCCCTCACAAGTCCATTCACATCAGAATTCACTGTCACTTTTCACCGTCTGTGACTCTCTTTGAGCTTCAAAAGATGCTACTACTCTCGTTCATCGGTTTGATATGTTAAAATATAAAAATATGATAAATCAAAAACAGAATTTTGTCAATAGATTTCATTTATTTTTATGTTTGTATCCCTATAATAGGCGGTCGCAACCGTAGGTTGCATAAATTCAAGCTTTGGTTTATTGAAAGGAAACCGCAAAAATGCTATAATAAAAACGAAAAGAAAGGAGCACGGTTATGAAGCTGCAGGAAAAAATAAGTTTATACAGAAAAAAATCAGGTTTTTCCCAGGAAGCGCTTGCAGAGAAAATCGGAGTTTCCCGTCAGGCAGTAAGCAAATGGGAAACAGGCGATGCCTTACCTGAAATCACCAAGCTCAAATCACTTGCAGAGGTTTTCGGTGTTACGGTGGATTTTCTTCTGAGTGAAGATGATGAATATACACCCTCTAAATCGGAACCTGATCAAAGCTATAATTATCATAATCAAAGAACGGGTACACAGGATAAATTTGATGAGTGGCTTGAAACACTGCCGGACAAAATAATGCCATATATCAAAAAGTATGGCTGGATAGGCGGAATTATTCTTGCAATAATGGGCACATATAACACAATTGCAAGCATCATAGGTTGTGTTGTTGCCACAATAGGCGGTGCAGGCTTCAGTACGGTGGGACTCGGCTTTGTGGGAATACCCGTAATTCTCAGCTCTTTGCTTTCTGCCGCTGTTGGAGTTGCCATGATTGCAGGCGGCATTGTTATAGTAAAAAAATACAAGCCTAAAAGGTGACAAAAAACCATCCGACTTCATCGGATGGTTTTTCAGTTATCTGATATTTTTAATAAGCTCCGTGTAAAATTCAATACACTTTATATAATCCTTAACGGGGATTCTTTCGTTTGCCGAATGAACTGTACCGAAAAGGTCATCGTCAAGGCGGAATGCACCGAAACGGTAAATCTCCTTGCAGATTGATGTGAAATGTCTGGCATCGGTACCTGCATTGAGAATAAAGGGAGATACGCCGACATCAGGGAATACCTTCTTAACAGTATCGCTTATGAGTTTAAATGACTCCGTATTGTGGTCGGAAATTGCAGGCGGGTCTGAACGGGTAAGAACCTCAAGTTCAATTTCTTCACCCACAACATTTTTAATGTGCTCAACAACACCGTCAAAGGTATCGTGCGGTGCTATTTTGAGACTGAGCTGTGCTGTTGCCGTATCGGGCATTGTACCCTTCTCGTTACCTGCCTCAAGCTTTGTAAGGTTGATTGCAGAGCTTATCATAGCGGCAGTATCTGCATTGGATGCGAGAACCTTTTTAACAACGGGGCCGAAAACTGAAATATTTTTGAGCACAGCCTTAACGGGTCCGTCAATATAAGGAGCAAAGCTTTTGAGCATACCTGAAACTGCAGGAGTCATAACAGACTTCACGGGAGCTTTATCAAGCTTAGAAAGAGCTCTCACAAGCTTTAAGGGAGCGGGCACCTTGTCACCGGGCATTGCCTTTGCACCGTGGGCGGCAGTTTTACTTTTTGCAGTAAGCTTTACACTGCCCCAGCCCTTTTCGGAAACGGCAACCATTGCAAAGGGTGTTTTGATTCCCATGGGAAGATTGGACATAATTGCGCCGCCTTCATCAAGGATAAAATGAGGCTTAATATTGTTTTCTTTAAACCACTCCACAATTTTCGGCATTGTGTCACCGCCGATTTCTTCACAGTTGCTTGAAGCAAAATAAATATCTCTTTCGGGGGTAAAGCCTTCGGAAATAAGTCTGTCCCAAGCTTCAAGAACACCTGCAATAAGGCACTTTGTATCAATTGCACCTCTGCCCCATATACAGTCATCGTGAATTTCAGCCGCGAAGGCGGGGTATTTCCAATCCTGACCTTCATCGGACACAACATCGTGGTGAGCCATGAGAATTACGGGGTCAAGCTTTTCGTTTTTACCCTTCCAGCGAAGAAGGATACCGAATTCGTTTATCAGCTGAGCTTCAACAACAGAAAAAACCTTGGGATACTTTTCCTTCAGCATAGGCAAAAAGGATGCGAATTCCTCTTTGTCAAAATTGCCGTCCTTTGCCGAAACAGTCTTTTTTCTTATCATTGCCTGAAAACGCTCAACAGCTAAGCTTTCATTTATTTCTTTCATAGTTTATCACACCTTTCAAGATGTTAAGGGCAGACCAAGTCTGCCCTTTATAATTTTATTCAATTGCCCTGAAAAATCGCGAAGCGATTTCCCTGACTACTGACTACTGGCTACTGACTACTTTTACCAGATGACTCTTGTTGCAATATCATCAAGGCAAAGCTTAACGAAGTCAGCAGCTGCCATTGAGCCCTGGTCACCGTGACCGCGCTTTCTTACGGAAACTGTTCCCTCTTCTGCTTCCTTGTCACCGACAACAAGCATATAAGGAATTTTTTCAAGCTGTGCTTCACGGAGCTTGTAGCCGAGCTTTTCACTTCTTGTGTCAACGGTTACATCGTCAATACCTGCCTGAGCGAGAAGCTTTTTCACTTCATATGCGGCATCCTGATGACGGTCTGCGATGGGCATAATGCGTACCTTTTCGGGTGCAAGCCATACAGGGAAGGCACCTGCATACTTTTCAATAAGAAGAGCAAGTGTTCTTTCATAGCAGCCGATTGATGTACGGTGGATGATGTAAGGATTCTTCTTACTTCCGTCGGGAGCCACATATTCCATGCCGAACTTTTCGGCAAGCATCTGGTCGATCTGAATGGTGATGAGTGTATCCTCCTTACCGTGAACATTCTTGATCTGAATGTCAAGCTTAGGACCGTAGAATGCAGCCTCACCAACACCGATTTTGTAATCAATGCCGAGATTGTCAAGAATCTTATACATAACGCCCTGAGCTTCATCCCACTGTTCAGCAGTACCGATGTATTTTTCATTGTCATCGGGGTCCCACTGTGAGAAGCGGTAGGAAACATCTTCATAAAGACCAAGGGTTTTAAGCATATAAACACAAAGGTCAAGACAGCCCTTGAATTCTTCTTCAAGCTGTTCGGGTGTACACATAAGGTGACCTTCTGAAATTGTGAACTGACGGACTCTGATAAGACCGTGCATTTCACCTGAAGCCTCATTTCTGAAAAGAGTTGAGGTTTCACCCAGTCTCATGGGAAGGTCACGGTATGAACGCGCTCTGTTAAGGTATGCCTGATACTGGAAGGGGCAGGTCATGGGGCGAAGAGCAAACACCTCGTCATCCTTTTCCTCATCACCTAAAACAAACATACCATCCTTATAGTGGTCCCAGTGGCCTGAAATTTTGTAAAGGTCGCTTTTTGCCATAAGGGGTGTTTTGGTTCTGAGCCAGCCGCGTCTCTTTTCTTCATCTTCAACAAAGCGCTGAAGAGTCTGAACAATGTGTGTACCCTTGGGAAGCATAATGGGAAGACCCTGACCGATATAATCAACGGTGGTGAAAATTTCAAGCTCACGGCCGAGCTTATTGTGGTCGCGCTTTTTTGCTTCTTCAATCTGAAGCAGGTGTGCTTCAAGGTCTGCCGCCTTTGTGAAGGCTGTGCCGTAAATTCTCTGAAGCATCTTGTTCTTGCTGTCACCTCTCCAGTATGCACCTGTGCAGGAGGTGAGCTTGAAGGCTTTTACTCTGCTTGTATCGGGAATGTGAGGACCTGCGCAAAGCTCAAGAAATTCACCCTGACGGTAGAAGGAGATAGGCTCACCCTTGTCGGCGTGCTCCTTTATGAGCTCAACCTTATAAATCTCTCCCTTTTCTTCCATAAGAGCGAGTGCTTCGGCGGGCTCCATTTCAACCTTTTCAAGGAAAAGACCTTCCTTGACGATCTTTTTCATTTCGCCTTCAATTTTTTCAAGAATTTCAGGAGTGAAATTAACCTCACTGTCAAAGTCATAGTAGAAACCGTTATCAACTGCAGGGCCGATTGCAAGCTTTACATCGGGATAAAGTCTTTTAACAGCCTGAGCAAGGATATGTGAGCAGGTGTGCCAGAAGGTCTTCTTTGCCTCTTCGTCATCAAAAGTGAGAATTTCAACCTCACAGTCTTTTGTGAGAACTGTTCTTAAATCGCAGATTTCTCCGTCAATTTTACCAAGGCAAGCCGCCTTGTAAAGACCTGCACCGAGGCTCTTTGCTACTGTAATAAGACTTGAGCCTTCTTCGTACTCACGGACAACGCCGTCTTTGAGTGTTACATTAATCATTGTTTTTTCTTCCTTTCAATAAAATTAATAAAAAAGAAAACGCTTCATCCCAATCAACTTGGGATGAAGCGGTAATGCTCCACGGTTCCACCCGTATTCCGTTTTATAAAAACGGCACTCTTTTGACCTTAACGCTGTCAATGCGGTACACCTTATTTCAGCATACTCTCAGGAGTGGTAGACCTTCTTTTGAATTCTGCTTCTGCTCACAGCCAAGGACAAAAGCTCTCTGATAAAATTCCTGTTAAAGAAAATCCTCTCCCTCAACGATTTATCGGGATATTCATTTTTCTTTTATTAAAGGTTATTTTAGCACTGCACAAAAGCTTTGTCAAGTAAATTTAACTAAACATCAATATTTACCGTAACATCATTGCTTTTAAGCACAGCAATAAAGTCTTTACCGCCCTTATCGTCTTTGGTAAATGAGCAGATTTCCTCTTCACCTATGTAAACCTGTATTCTGAGAGTTGAAATGTTTCTCATAATATGCTCAGAGTCCACGGTAACATTAGTGATATCTCCGTAACTATAGGTTTTTTCACCGACGGTAAAGCTGTTTTCATCATAGCAGATTTTTTCCTGAGAAAGGTATTTAAGGAGATAATAAACGAAAACACCGCCCACAAGTAAATTCAGAATTACATTCATTATTGAAAATTCTGTATATTTTATAAAATCTATAACAGATATAATCAAACAAAGTCCTGCTGCAACGCCGAAGAAAATCGCTGTAAAGGGTGATGGTTTTACTGTTTTTTTCATTCCGTATCACCTGATGTACTCAAGATAAAATCACTGAGCCTTTTCAACTGCCGTACCAATCGCTCTTAAAAGTGAGTCCTCGTGAGTTGAAGGAAGGTCGCAGGTGTAATGCCAGATCATAACGCCGCTGTAACCTTCTTCAATTGCAAATTCTGTCTTCTTTGCAATCACATCGGGGGTGTTGAACCAGAAGGTCTTGCTGATGTTGGCGTCGGTATAAAAGCCGTTTTCATCAAGCTTATCCGAATAACTGACATAATCGTACCAATAACCGTCACCGTCAGTCGGTCTTGCATAGAAGGGAAGACCGAAGGTTATCTTTTCAAGGGGAATATTTGAATCCTTTATCCACTGTGAACGGGTGGTAACGGTTTCATAGGTTGCGTGCTTACCCTCTTCGTCGTATACATCATACATCATAAGCTCAAATGAATCAACGAATTTGACAGCAAGGTCTGAATACTGCAAGCACCAGTCTGAAGCGGCAACATTCAGTGTGTAATCGTCACCGAGCTTTGATCCGAGAGAGACAAGGAAGTTATTATATCCGAACCATGCAATGTCTGTTGTGGGGTATTCATAATCGAAGTGCACACCGTCAAAGTCGTATTCCTCTAAAACTTCTATAATGTCAGTCTGAAGTCCGGGGCAAAGGAATGCCTTGTTGTGCTCATTACCCAGAGATTCCATCTGCTCGTACCAGTCTGATGAATTGCTCTTGCTGCCCGGGCCGAGGAAGTTGAGAGTATAGCTGATATCTCTGTCACCAATAACCTCTTTAAGGTTTTTAAGGGCAGTTTCAAGCACTTCCCTGTTAACACTGACCTTGCCCTTTGCATCAAAGGTTGCAACGCCGAAAAGAATAACATCGGTGATGATATCAAAGTCTTCACTGCAAAGGCTTGAAGGATCCTGAATTCTGTCACAGACTATATAACTCTTGACGCTGAAGCTTTCGTCTGTGTTGTTTTCGGGCTTGGTTTCCAAACCGAGAAAGCCTGCGATAAGTGAAGCAATGGCTGTTAAAACTGCGATAAAACTTTTTAAATACAACATAATTATTCTCCTTTTATATTATTCTTCAAATATACCGTCCTGAATAGCCATAATCTGGTCTACTCTTCTCTGATGTCTGCCGCCTTCAAATTCTGTGTCCAGGAACACATCAACCATTTCAATTGCAAGACCTGCACCAACAACTCTGCCGCCGAGGCAAAGTGCATTTGCATCATTATGAAGTCTTGTGAATTTTGCACTGAAATAGTCACTGCAGCAAGCAGCTCTGATACCCTTCACCTTGTTAGCCGCCATTGAAATACCGATACCTGTGCCGCAGCAGAGAATTGCCTTTTCGCATTCACCGCTTGTAACGGCATTGCAGGTTTTAAAAGCAATAGCGGCATAGTCAATGGATTCGGATGAATATGTGCCGAAATCCTTATATTCTATACCTCTTTCTTCGAGGTGCTTTTTAATTTCTTCCTTGAGGTAATATCCTCCGTGGTCTGCTCCTAATGCTATCATTGTTTATTCTCCTTTCAAATTATTTGTTATTTAAAGCCTGTCTGGCCTTTAATTCCCGTTCAGCCTGAGGAAGTCTGAGATATGTTGGCATAAGCCTTGCACCCTCAATTGCCTTTTCTTCAGTAAAATCCTTCTGAGCTGCAAAAGCAACACTGCTTCCTCTCTGATAAACATTTCCGATGCCTGCTGTTCTGAAGCCCAGCTTTCCGTGGCACAGCTTTGCACCGTCACCGACGAAAACAACATTATCATATTCCTTCAGCTTTTCAGCAAGCTCGTCAATCTTAATTGCCATATCCCCGGTAAGACGTTCAACCTTGTCACCGTCAACTCTGAATATGGCACAGTATACCTGATTGCATCTTGCATCCATAACACTGACGGCAGTAACATCCTGACCGATAAGATTATAGGCAAGGGCTTCAAGAGTTGAAACAGGTATACATTTTTTTCCCGTAGCATCGGCAAGGCCCTTGATTGCAGAAACGCCGATTCTGATACCCGTAAACGAACCGGGACCCACACTGCATGCGAAGCAATCAATTGAATCAAGCTTTATTTCTGCATTTTTCAGTGCACTGTCAATCATGGGCATAAGTGTGCGCGAGTGGGTAAGACCTGTGTTGGTGCTGCACTCTGTAAGGATTTTGTCATTTTCCGTAACCGCAACTGAAGCACACACTGCACTTGTATCTACTGCTAAAATTCTCATTGTATATCCATTCCTTCAACAGTAATAATTCTTTCGTTTTCTCTGTCGCCCTTTTCAATATACACCCTCACGGTGTTTTCGGGAAGGGCGTTTTCAATGTTTTCGCTCCATTCAGAAGCAATTACAGCACCCATGTCAAGGTAATCAAAAAATCCGCTTGAGTAAAGATCTTCCCATGTGCTGACCTTATACATATCAAAATGCACCAGCGGAGGCTTTCCGCCGTAATCGTTGACAATGGCAAAGGTTGGGCTGGACACATCGGCAGTGATACCCATTCCCTTTGCAAGTCCTCTTGTGAAGGCGGTTTTACCCACGCCGAGACCGCCGAAAAAAGCGATAACAGTGCCGCCGTTTATTCTTTTTGCCAGCTCTGCAGCAAAATTTTCGGTTTCAAGGGTACTTTTTGAATGAAACTTCAACATTGAACCTATCCTTTCACAAATATTTTCCATATGATATTTTACATATAAATGACGGATATGTCAACTTTTGACTTGAAATATTCTGTATTTTCTAATATAATATAAGGCGCAATTACGATGATAAAGAAAGGATGTAAAAAAATGCTTTGGAAAAACATAAAAAAGACTGTAAAGCAGACTGATATCCTTCTTATGATAATCACCCTTGCACTTTCCGTTCTGGGTGTAATAATGGTTTCGAGCGCAACCTACACCGCTGACTCTGCCTCTCTTTTATCCCGTGACGCAAGGGTTATGATACTTGCCCTTTGTATGGGCGTTGTGGCGGCGCTTATAATCTCACTGATAGACTACGACATTATTTTAAAGCTGTGGCCGCTGGTTGCGGCAGGTTGCCTTTTCCTGATGTTTCTGCTTATTCCATTCGGTGTTTCCCCTGACGGACGAAGCGACGCTATTTCATGGTTCAAAATCGGCTCACTTTATTTTCAGCCCTCGGAAATTGTTAAAATCGGTTTTATTATTACCTTTGCCTATCATCTGAGCAAGGTAAAAAACAATATTTCAGATTTCAAAAATGTGGTCCTTCTCTGCTTTCATGCTGCAATACCTATTTTTCTTGTTATAAGAACCGGTGATATGGGTTCAGCCCTTATTTTCATACTTATGTTTATCGGTATGATGTTTGCAGCAGGGCTTCACTGGATGTATTTCCCTGCAGGTGTACTGGTGGTTGCTGCGGCTTCACCCGTTATATGGCTCAAGGTCTTTGACGACATTCAGCGTAACCGTATTCTTGCCCTTTTTAATCCCGAGGAATATTCAACGGAAATCTATCAGCAGAATCAGGCACTCAAGGCAATCCAGAACGGCGGCTTTTCCGGCATGGGACTTTTTGAAGGCAAGCTCAGCCACAGTGACCTTCTTCCCGAAAAAGAAAACGATATGATTTTCTCTGTTTTGTGTGAAGAAACAGGCTTTATCGGTGCAATAATCCTTCTGGCACTTTTCATGCTTCTTGCACTTCGTATTATTCAGGTGGGAAAACGCAGCCGCAATTTTGCCGCTGAAATGATGTGCTACGGAGTAGCCTTTATGATAATCTCACAGGCAATTATCAACATTGGCATGTGCACGCGTCTTCTTCCCGTTATCGGTATCACCCTGCCCTTTATCAGTGCCGGCGGTTCATCAACAGTATGTCTGTATCTTGCAATGGGATTGGTTCTGAGTGTTTACCGTTCATCAAGCGGCATCGGCTATGAGGACTACCGATATGCCCGAATTGCAAGGCAGGAATGGTGAGTTTTTTGTATATTCATAAAGGCATCTGACCGTGAAAGTCAGATGCCTTTATTTTGCTTTTTTATTCTGCCGAATTATGTGGAACAAATGCGAAAATTAATCGGGATATCCGTTAGGATTTGTGCTCTGCCATCTCCAGGAATCCTCACACATTTCCTCAATGCCTCTTTCAGCCCTCCAGCCAAGCTCATTGAATGCTTTTGAGGGGTCTGAGTAGCAGGTTGCAATATCACCGGGACGGCGGTCAACAATCTTATAGTTAACCTTTACGCCGCTTGCCTTCTCAAATGCCTTAACAACATCAAGAACGCTGTATCCTGTACCTGTACCAAGGTTATAAATGTCAAGTCCGTGACCGTTTAAAACCTTGTCGAGAGCCTTGACGTGGCCGAGTGCAAGGTCAACAACGTGGATATAGTCTCTCACGCCTGTTCCGTCGGGTGTGTCATAATCATTACCGAAAACACTTAAACACTCACGCTTACCGATTGCCACCTGTGTGATGAAGGGCATAAGGTTGTTGGGAATGCCGTTGGGGTCTTCACCGATTCTGCCGCTTTTGTGAGCACCGATGGGATTGAAATAACGAAGAAGGCTGATTGACCATTCGTTATCTGACTTGAAAATATCAGAAAGGATAATTTCAATCATATATTTTGTTGTGCCGTAGGGGTTTGTGGTGCCGCCTGTGGGCATTGTCTCCTTAAGAGGAGAAACGTTGTTCATGCCGTAAACAGTTGCAGATGAGCTGAAAACAATTTTTTTACATCCGTTTTCCTTCATTACTTCGCAAAGCTTGAGAGTTCCGCCGATGTTGTTGTCATAGTACTCTATGGGCTTCTGGCAGGATTCACCGACAGCCTTAAGGCCTGCAAAATGAATAACTGCATCAATCTTTTCTGCCTTGAATATTTTATCAAGGCCTTCTTTATCACGGATATCACATTCATAGAACGTGAACTCCTTGCCGCTGAGCTCAGCAATTCTGTTAAGTGATTCTTTTTTACTGTTATAGAAATTATCAACAACAACGATATCGTAGCCTGCACCAAGAAGCTCGATACATGTATGTGAGCCGATATATCCGGCACCACCGGTTACAAGAATTGACATAATGATTCACCTCGTTTATAATATGTATATCAATTATACAATCAATAAAACCAAATTGCAATAGTTTTTAAGTCAGGAGATGTGATAAATGCAGATTTTATCCGATATCGGTGTTATAAGAGCCGTAATGGAAAAGCACGGCTTCAATTTTTCAAAAGCTCTCGGTCAGAATTTTCTTGTCAACCCTTCTGTTTGCCCGAGAATGGCTGAAATGTGCGGCGCAGATGAAAGCTGCGGTGTTATTGAAATCGGAACAGGTGTTGGTGTACTTACGGCAGAACTTGCCAAAAAAGCGAAAAAGGTTGTGGCAATTGAGCTGGATACAAGGCTTCTGCCCGTTCTTGAGGAAACCCTCAGCGATTTTGATAATATTGAAATAATAAACGATGATGTTATGAAGGTTGACATGCTCAGGCTCATTGAAGAAAAGTTTAAGGGCATGAAGGTTGTTGTGTGTGCAAATCTGCCTTATTACATAACAAGCCCTGTTATCACCATGCTGCTTGAAAGTAAGCTTCCCATTGAAGCAATCACCGTAATGATTCAGAAAGAAGCTGCCGACAGACTCTGCACACCCGTGGGCTCAAGAGAATCCGGTGCCATCACAGTGTGCACAAATTACTATTCAGTACCCTCAAGGCTTTTCAACGTTTCCCGTGGCTCCTTTATGCCTGCCCCCAATGTTGACAGCACTGTTATAAGGCTCGACATCAGAAAAGAGCCTGCAGTAACGGTCAGTGACGAGAAAAAGTTTTTCAGGCTTGTGAAGGCAGCTTTTGCCCAAAGAAGAAAAACTGTTGTAAATTCCGTAAGCTCATCACTCGGTATACCCAAAGCCCAAATAATTTCAGCTCTTGAAGAGTCGGGGCTCAATCCCAACGTCAGGGCAGAAAAGCTTACTATGGAAGATTTTGCCACCTTTTGTGAACAGCTTGATTGAGGAAAAAAACATGAAAAGATTTGTAAATATATTCTATACCTCTGCTTTCAAATTTCTTGTTTTATCTTTGAGCATGATTTTCTCATGGTGTGCGGCATCTGAAGCCTTTGATGTTGTTAATCACTTTGTTGATGACGGTGTAAGTGCAAGAAATGCCATTATCCAATGGGACGGCTTTAACTATACAGAGTCTGAGCACCTGAAAAATGAAATTGAAACGACCATAGAAAATGTGCTTTTGAACAGTTTGAAATACAACAGCGAGAAATTTATATCCTCTCACAAGTCGGACCATGATAACCAAACCCTTGATTACTATTTGAGGATAAGTGACGAAGATTATAAAAACAACGTTGAATACCTTGAATCACTGAGACACGTTGAATATGCTGTTGTGAATCATGACAGTAATACCGTAATTTCAAACCTTGAGGATGTTAACGGAAAAAGCTCCGCCTTTGATGTGAGAAGCTTCTTCGGTGAGAATGATGAGGCTCTGCTTGTTGTGCTCGATGCGAAAAATCCCTGTTATGAAACGGGGACCATGTCTGAATACATTGACTTTGTGAGCGAATGCGCCGCAAACTACAAAGACAATTTTGACCTTTATATCAATTTCAGAAATGATTTTGTTTTCAGATATGATATTTCCCACTATGAAAATCTGCACAACAATATGAAGCAGCTTATTGTTTCAGATATTAATCTGACATCAATTTTCCTGCTGCTCTATATCATTTTTTGTGTGGTGTACATCAATCTTTCAGGAAAAGTCGAAAAGGGCGGAAATATAATACATTCAGCCCATGACAGAATTCCCAATGACCTTAAACTGCTTTCAATGTTCGTTACAGTAATCTCATTAGTCGCCCTTTATAACAATTCAATCTATATGCTTTTCAGAAGCAGTTATGCTGACGGTAATTACCTGTTCGGAATTTCTCCGGCTTTTTACGAGTTCAGAGCAAAACTCTGCCTTGTGGTTTTAACAAGTATTTTTCTTGCCGTTATCTGTATTATCAAGCGGCAGCTATATTTTAAAACTCTTTTCAGCAACACCTATATTTATAAATTTATTCAAAGCTCAAAAAACAATAAAAGGAAATAAAATACAATATTCCATGTATTTTATCTCAAAAAGCATAAACGAATCAGTAAAGCTAAACACCTTTACAGCTAAAATTTTGCTGTAAAGGTGTTTTCTTACCTATGTTGATAACTCGGTTAAAAACGTTGAAAACCGCAAGTTATCCACATTATAATTACAATCGAGAATATTAACTACGATTTTTTGTCAAGTTTTCAACTTTACTAACAGAGTTTTCAACATTTTTATTGAATTAATTGCTGATTATTCATTATGCACTTCAAAAATGTATATACATCTTTTTGGCGTTATCATGCAATAATTACACCTGGAACGAGAGAAATAAGATTGACCCGTCACGGGCTTAACAGCCTTTTGACGGGTCAAATTTTTTATCAGTTAACTTTTATAAAGCCTTTTGCATCAACGGTTACACCGGAAACAGTTACAGGTTTATCATTATAATTCACATAAACCGACGAGCCTGAACCGTATTGGGTAAGAAAAACATTTTTCTTAACCTCACGGTGATCAGTGATTCTTTCATTCCTGAGCTCCGAGAAATTTTTCTTTATTCTGGAATAAAAATTCTGCGCTTCTGAAAGAGAATTCATGAAATAATACTTATCCGATTCCTTCTCACTGCCCTTATCGGCACAGTACCATTCATAACAGGGAACAGCACCGTATTCAACGCTTTTAAGAAAAGCATCTGTGCTGTCTTTTTCAAGATTGAAGGGGGTATGGGAATAATCTGCAATTCCGTGAAGGATTCCTTGAACAAAGGGTATCGAATTCACCTTTTTGCCGTCTTCATAATAAGCTTCTGAAGGAAGCTCTGTTATAACCGAGGCATATTTTACAGCATAGAGATTACCCTTTTCAACCATCAATTTCTTTGCTGACGAAACAGAATTTATCTGACTGTGAAGCTTATCTGCAATGTCATTTCTCAGTGCGACCCCATCCTTGCTGAAATCTGAATAAAGCACAGAGCCGCCGTCCGAAAGGCATAAGCCCTCAAAATCATTTTCACGTGCATAGGAAAGCATTGCTTTTGTGTTATCCTCAATTATATCTGCAGCAGCAAGCTCAAAAAGATTCTCTTTCTTGCTGATTTCATTGCCTTCACCGTCAAGGGCAACGGAATAATTATTGAAGCCATTATTTTTATCTGCAGTAAAAAGGAGAGTGTCGGGATAGATATCAACACTGTTGCCCTGCGCATAAGAGGTAAGCTCTTTAAGCTCTGCTTTTGAACCAAGAGCTGAAAGAATTTTTGCATCAGATATGTTTTTCTGTATTGTACCGCCGCTGTAAATCCCTTTATATTTGAGATTTATGCTGTTGATATCCTTTGCATTCAGGTTCTGCAGAATATCGTATGCCTCGGAAAAGCTGCACAAAACCTCCTGCTTTGCCTTTCCCTCACTGCCTGTGATATATGACATTCCTATAAAATTAAGGTTGAACGGATATCCGCTTTCCGTGTCAATGTTGCTTTCAGATAAAACAGAGCTTCTGATAAAAAGCTCTCTGCAAGCTCCCGCCATGCCGATATAATCAGCGCTGTCTTTGGAAAGAAAACGGTAGGACACTCTGATTTTTCCGTTATATGACACTTCGGATACATAATATGAGCCGTCCTCATTTTTCATTGAAGGTGTAATTTCAAATTCAGGGTACACCCTGTTGAAGCCTTTGGATTTTGATGCGGTTTCCGCCTTAATTGTGCATACCGCCTCACCTTCGTCAACAGTTGCCGCAATTGCCGCATCCCCTTTTTTAATACCGAAGGCAGGAACAGTGGCAAAGGCTGCTTCCTTTTCTTTCAGCGCAGGGTCCTCTCCATACACCTTGGCATTGTAGCTTTTAACCTTTTTTCCCTGTGAGGAAACATCAATCTTAGCTCCGCAGCCATCGGGAAGAACGATAAAATCGCCTTTTTCACCTTCACTGAATGCTCCGAAATAAGGCAACAGGCTCAGGGATTTCAAAACTGCCTTTTTACTGTTTGCCCCTTTTTCAATTTTACGGCAGTCAATTTCCGCAACGAATGTACCGTCAGCATCAGTAAATTCAACAGGAACAATGAATTCAATTTCGTTTCCCTTTTCATCAACGGCTTTCATTGCATAAGTGACAGCAACGCTTTTATCCTTTATTTCGTAGGTAGCTGTGCCTTGTGCAAAGCTGTGGCTCTGTGAGTTGAGAACATATTCGTTTCCGTTATGAAGAACTGTTATACATATAACCCCTGTTTTTACATCCCTGTATTCTGCGGGAAGGCTGCGCCATATTGTTGAAGAGCCGGAATCGTAAACACTGACAGAGTTATTGTTTTTATTGAAGTAAAGAGCTGCCATATCCGTTCCTGAAACACGCTTTTTATTCTTCAAGGCAGTTTTATCGCAGAAGATGCTTTTTTCTTCACCGTCTGAAATTTCAATGTCAGCGGCTTTGCCCTTCATGAGATAAGATGCCGCACTTTTATTTTCTCTGCCACAGCCGAAAAGAGTAACGCACATTAAAAGCACAAAAAATAAAGATATAATACGTTTAAATTTAAACATCTCTATGCTCCTTAATTTTTCTTGGACATATATTATATCATAAATCTCAGAAAATTTCCACTATATATGAGCATATCACATCATGCTGTTGCGCATTTTCAAAAGAATTGCTTTCTCCCTTCTTGAAACCTGAACCTGACTCATACCGAGCTCCGCCGCAGTTTTAACCTGTGTAAGACCCTTGAAATAGCGTAATTCAATAAGCTTGCGATCCCGCTCCTCAAGGGATTCCACAACTGTTTTAAGAGCCATCTTCTCCGTTATATCTCCTTCCGGTGCAGGTGTGGGAATATCAAGCTGACCTGAGCCCTTTTCATCGTCACAGGCTGTGAGTGATATTGTGGGCATGGACACTGTGATAAGCTCTGCCGCAGTTGAAATGTCCGTGCCAAGCTTCTGGGCGAGCTCGCTTACGGTAGGCTCTCTGCCTAATTCTGCCGACAGCTCCTGTTTTACCTTCATGGCATTTCTTGACTTCTCCTTCAGCGTTCTGCCGATTTTTATCGCTCCGCCGTCACGGAAAATACGCCTGATTTCACCCAGAATAACCGGCACTGCATAGGTTGAAAATGCAAACCCTCTTGACGAGTCAAAATTATCCGCCGCCTTGATAAGGCCCACGCAGCCTGCCTGGAAAAGGTCATCATATTCAATGCCCCTGCCACGGAATTTATTGGCACAGGCATGAACAAGACCGTAATTGTCATTTATCAGATTTTCACGGGTTCTTTCTTCTTTTGCCATAGCCGTACCACCCCTTAAAATCACGAAATAGATGCTTTGTATTCCAAAGATATTTGTCTTTTAACAAGTGAATCCTTTGTTTGATTTTCATCCTTTCGCCTTGCACAAGGCCATGCCCTCAGCTATATATTCTTGCCCCATATTTTTTTATCCATGGTTACCGTAGTACCTTTATCAGGCTTTGAGGAAACCCTTACCTTATCCATGAAGGATTCCATAACAGCAAATCCCAAGCCTGCCCTTTCAGAGCCTGCTGTTGTAAAAAGAGGTTCCATTGCTTTTTCAACATCTTCAATGCCAATGCCCTTATCACGGATTTTTATTCTGACATTATTATTCTCAAAAAGGGACACTGTTATGTAAATTTTTCCCTGCTTTTCTTTATACCCGTGAACAATTGCATTTGTAACGGCTTCACTCACTGCAGTTTTTATATCTGTAATTTCCTCAACATTAGGGTCAAGGCATGAAACAAAAGAGGATACTGCCACCCGTGAAAACCCTTCGTTTATGCTTTTTGAATCAACAACCATTTTTAGTTCATTGTAAAGCTTCATCACACTACCTCCTTTTGTCTTATTTCTCCCAATGTGTCAAGACCTGCCAGCTTCATTACCTTATAGGCACCCGGTGAAAGATTTTCAACACGGATTCTGCCTGATACGTTTTTCATCAGCTTATACCTGCCCATAACAAGACCGATTCCCGATGAATCCATAAAACTGACTGAGCCGAAATCAAGTATAAGCAGTGAAGGTCTTTTGTGCATAATTGCCTCATCTATACTGACCCTTATAAGGGATGCGCTGTGATGGTCAATCTCACCTTCAAGGTATACCTTGATTGATTTTTGTTTATATTCAATTCTTGCCGCCATAAAATTTCACCTCTTCCTAATTGTTGACGGGAAATAAAAAATCCCTCACGATAGCTTTACTATCATAAGGGATAAGTTATGAATTATTTGCCGAAGACTGTCATTAATGTCAAAGGATTTATCACTTGTGAAATTATGCTCATTGGCAGATACCGTATAGGGGATTTTCTCTTATTTCGCTTACAAGGTAAAAAGAGCCTGTAACAATAAGGACTTCCTGTTCTGCTTTTTGTTTTGCAAAAGCGAAGGCCTTGGAAACATCCTCAATTCCGTATACGTTTTTGCAGTATTTTCTTCCGACTTCTGCCAAAATCTCAGTTTTTTCACCTCTTATATTATCTGTACAGGTAAATACAATGTTTTCACACAAGGGGGCAATTATTTCAATCGCCTTTTCATAATCCTTGTCTTTCATAAACGACATGAGAAGAGTTATTTTTCTTTTTTCAAGAAAGCTTTCCACAGTTTGCATCAGTACCATCATGCAGCCTTCATTGTGTCCGCCGTCAAAAATTATCAGTGGTTCACCTTCGATAACTTCCGTTCTGCCCGGAAGGGAAAAAGCGGCTATGCCGTCTTCAATTGCTCTGTCACTTATGCTGTAGCCCTTTTCTCTGAGCACCCTTGCAGCAGTTATTGCTGTGAGCATATTTCCGATCTGGTGTTTTCCGCAGGTGTTTATTCTGATACTGAGACCGTCATAAGTAAAGTCGGTTCCTGTTATATCGCATTTTTCAAGCCTTACTTTTGTTGTGTCTGCCGTAAAAAGCCTGCTGCCGCTTTTTTCACTTTCTTGTATGATTACCCTTGCTGCCTGACTGTTCTGAGGAATAAAGCCAAGATGCTCACCGTCAAAGGGATATGACACCAAAGGGCAACGGTTTTTGAGTATTCCGCATTTTTCCTTTGTTATTTCATCAACACTTTCACCAAGCATTTCCGTATGGTCAAGGGAAACTGAGGTTATAACTGCAACCTCGGGAGCACCGATAACATTTGTGCTGTCTTTTCCGCCGCCGATTCCTGCTTCAAGAACAACTATATCACAACCACGCTTTCTGTAGTAAAAAAGTGCAAGAGCTGTTGTCACTTCAAACACTGTGGGAAAAAGCCCCTCTTTTTCCATCTGCAGAGTTTTTTCTTTTATAACAGAGGTAATATCCGCTATCTCACTTTCGGGAATAAACTCACCGTCAACCTTGATTCTTTCACCGAACTGTATAACAAAAGGAGAGGTAAAAAGCCCTGTGCGGTAGCCGCTTTTGGTAAGAATACAGGAAAGAGCCGTTGATACAGAGCCTTTTCCGTTGGTTCCCACAACATGAACAAAGCTCATTCCCTTGTGAGGATTACCGAGAAGTTCAAGGAGCCTGTTAATTCTTTCATGTCCGTTGCTTTTTTGAAATTTTCTGTGGGAATATATAAAATCAAGAGCCTCATCGCAGGTCATTTTCATCACTTCCTTTATCCGTTAAATTATATCAATTAATAATAAAAAAAACAAGTGTCAAAACTCTGCACCGCAGCACTCATAAAGTGCTGATGCAAAAGTCATTTTATCTATGCCGCAAGGCCTCAGTCGTTCATATTCAAAAGGAAGGCTTATTTCCCTTACTTCATAGCATTCAGCCGACAGGAAATCTTTTTCTCCGTTTGTAAACACAATCCCTTTAAAAAGCAAAGGAATTTCTTCACAGCTGTGAGATATTGCAACATTATATTCATTGCCGCAATTTGTGAAGCTTTCCCCAAGCGTCACACAAACACCGTATTTTTCAAGATATTCAATTTTCTTTTTTTCATATATGCTTTTGTTTTGGCATATGACATGTATTTTTTTACCGAACCTGAAAAGCCGATGCAATTCATTTATGTATGTGCCCTCAGCATCCCAAATGCAGATATTTGTTTTTTGAGGATTAATGTTTAATTCTTCAAGTGTTTTTACTGCCAGGTCTAAAAGCAGCTTCTTTTTCAGCTTCGCAGGTTTAAAGGGAGTATAACTCCATTCATCACAAAACTCAAAATCACGGTCAAAAAGTATTTTGTCATGAAGAATACCGGAATAATTCAGTATTTCCCTGAAGGGTATTTTTCCTCCTTTTTTCTCTGCGGTAATAATAAAAAAGCTTTCACCGTTGGGTAATAACACTCTTTCAGACGTAATCTTTCTTTTTTTAAAGTGACTCAAAAAAGTCTTTTCCCGATCAATTATCTTCACAACAGCAAACATACTTAAACACCTCAAAAACTTATATGTATTTTTAAGGCAAATAATCAGCAATTTATAAAAGTATCTGCATTTCATTCTATGAATAACGATGAAAAAACGGCTACAAAGGTGTTAGCCTTCATAGCCGTATAAGCTGCAGCTTTTTATTTAAATGTGACACGCATCGTGATCGTGCTCTTCAATTTTGCCTACAATAGGCTCGGGATCAATACCCTGTCTCTTGTAATAATCGGCAAGGGCAGCCTTGATTGCCTGTTCAGCAAGTACTGAGCAGTGAATTTTAACTGCGGGAAGACCGTCAAGAGCTTCAACAACAGCCTTGTTTGTAAGCTTGAGAGCTTCGCTGACAGGCTTTCCCTTTATCATATCAGTTGCGATTGAAGAAGTTGCAATTGCACTTGCACAACCGTATGTTTTGAACTTTACGTCAACAATAATATCATTTTCAATTTTAAGGAACATCTTCATGATGTCTCCGCATTTTGCGTTGCCGATTTCGCCCACACCGTTTGCATCGGGAATTTCACCCACATTGTGAGGCTCTGCAAAGTGTTCCATTACTTTTTTACTGTATTCCATTTCAGTTATTCTCCTTTTCCTGTTCCATAATATGATCCCACAGTGGTGACATTGAACGAAGTCTGTCAATAATCGGAGGCAGAACCTCGAGAATATAATCAACATCCTCCACAGTGTTGTTTTCGCTGAGTGAAAGTCTGAGTGATCCGTGAGCAACCTCATGCTTAAGGCCTATTGCAAGAAGAACGTGACTCGGGTCAAGTGAGCCTGAGGTACATGCGGAACCGCTTGATGCGGATATACCCTTGAAATCAAGCATAAGCAGAAGGCTTTCACCCTCAACACCTTCAAAGCACATGCTGAAGTTGCCGGGGAGTCTGTTCACCCTGTCTCCGTTGATTCTTGAATGAGAAATCTTAGAAGCGCCTTCAAAAAGTCTGTCACGAAGAGCAGATACCTTCTTTGCGTTTTCTTCAAGGTTTTCGCACATATCTGTTATGGCAACACCAAGTCCCACAATACCGGGAACATTTTCAGTACCTGCACGTCTGCCGCTTTCCTGTGCACCGCCTTCAATAAGATTGGGAAGTCTGATTCCCTTTTTGCAATAAAGAGCACCTATACCCTTTGTTGCATGGAACTTGTGACCTGAAAGAGAGAGCATATCGATGCACTGCTCTGCAACGTCAATTTTAACATGACCCACCGCCTGAACTGCATCAGTGTGGAAAAGCACACCCTTGCTGCGGCAAAGCTTACCTATTTCTGAAATGGGCTGTATTGTGCCGATTTCATTGTTTGCATACATAACCGTTACAAGACAGGTTTCGTCTGTGATTGCTTTTTCAACATCCTCTACCTTTACAATACCGTTTTCATAAACATCAAGGTAGGTTACGGTGAAGCCTTCCTTTGTGAGCTTTTCAACGGTGTGAAGCACTGCATGATGCTCAATTTTTGTTGTGATAATATGCTTTTTGCCTTTTTTTGCACCAAGAAGTGCTGCGCCTCTGATTGCCCAGTTGTCTGCCTCTGAGCCGCCTGATGTGAAGTAAATTTCCTTTGAATCTGCATTAAGGGCAGTTGCAACCTGCTGTCTTGCTTTTTCAACTGCTCTGTGAGCAACCTGTCCGACCTCATAAAGGCTTGAAGGGTTACCGTAATGCTCTGTCATATAAGGAATGATGGCCTCAACTACCTTTTTTGATACGGGAGTTGTTGCCGCATTATCTGCATAAACGTATCTCATTTCAAACACTCCAATTCTGTTTTTTCTATTGTCTGGCTTCTTTCGGCAAGGTCCTTAAGGGTTATTCTGCTGACCACCGAAATAGTTGCTTTATATATTTCTGTCCATATAAAGGAGGTTACACAGTCGCAGTAATTTTCACACCTGCCGTTATCCTCAGCACAAGCCACCGGCGCAAGAGAGCCTTCCGTAGCCTTGAGGATATCCTCAACGGTGATTTTCTCGGGAGCTTTTGTAAGATGGTATCCGCCTTTGGCACCCCTGACAGATTCAACAAGTTCAGCTTTTGTGAGCTTTGTTATAATCTGTTCCAGATACTTTTCAGAAAGGTGCTCTCTTTCGGCGATATCCTTAAGTGAAACACAGCAATCCTTACCGTAAACTGCAAGGTCCGTCATAATACGAAGACCGTATCTTCCCTTTGTTGATATTTTCATCCACTGTTCTCCCCTTTCTTAACAACTGTATCAAAATCCTACCTTATCAGTAGTATATCATTAAATTTAATTCATAGCAAGTGGGTATGAATTATTTGTTGTAGAAATAATTATTGACTGCCCATAGTTTTTTATGCAATTTGTCATAATTTGGTAAGAAAAATAAATGCTGCCGCACAATGTGCAACAGCATCTGTTTTATTATAATACCTTTGAAAGGAATTCAACTGCTCTCGGGCTTTTGGGGTTTGAAAAGAACTCTTCCGGAGTTGCTTCTTCAACAAAGTGTCCCTCATCCATAAACATGATTCTTGTTCCAACTTCCTTGGCAAAGCCCATTTCGTGAGTTACAACAACCATTGTCATGCCCTGGTCTGCAAGCTCCTTCATAAGCTCAAGCACTTCGCCAACCATTTCAGGGTCAAGTGCCGATGTAGGCTCGTCAAAAAGGATAACATCAGGGTCCATTGCAAGAGAACGCACAATGGCAACTCTCTGCTTCTGACCGCCTGAAAGTGACGAGGGATAAGCATCTGCCTTTTCTTCAAGGCCGATTCTCTTAAGAAGCTCTTCAGCCTTTTCCCTTGCCTGCTTTTTGATTTCGGCAACAGAGGTTGTCACAGGAACAGCATCACCTTTTTTTAAGTGAAGCTTTTTCAGAAGATTATCTCTTTTTTGTTTTTTAAGGTTCTTTTTTCCCACATATACGGGAGCCATCATAATATTCTCTATAACGGTCTTGTTGGCAAAAAGATTAAAATGCTGGAACACCATACCCATCTTCTGACGGTGAACATTAATATCAACCTTCATATCGGCAATATTTTCGCCACCGAAAATTATGGAACCGCTTGTGGGGTCTTCCATACAGTTAAGGCAACGAAGGAAGGTGCTTTTACCTGAACCCGAGGGACCGATTACAACAACCTTTTCGCCTTTTTTAATTGTTGTGGTTACATTCTTGAGCACCTTGTTGTCACCAAAGGATTTGCAAAGGTCAGTGACCACAATAAGGTTTTCATTTTTATCTGTCACTTTTCCTCAGTCTCCTTTCCATGAGCTTGATACCAAGAGAAATGATACAAACAATCACAATGTAAATCATCGCCATAACAAGGTAAGGCACCATGAATTCATAGCTGTTTGAACCGATGTAATTGAATGCAACATAAATATCCGTAGCACCGATGAAGGATACAACAGAGGTTTCCTTGATAAGCGCAATGAATTCATTGCCCAGAGTGGGAAGAATATTCTTGATTGCCTGAGGAATAACAATTTTCATCATTGTTGCTCCGTAGCTCATACCGACACTTCTGCCGCCTTCCATCTGACCGGGGTCAACGGAAAGAATACCTGCACGCATCATTTCGGAAATATATGCACCTGAGTTAAAACCGAAAACGCAGATTGCCACATTAACAGAGGTCATCTTCAGGCCCAGAAGCGGAAGCATAACATAGTAGAAAACAAGAAGCTGTGCCACCATGGGTGTACCCCTGAAAAGGCCAACATAAAATGTACAGAAGCCATTAAGAATTTTTGAGGCCTTGCTGTATTTGGGAAGAACACGGATTGTTGCAATCAGAGTACCGATAACAATACCGATTATAAGGCCGGTAACAGCAATCAAAATGGTGTTTTTAAGACCTGTAACTACTTCATTATAGCCACCCTGTTCTACAAAGACCTTAATAAAACGGTCAACCTTAACAGGGAAATCTTTTATAAAATCCGCCATTGACGAAAAAACCGACAAGGCATTTAAAGCTATGTAACTCATAAATAAAATCCTTTATACAAACAACAATGCCTCACTGTTAAGTGAGGTATTGCCGTATATTATTCTGTAATTACTGATTAAGCAACTTCGTTGATTGCTTCTGCAATGCAAATTGCGGGAGCTGCGTCAATAACAACATAGTTGATGTTGCCGTTTACAAGGTCCTGAACAGCAAGAGCACCGTTCTTGTAGCCAACACATTCAGCAGCGAAGCCGTCAAAGCCCCAGTCTGCGTCACCCTTAACATAGAAGTTACCTGTTGTGCCGTTCTGCACACCGATTTTGGTTGTGTTGTCAAAGCCCTTAAGGATAGCTTCAACTGATGCTGCATCTGTGCATGCATCAAATGTTGTGTCATCACCCTTAACGATGAGCTTCTGTGAAGCTTCATAGTATGTTGAAGTGAAGTCAACATGTTCTTTTCTGTCTTCCTTAACTGTGAGACCTGCCATTGCGATGTCGCACTTGTGCTGACCTACTGAAAGGCAAACAGCATCAAAGTCCATGTTGTTGATAACAAGCTCCTTGCCGAGTTCCTTTGCAAGAAGAGCAGCAATTTCCATATCGATACCGTAGTACTTGTCACCCTGTGTATATTCAAAGGGTTCGAAAGCAGCGTTTGTTGCAACAACAAGCTGATCCTTTGTTTCGTCAAGTTCTGCAGATGTTACTGCAACGGGAGTACCGTCACCGAAATAGTTGTTGCAGATATCTTCGAATGTACCGTCTTTCATGATTTTTTCAATGAAAGCATTAACGTCTGCAAGAAGTTCAGGCTGAGCCTTATCTACGCCGAAAGCGTATTCTTCTTCTGTAAGGTTAATATCAATAACCTTAACTGCCTTTGTTGCTGCATTACCGTCTGTTGCATTGCCGTCTGTTGCATTGTTTGAGCCGCAAGCTGCAAGAGCGAAAAGCATAACAGCTGCAAGAGCGATTGCTAAAAACTTTTTCATTTTTAATTCCTCCAAAATAGGTTTAATTTTAATGTGACGATATTCTATCACCGAAAATGCAGGTTGTCAACAGTTTTATGCACAAAATATGTAATTTAGTGTATATTTATAAATTAAAATCTATTTTTCACGGCTTATACTGTAAGTTTAACAAAAAAGCGGACACCTTTGCCACCACCCGATAAGGCAGCGTTACGGTTGTCCGCTTAATTATATTACTTTCATTTACTGCGCATTGTGTGCACTGTAAAAATACTTTTCAAGGAAGGCATCTACCACTTCCCAGTACTCTTCATGGAACCAGTGAGAGGAAACTGCATGCTCTGCACCTTTTACAATGTATTTTTCCTTCGGAGCAGCACAAGCCTCGTATACAGGGTAAAGATTATCAAGAAGAACAAAATCGTCCTTATCACCGTGAATGAAAAGTGTGGGAGTTTTTGATTTTTTAAGCTGCTCAACAGCCGAAGCCTTACCGAAGAAGAAACCGTTTATAAGCCTGTTCACAAGAGATGCCTGAGGCATAACTATTTTTGGCGGCAGATGATATTTTCTTATGCACTGATCAACAAAAATATCCTTAACACCGGTAAAGCCGCAGTCTTCAACTGCAACTGAGACATTTTCGGGAAGCTCTTCGCCTGTTGTCATCATGGTTGTGGCACCGCCCATTGATACACCGTGAATTATTATTCTTGCTTTTGGGTTTTCTTCAACAATACTATTTATCCAGTCAACAACATCAAGTCTGTCAAGCCAACCCATTGTTACAAACTTGTGTTCACTGTTATTATGGCCTCTGAGGTCAGGAAGAAGAATGTTGAAGCCTCTTTTGTAATATTCCATTGCATAAGAGGACATCTCACGGTTAACATTTGTCCAGCCGTGAAGGCATACTGCCCACACATTACTGTTAGAAGGGTTACGGAATTCTACACCGTGAAGGTTTTCGCCCTTTCTGTTTTTTATTATAACCTCCTGGTGATATGTATTGTCATACCATTTGTAACCTGCAATAAGGTTGGGGTTATCTGCATTTCTTTCAAAAAGACTGTCTTTACAGGGAACTGTGGGGTCAGACCTTTTTTTGTTGCCAAGAGCAATAAAGAAAAACACCACACCCAAGCCGAAATACAACACAAGTAAAACAACGGCAATAATACCGATAACCGTTAATGCAAGCTGAAGCTGATAACTCATTTTTATATCATCCTTTCTTTTTGGGATAACCTACTATATGATTATACACAGAACTCAAACCGATTTCAAGAAGTTTTGCACGGTGAAGCAGATTTTTTCAAATTCTCTTTACTTTTTCATTTTAATGTGTTAAACTATTGAATACTTGGAGAAAAGCATACCTTATTTTATGAAAACATTATGCATCTGAAAGGAAACATATAATGGCAGACAGAAACATGGAAAAAATTAACAGAAATATAGAGTATCTTTATGAGACTATTCTCAAAATTGAAACTCTTGAAGAGTGTGAGGCACTTTTTGATGACCTTTGCACCAAAACGGAACTTGCTTCAATTTCACAGCGACTTGTTGTTGCAAAAATGCTCAGTGAAAAAAGAGTGTACAGTGACATCGTTGCCGAAACAGGTGCTTCAACGGCAACAATAAGCCGTGTCAACCGTTCTCTCGCTTTCGGCAAGGGCGGATATGACAAAATTTTCGGCAAAGAGGATTAAGCTATGGCAGGTTACGGCGATTTTGCATATTATTATGACCTGTTGACCGAAAATGTAGACTACGAAAGCAGATGTGATTATATACACGGTCTCCTTGCTGAAAACGGTATCAGCAAGGGGATTTTGCTTGACTTAGCCTGCGGAACAGGTACAGTATCAATGCTCATGAGCGAAAAGGGCTATGAAGTTATCGGTGTTGATGCTTCAGAGGACATGCTCTCTCAGGCTCAGGAAAAGAAAGCAGAAGCTTCAGCCGATGTGATTTTCCTTTGCCAGAAAATGGAGGAGCTTGATCTTTTCGGCACAATTAACGGTGCCGTATGTACCCTTGACAGCATCAATCACGTCACAGATGAAAACACTGTGAAGGAAATTTTCCGCCGTGTATCCCTTTTTATGGAAGACAAAGGCATTTTTATTTTTGATGTTAACACACCCTATAAACACCGTGAAGTCTTAGGCAACAACACCTTCGTTTACGATATGGATGACGTTTACTGTGTATGGCAGAACAGTACCGATGAAAATCTTCTTACAACAATAAACCTTGATATTTTTGAAAAAGACGAAGAAGACGATGTATACTATAAATATACGGAGCAGTTCTGTGAAAAAGGATATGAGCTGGCCGATATTGAAAAATGGGCTACCACATATAAATTCGAAGTCATCGGCATCTATGAGGAAATGACTAAAAATAATGTTAAAGACGATACTCAAAGAGCTGTGTTTGTGCTGAAAAAGCACGGAACACAGTGAATTCGGAATTCAACTAAAGGAGTTAATTATATGGGTAAATTAGTAAGATGTATATCAACCGACGGTACTCTTACCGTTATGGCGGTGAATTCCACAGATATAGTTGAAAAAGCTCAGCAGATTCATAAAACATCTGCTGTATGCTCTGCCGCTTTGGGCAGACTGCTTACAGGTGCATCACTTATGGGTGCTGTGCTCAAGGGCAAGGATGACTCTGTTACCCTTCGTCTTAAAGGTGACGGTCCTGCAGGTACTGTTATGGCAGTATCAGACAGTGAAGGTAATGTCAGAGGCTATGTTCAGCAGAGCGTTGTTGAAATTCCCCTCAACAAAAAAGGAAAGCTTGACGTTGCAGGCGCTGTTGGTAAGAACGGTTTTCTCACCGTAATCAAGGACCTTGGCATGAAAGAGCCTTATGTCGGACAGTCCCCAATTATCTCAGGCGAAATTGCCGAGGATATTACAGCATACTATTCCACAAGTGAGCAGACACCCACTGTTTGTGCTCTGGGTGTACTCGTTAATCCTGACCTTTCAATCAAAGCAGCAGGCGGACTTATCATTCAGCTTCTTCCCACAGCAATGGAAGATACCATTGAAAAGGTTGAAAAATCAATTGAAGGTCTTGAACCTATTTCAACTCTTATTGACACAGGTATGTCACCTGAGGAAATATGCAGACATGCACTCAAGCTCTTTGACCTTGAGGTACTTGACGGCAGTGAGCCCACTTATAAATGCTACTGCTCCAGGCAGAGAGTAGAGGGTGCACTTATCAGCACAGGTGTTGAAGAGCTCACTGATATGATGAAGGATGAAAAAACCGAGGTTAACTGCCAGTTCTGCGATACCAAGTATGTTTTCACACCGGAGGACATAAAAGGCCTTATTAAAAGAGCAACAAAAAAATAAAAAAATCCAAAAAAACTTTAAAAAAGTGTTGACAAAAAACTTTTTTTGATGTATAGTATACAAGTCGCTGCGAGAGTGGTGGCAAAGATGGGAGCATAGCTCAGCTGGGAGAGCATCTGCCTTACAAGCAGAGGGTCACAGGTTCGAGCCCTGTTGTTCCCACCATTTGGCCCGGTAGTTCAGTTGGTTAGAACGCCAGCCTGTCACGCTGGAGGTCGACGGTTCGAG
>JAZSHC010000042.1:0-30657 GCA_045533065.1 Acutalibacteraceae bacterium
CTTGACCTCTTGAATGCCATTCAAGCGCTCTCCCAGCTGAGCTACGCCCCCATAAAAGGGCACACTGAGTAATTTATTTATTAAGTTTTTTGTGGGGTGCGTTTCTGAGTGCTTCTCGCTCCCAGCTGAGCTATACCCCCATATATTAAATTTTTTCAACTGCTCAATTGGGGTGCGTTTCTGAGTGCTTCTCGCTCCCAGCTGAGCTATACCCCCAAGTATTAAATTTTTCAACTGCTCAATGTGGGGTGCGTTTGTGAGTGCATTGGGCTCCCAGCTGAGCTACCCCCCCATAAAAGGGCACACTGAGTAATTTATTTATTAAGTTTTTGGTGGGGTGCGTTTCTGAGTGCCTTGGGCTCCCAGCTGAGCTACGCCCCCATATATGAAGTTAAGTTTTTGTTTCGCAAAAGTGAAGTTTACCTTCGGTAAGTGCTGCATCTCTTTTGCCCGATAATATTACCATAAAAGGAGATGCTTTGTCAACTGCTTTTTATGTTTTTTGTTTGTATATACTTCCAATTTGTGTTTTTATGTGCTATAATGTGAAAAAAACTAAGGAGTATTGTTATGGTATTTATGCGTTATTTTATGGCTTTCATTATGTTGGGCCTGAGTGTTTTCAATTATGTTTTTAATGATTATGCCTTTAATGCAGTAAGCGCAAAGGATGCATACCTGTTCTGTTACTTTGTGGGTAATGAGCCTGAGGAGCAGACAATTCATCTTGCTGTCAGCACTGACGGATACAACTTCAAGGCACTTAACGGTAATGAATCTGTTATCGACCAGACAAAGGGAACAGGCTGTGTCCGTGACCCCTATATCTTCAAGGCTGTTGATGCCGAGGGTAAGGATTGCTACTACATAGTTGCAACTGATATGGATGCAATGCAGGGTTGGACCTCAAACCATGCAGTAATTTTCTGGAAATCCTATGACCTTGTTAACTGGCAGGATGAGTATGTGCTCGATATCCGCGATTTCCCCGGCTGGGAAGGCTGCAACAGGGCATGGGCACCGCAGGTTATATGGGATGAAGCTGAAGGTAAGTATATGCTTTATCTTGCTCTTTCAACCTGGGATGACCCGTCAACACCCCTTAACGAGGATAATGCACAGCACTATTATCTTTATACTGAAGACTTCAAAACCTTCACAGCTCCCGAATATCTTTACGGCAGAAGAAGTGAGGTTATCACAAGGGAAGACGGAACAACCTTCACAGGTATTCAGTGCATTGACGGTGATATGATTTATAATGAAAAAGACGGTTACTACTATCTTTTCTTCAAAGAGGATCTTACACAGAAAATCGCTTATGTAAAATCAAAAAGCGCCACCGGTCCCTTCAATGAGGATTACACAATATGCTCTCTCAACTGGTTCGGTGTTGAGGGCAGCACAATGTACCGTATCAACGGCACAAATGCCTGGATGATGATTATGGATGAATACAGCAACGGTACCTTCTTCGCACAGATGACAAGAGATTTTGAGTCTTACAGGCAGGTAAGAAGAGCTACCTATTCAATCGACCACCTGAAGCCCCGTCATGGCTCCGTTGTTTCAATCACAATGGATGAATATTACAGAATGGTTGATTTTTACGGCGTTGAGCAGTAATATTTTTGCCGCCTTTCTTTTGAAGGGCGGTTTTTAATTTATATAAATTTTTGCTTGAAAAGGCGTATTTCATGTGTTAAAATGAAAGGGAAAAGGAGGAATATTATGAAACTTAAAAAAATAACAGCCATCGTTCTTTCGCTTGTCATGCTTTTTGGTGTAACGGCAGTATCTTCATCGGCAGTGTCCGTTAATGACGGGCTTGAAACCCTTCAGGGTCAGTTCCAAAAAGGTGTGGGACCCGAAACCGAAGGCTATGCAATCGATTACAGATATTTTTCACCGGTAGGGGAGAAGGACAATACAAAATATCCCCTTGTAATATGGCTTCACGGTATGGGCGACGGAGCTTATGAAGGCAAACAGATTGAAGTACACGAAATTGCCAAATGGACAAGTGATGAATATCAGAGCCGTTTCAAAGGCAGTGAGGGCGCTTTTATTTTTGCTCCCCGTTCCCTTGAAGAAAAGGCACTTTATTGGTCAGACAGTCTTATCTACCCTCTCAGAGCGGCAATTGACGGTTTTATCAAAGAAAACAGAAAAAACATTGACTTGAAGCGGATTTACATTGGTGGCTATTCAATGGGTGGCAAGATGACACTCAAAATGGCTGTGGCTTATCCGGAGTTGTTTGCTGCAGCATTCCCGATTTGTCCTGCCTGGACTCCGGGTGTAGAGCAGACCGCCCTCATTGCAGATATGCCTATATGGATGACAAGCTGTGTAATTGACCCGCTCGTCAGCTATTTTACCTCAGTAATGCCTACTTGGAAAAATATTGTAGCTGTCAGCAATGTTCCCGAAGAATGCCGACTGTCAACTCTTACGGTGAGTTCTTATCCGAACGGTGTTCCCAATGTCAGCGGCCATCATGCCTGGTATTCGGTGAATAATGATATGTTCTCTGATGAAAACGGCGATTACCCGATGATGAGTACGGTCAACGGTGTTGGTGAAAAAATAACGCTGACTTATCCTGATGGTATTATTTCCTGGCTTTCTTCCTTTGAAAGTGACTATGACGGCTCTGCTGCAACTGACGGCGGAAACAGGGAGGCTGAAGGCGCACAGATTAATATGTCACTTTCAGAAACAATTAAAGCATTCCTTGTGAATTTTTTTGCTTTTGTTTTTTCGCTTGTTAAATAAAGCTGCTGCACGGACTTTATTCCGTGCAGTTTTTATCTTAGCTATTGTCAAAACCGTTTTTTTAAGGTATAATGATCCTTGTACCAACTTTAAGAGGAGAATCGAAATGCCCATTAAAATTGACGACAGACTCCCTGCAAGAGAAAGTCTTGAACAGGAAAACATATTTATTATGACGGAATCCCGTGCTCAGAGCCAGGACATAAGACCACTTAAAATTCTTATTCTTAATCTGATGCCTACAAAAATTGTAACGGAAACTCAACTTTTGAGGCTGATGAGTAACACTCCCTTACAGGTAGATGTTGAGTTTCTGCAAACGGCAACACATGAGTCAAAAAACACATCCCAAAGCCATCTTAACAAGTTTTATTATACTTTTGATGAAATTAAGCACAAAAAATATGACGGTATGATTATCACAGGTGCTCCCGTTGAGCTTATGGAGTTTGAAGAGGTTGATTACTGGGAAGAACTGTGCCGGATTTTTGAATGGACAAAAACCAATGTTTATTCCACCTTCCACATCTGTTGGGGAGCGCAGGCGGGTATGTACTATCATCACGGCATCAAAAAGCATACATTGCCGGAAAAAATGTTCGGCGTTTTTGCCCACAGACCTCTTGATTTGTACCATCCTCTTATGCGTGGCTTCGATGACACTTACTTCGTGCCTCATTCAAGGCACACAGATGTGAACTTCAACGATGTTGCTCTTTGTAAGGATTTGCAGATTCTTTCCTATTCCGAGCAGGCGGGTATTCATCTTGTATCAGACCTTGAATGCAGGAATTTTTATGCAACGGGACACTCGGAATACGATGCAGATACTCTGGCTAAGGAATATTTCAGGGATAAGGACAAGGGCCTTGATATTAAGGTTCCCTATAATTATTTCCCCGATGACGATCCGACTAAAAAGCCTTTGATGACATGGCGAAATGTAGGTACGCTTATGTTTACCAACTGGCTGAACTATTTTGTTTACCAGAGGACACCCTACGATATTAATGATATTTAAGATATGAAAAACAGCTGTAAAAAAATGTTTTTACAGCTGTTTTTTTATATTACATTTGTTACTTTGATCCGAGTACAAAGTCAACTGCACTTTTGAAGCCATGCTTTATAAGATAATTAATCAGTGCAGCAATTTGTTCGGGAGGTCTTCTGTTTTCTGTGTTAAGCCATGACCACAGAATACTTGTCATGCCTGCGGCTATAAACTGAGCAACATAGGCACCAAGCTCACCGGTGTTCTCCCTTTTGATGAAACGGTCCGTAATTCTGTTATAGGTTTCACCAAGGCTGATGTTACCGTTGTCACTGAGAATAACAAGAAAGCGCTCACGGTTATCTTCAATGTATTGGAAAATTTTTGTAAGCAACTGGGTTACTGTTATGCTTTCTTCGTTGCATGATTGGTAAATTACAAGAATATCATCTGAAATATCATTGATAATGTCATCATAAAGGTCATATTGGGTGTCATAATGACGGTAAAAGGTGCTGCGGTTAACATCGGCACCCTCACAGATTTCCTTGATACTGATAACATGAATTGATTTTTTCTTCATGAGTTCAATAAGACTCTCTTTAAGCAGAAGCTTTGTCATTCTTACTCTGCGGCCGTCGGGCTTTTTTTCGGTGTTTTGCATTTTTTTCACCTCTACAAGTTGATTTTACCACATTATACACCAATTTCAGCAAAAATGCAACACTGTGTGGAAAGAATATCAGCGTGACTTTTTAGAGAAAACTAAAAAATAGTTGTTGTATTATAAATCTGCATTAATTAACATAAAATTCTACTTTTCTCTGTTCAAAAGCTTAATAGTATGATACAATGACAAAAGAAGATGTTTCACAAGGAGATTTTATGCTTAAGGTTAACAATGTAACAAAAAAATATGAAAAGCTTACGGCAAACAACAGTGTCAGCCTTGATATTGATAACGGAGAAATTGCAGTGCTTCTCGGTCCTAACGGAGCGGGTAAATCAACACTTATCAAATGTATATGCGGTCTTTTGCGTTTTAAAGGTGAAATAACCCTTAACGGCTTCAATAACAAAAGCCTTGAAGCCAAAAGACTCATTGGCTACATTCCTGAAATGCCTCAGGTTTATGACCTTCTTACCGTTGATGAGCATCTTGAATTCATCAGGCGCAGCTATAAGCTTGAGGATGACGGAACAGGTCACAGACTTTTAAAACGCTTTGAGCTTTACGATAAAAAGGATAAGCTTGGCAAGGAGCTTTCAAAGGGTATGCAGCAAAAGCTGTCAATTTGCTGTGCACTTGTGCATAAGCCTGAAATAATCATTTTTGATGAGCCTATGGTAGGTCTTGACCCTTATGCAATAAAACAGCTTAAAGAGCTTTTTCTGGAGCTTAAAAATGAGGGCAGAAGTATTCTCATCAGTACTCACATGTTAGACAGTGTTGAAGATTTCTGGGATATAGCTTATATTATGGTAAACTCAGAGGTTGTTGCCTGCAAGAGGAACGGGGAAAGCGGCAGCCTTGAGGAGCTGTTCTTTTCTGTTACGGGAAGTGAAAAGTGATGTCAGCTTTAGGTTACTTATATTTAACAAAGCAAAAGAACCGTATAAGAGAATATTTCCGTTCACCGTCAAAGCTGATTTTTCCGATTGTTGTTCTGGCTTTGATATGCATGAGCATTTTTATGGGTGGTGAAGCCGGCACTGTCAATCAGCAATACAGAAGTATAGACGAGTTTCTTTCAATTGTTTTTATTATTTACACCTTACTCTTTGTTGATATATCCAAAAACGGTTTTTCAAACGGAGCGGCATTTTTCAGCATGGCAGACGTAAACCTGCTTTTTGTGTCACCGTTGAAAAGCACGGGTATACTATTTTACGGTATAATTCAGCAGCTCGGACGCTCTCTTTATATGGGTGTTATAATTCTTTTGCAGTATGCGGTTTCGCATGAGTATTACGGTATCGGAGTGGGTACCATGGCCCTTGTTGCCCTTGGCTACGGTATCACGGCATTTTTAAGTCAGATGTGCTCAATGCTGATTTATGTCTTTACATCATCTTCTGATAAAAAAGTGAAAACAGGCAAAATAATATATTATTCGGTAATTGCCGTGTTTGCTGTTTTTGTTATTATAAAAAGCTCAGTTGATACTCCTTTTGCTATTCAGAACATTTTAGCTGCGCTTGAAAGTGAAATTCTTCATCTGATGCCTGTGAGCGGCCTTGTATCCCTTCTTGTTGAGGGTATTGTCAAGGGTGCTGCCTTCAAAACAGCTTCTGCAATGCTTCTCATCCTTGTTTTCATAGCTGTTTTTTATCTTCTGCTTTCAAAAAACAGGGACGACTACTATGAAGATGTTTTGTCAAGTGCTGAGGTTTCATATTCAGCAATAACGGCATCAAAGGAGAACACAGGCTTTGAGGGCCTTTCCAGAAACATAAAAAAAGGCAGAGCAGGCTTTGGTAAGGGTTGGGGTGCTTCAGCCATAAGCATTAAGCACAAAACAGAAAATCGCAGAGGCGGCCTGTTTGTTACAGGAAGAATGTCCGTTGTTACAATTGCCATGACAGTGGGATATTCCTTTGTGGTACAGGGTGACAGCCTTACGGTGTTTGCGCTGTCATTATACAGTATGCTCATCGGTGTTACTGCAGGCAGGTGGATGAAGGAACTAAGCATGCCTTATGTTTATCTGATACCTGAAAAGCCCTTTAAAAAGCTGCTTCACACAGTCCGTGAGCAAATACCTGTGATTATTTTTGAAAGCGTTCTTCTGTTTGCAGTTTTGCACTTTGTTCTTTCACTGAGCATTTTTGAAACACTGGCGATGGCAGTGTCAAGAATAAGCTTCGGTATACTTTTTATCGGCAGTAACCTTTTATTTTTGAAAATAACAAAAAGAAGGGCTAAAACTGTTATCACGGTGCTTTTATACACTTTGCTTTCGTCTGTGTGTTCTGTGCCTGCGGCAATGTGCGGCTTTTATGCATCAATGATTTTTTGGCCATATCTCTTTGTTCCTTATCTGATTACGGTACCCGTTAATCTGATAGTATTTACAGTGATTCTTTGTTTGTGCAGGAATATTCTTGAAAATTCTGAGTTTAATAATAATTGAGGAGGTTTTCTTATGAAAGGTATTATTCTGGCAGGAGGGTCAGGCACAAGGCTCTATCCTCTTACAATGGTTATGTCAAAACAGCTTTTGCCTGTTTATGATAAGCCAATGATTTATTATCCGCTTTCAACGCTTATGCTGGCGGGAATAAAGGATATCCTGATTATTTCAACACCTCATGACCTGCCGAATTTTGAAAGGCTTCTCGGAAACGGAGAACAGTTCGGTATTAATCTTTCTTATGCTGAACAGCCTTCACCGGACGGACTTGCTCAGGCATTCATCATCGGTGAGGAATTTATAGGTGATGATTGCTGTGCCATGGTGCTGGGTGACAACATCTTTTACGGCAACGGCTTCAAGAAAACACTCAGGCAGGCAAAGGAAAATGCCGAAAAGGGTATTGCTACGGTTTTCGGTTATTATGTTGACGACCCTGAGCGCTTCGGTGTGGTTGAATTTGATGAAAATCAGAATGTTATTTCAATTGAAGAAAAGCCCAAAGCTCCAAAGTCAAATTACTGTGTGACAGGCCTTTATTTCTATGATAACAGGGTGTCCGCTTTTGCAAAGACAATTGAAAAAAGCGCAAGAGGTGAGTATGAAATCACAGACCTTAATGTGAAGTATCTTAAGGAAAACTCCCTTGCGGTAAATCTTCTAGGCAGAGGCTTTGCATGGCTTGATACAGGCACAATGGAAAGCCTTAATGATGCGGCAAATTTTGTGCGTATGATTGAGGGCAGGCAGTCTGTTATGATTTCTGCACCGGAGGAAATAGCCTATATCAACGGTTGGATTGACGAAAAAGCCTTAAGAGAGTCGGCTGAAAGATATGGCAAATCGGCTTACGGTGAGCACCTTAAAAAGGTTGCAGACGGAAAATATAAGTATTGATTTAAATTTTAATAGGAAAGGAAGTTGATTTTATGGCTGGACCGGGTGGCGGAGGACGCAGCGGCGGAGGATTCGGCGGTGGCTCCTTCGGAGGCGGAAGAGGCGGCGGATTTTCAGGCGGAGGCGGCTTTGGCGGAGGTTCCTTCGGTGGTTCTTTCGGCGGTAGTAACAGAGGCGGTTCTTTCGGCGGACATAACGGAGGGCATTTTGGCGGTCCGCACGGCCCACATCATCATGGACCGCATCACCACAGACCTAACAGACCGTTCTTCGGCGGTTGGGGCTGGGGTCCTGTTTACGGCGCAGGCGGCTGCGGCGGTAACCTGATTGCAGTTCTTTTAATTATTTTATTTATTGTTTTCGGTGCGATATGGCTTTTTGCACAGCCCTCGACGAATGTTACTGTAAACGGAAGACCCGTCCATGTTTATGAGGATGAGTTGGTTTACGATGAAAAAACTATGCAGGATTATGCAAACATGCGTTATAAAGAAGTGTTCGGCAGCTACGGAAACTATGAAGACAATATTCTGCTTGTTCTTCTTACCAATGAAGAAGCAGACGGTTATTATACAATTGCGTGGGTAGGGGACAATATCAAAACCGAAATCAACGAAATGTTCGGTGAGTATACTCAGTACGGTGAAGCTTTGGAAAAATATATCAATGTCAACTATTATGCCTATACCCTTGATATGAACCTTTCAGATGTTGTGAACGCAATGACAAAAAATATTTCCGAAGCCGGGCTCGGCTCTTCCTTCAAGGTGGATTATGACCACGATAAAGCGGCAGAATCAAAAATTTATAATTATGACACAAGACTTGACATTTCCGCTGAAATCGTTGACAGCGCCCTGAAGAATTTTACCTCAACAACCGGTATACCATGTGTAATTGTTGTTGACAGTGCCGAAAAGGTTTTCGGTGCTGAGGAAAATCCGACTCAGGAAAATGTAACTGAAATAATAACCGATCAGAATACAAAGCCTCAAAAACAGAATAGCGGAATGGAAATGTCTGTTGCCCTGATTCCTGTTGCAGTTGTTATACTTGCTATTATTGCTTTTGCTGTGTTTCTTATATTCAAATCAAAAAAGAATAAGAAGCCTCAGAGCAGCGGACAAAACGATATGCCTTGGGAAAGTTAAATAAAAAAAGCAGTATCATCTGATGCGAGATGATACTGCTTTTTTATCAATTGAGATACTTGTTTATTTCGACTACCTTTTCCTCAAGCTCCCATTTTTCTTCGTAAAGGGTTTTGAGCAGTGTGTTAAGCCTTTGAACTTCTTTACAGTTATGCTTTTTTCTGGCTTCCAGAAGACGCTCCCTGTTCTTTTTGATTATCTCAGCCTGTATTCTGATTGAGTTCTCATACTCACGGCCGAGATCCTTTAATGTTGAATTCACATCCATCATCCTTTCTGTCGGGCTTTTTATAAAGCCCTGTTCACGCCTGATGATACCGTTTGCCGAAAAGGATATAATCGCATGTTACAGAAAACAGTACAGCAAGCTTTTTTAATTCCAGAACACTGATTTTACTTCCGTCTTTTTCGAATTTTAAAAGCCTTTGGGTGTCTATACCGCTGAGTCTGCTCACATCTTCAACAGAAAGGCACTGATTTTTTCGAAGGGCGGCAATTCGTGCTGATATTTCGTTGGGGTAAATACAGCAGTTCAGCGCTTCTTTGTTTGTGATGATAAGCCTTGCAGTATCCACAGAGCTTTTTCCGTAACGGAATTCGACGGCATATTTCAGTTTTTCAAAAACAGTGTTGTTGATTTTTTTCAGCTCACGGGAAACCTTTGACGGCTCAATTCCTAATTCCTCGGCAATGCTGCTCTGGCTCATTGAATCGTACCAGTGCATTTTTACAATAAGCTGCTGCTGGGGCGTGAGCTCATTTTTTATAACCTTTTTAACAAGGTTTCTCAATTCTGCTTTTCTCTGACGTAGCATCAGCTCCTCAGTTGTTTCGTTTGTTCTGACATCGCTTGAAAGAATGGCTTGTTCAGCCGCTATATAATCCTGTTGAATAAAGCTGTTGTTTCTCATGGTACACCTCCGCATATCGAACAAATGTTCTTTTAATTAATATTTTAGAGCGAAAATCAGTGTTTGTCAACAGTTATAAGACAAAACATGTTAATTGTACAATTTTTGGGACTGCGACTTTGAAGATAAAAATAATTTCCTTTCTTTTGTCAGGATATTTAACTTGTATTTAAGTGACTGATTTATATTTCAAACAAAGACGGCTGAATACTTGCTTTTTTTTGAATTTTGGTATACAATAGTCTTTAACTACGGAAAGGGGACTTTCCTTCCGGAATATTAACTGAAGAAAAGGATGAAACCAATGGCTAAACAGGAAAAGTCAGCTGCTGAGCTCTACCGTGAAGAGAGAAAGCAGCGTATTGCTAAAGCAGCAAAGAAAAATTCCAAAAAATCACACAATGTTGTGATGAACAAAAAGACAAAGTCTGTTATTGCGATTGTTCTTGTGCTTGCACTTGTTGCAGGTATCGGTGCAATGGCAATCAATCTCAGCGGTGTTCTCGAAAGAGGTAAAACCGTAATGACAGTTGGCGAAAAAGAAGTTGTTAAGTATGAATACAGCTTCTACTATATGTCAAACTTCAACCAGTATTTCAACATGTCTTACCAGTATGACTATTACTACGGTGAAGGCTACGGTAAAATGTTTACCGGCTATGACTGCATGACAGCTCCCGATGCACAGGCATACAACGGTGAAATTGAAGGTATTGAAAACCCCACCTTTGCTGATTTCTTTGCTTACAGCGCAAAGCAGTCAATCCAGTATGCTGAAGCATGCAGACTCTATGCAGAAGAAAACGGTATCGAGCTTACTGAGGAAGACCTTCAGGGCGTTGAAGACCAGATTGAAGAATACAGAGAAACTGCCGCAACACAAAGCGACAAGAAGTATTCACTTGCAGCTTATCTGCGTCAGAGCTTCGGTAAAGGTATGACAGAAAAGCTCTTCACTAAGATTCTTACTGACCAGGCTCTCAACACAAAAGTAAGCGAAGTTAAGTCAGAAGAAATCAAAAAGAGCTATTCAGATGAAGAAGTTGAAAAGATTTTCAATGAAAATCTTAACACTTACGGTGTTGTAAGCCTCAGAAACTACGTTATCGCTGCAGAAAAGGTGAAGAGCGAGGCTGAAGAAGGCAAAGAAGCAACAGAAGCAGTAACAAATGAAACCCTTGCAGCAGCAAAGAAAAAGGCTGAAGCATTCAAGGCAGCACTCACTGACGAAGCTTCCTTCAAGGCACTTGCAAGTGATTACGAAAAAGCAAACGGTAACGAGAAGTACGAAGAAATCCTTGAAGATGATACACTCACTCTTGTTGAAGATGCAGCACAGGCTGATATCGGTGAAAGTGATGAAGCATTCCTCAAGTGGGCATTTGATAAGAACACAGCTGTTGGTTCAACTTATATGACAGAGGATAAAACAACAGGCTACACTGTATATATGATGGTTGAACCTGTTCACCATGCACCCGATGCACTCACTTACGATGTAAGACATATTCTTCTTCAGTTCCCCGAAGAAAAGGCAACTGACGGTGATGCAAAGAAGGAAGTTGAAGCTGAGCTTCTTGATGCAGATAAGTACGACGTAACAGTTGACATTGATGTTGACCTTGAATCAACAAAGGATGCAGCTCTTTACATGGATGCTCAGGAAATTCTTGAAAAATACCTTGACGGTGACAAAACAGAAGCTGCTTTCGGTGACCTTGCAAAAGAACACTCAGCAGACAGCAACGCCGAACAAGGCGGTATTTATGAAGATGTTCCCGTTGGACAGATGGTACCCGAGTTTGAAAACTGGGCACTTGAAAAGGGCAGAGAAAAGGGTGATGTAGGTATTGTTGAAACAACCTACGGTTACCACATTATGTACTCAATCGGCACAAAGACAACCACATGGGCTGACACAATCAGAGCAGACAAGGCTGCTGAAGAATATGCAGTGTTTGCTGAAGAAATCATTAAGGAAGACAATGTTAAGGTTGAAATTCTTGATGAAGCTGAAATTGATGACGCAGAAGCATTTACTCAGAAAATGGCTAACAATTACATCAGAAGCCTCCAGAGTCAGTCAACAGGCACACACACTCACTAAATTTAAAGGCTAAAAGCTTAAAACAGGTATCCTCGGTTTTGTAACCTGAGGATACCTGTTGATTTTTGCATAAAGAAAAGAGCTGTAAAAAAACATTTTTGCAGCTCATGCAAATATTTAAAATGAAGGGCTGTCATCCTCCGCAACAGCATAAAAGTTAGACTCCCATGCAGGTATGTAGGGATGGTGACGGAAGTAGATTCTGTAGCCATCATAAAGCTCTTTTATTTTTTTCGGCAGTGCAAACATATCCTCGTTTCTGTGATAGGCACATATATAGAGCTTCGGCTTATGGGTACTTATAGTGTTTTTTGCGCCTTCGAGGGCTTTCAGCTCACTGCCTTCAATATCCATTTTTAAAAAGGTTAACTTTTCTTTTATGAGGTTATCAACACTGTTGAACTGAACGGGAATACCGGTGGGATCCTCATGGGAGTTACGGCCCTTCTTTTTTGCAAAATAGCGGGTTTCCTCTTTATCCCATGCACCGATATTGAATCTTTCAATGTTTGTAAGATTTTCGGTTTTTGCTGTTAGCTTTCTGAAATTTTTTTCATCAGGCTCAAAGGCATAAATTTTGTTGTATCTGCCACCCGTAACTGCAAGAAATTCTCTTATTGTGTCACCGTCATAAGCACCAAGGTCTGCAATGGTTTCCTTATCTGTCAGAGGAAGGATGTTTTCATAAAGCTCCTCTTTTTCGCTCTGACATGAAAAAAGATACTGTACCTTTCCGCTGATTTTAAAATTAAGCACATCAACAAAGGCTTTTTTTGATTTTTCATCACAAAGCATATCGTATGCCAGGTCAAAATGCTCCTCGTTGTTCCTGAGGTAGTCAATTGTAAAAAGACCTTTTCCTGCAATGGGTACGGTAGGGGAGTAAAACTCATATTCTTCTGCCATTTTCTTAACAGCCTCAAGTGTTTTTTCGTCGTGGACAGCAAAGGTCATGAGTATAATGAAATCGTCATATTTTTCCTTAACCTCGCTGAAGGCAAGCACCTTTTTACCGCGAAAATAATGGCCGCGCACAAAACCGTCGCTTGCGAAAACATCACTGAATGAAAGCCCGAGACCTTCGAGCACGTCAATTATCATATCTGCGCCGTTGCCCATTCCGTAAAGAACAATCGGCTTATTGGCTGTTTTAAGCCTTTCCCATAAAGGGACATCTTTTATTTTTTCAAGCATATTATCAAATCCTTTTCATTTCATTTTAACACAAGAGGAATTTGTTTTCAATGCCGAAAAAAATAAAGAATCAAACAGTTTTGAAAAAATCACTGTACAAATTCGGTAACATGTGATATAATAATGCTACAGTCACCCCTTGACGGTGACGGAGATTATATCATAGTTTATTTGTGCTTGACATAAAATTAAATTGTGATACAATATTCTCAAAGGAATCAATTTGGAGGTAAAAAAACATGAAAAACGTAAAAAGAGTTGCAGCTGTTCTTCTTGCAGCAATTGTTATTCTCACTTGCTTCACCGCTTGTTCTTCACCTAAGAAAGACATCCTCGGTGCATGGAGAGATTCAACAGGTATGGCAGGCTATGAGTTCTTCGAAGGCGGCACATGTAAGGTAACAGTCCTTGATGTTGCAATCATTGACGGAACAATCGACGGTACATACACAATCACCAAGAAGGATGACGGTAACCACTATGTTACAGTTACCTACACTCTGCTTTATGCAAGCGTGACAGACGAATTTATGTTCACAGTTGATGAAGATGTTCTCACCCTCACAAAGGTCAACAGTGACGGAACATTCGCAAGTCCTGTTGTTTACAGAGCTTATACAGCTAACACAACAACTGCAGCAGCACAGTAATTTATAAGAGGGACATCCGTAAAAGGCAGATGTCCCTTTTACATTTTTATTCGGAGGATAACTCATGGACAGTAAAAAAATAATTGTAATAGCCGTTTCGGCTGTGCTTGTTCTTGCTCTTGCCGGTGTCGGTATTTACGGTGCAGTTACAAGTGCGGATAAGCCTGCAGACGAAACCACAACAGCCATAGCACAGGGCGCAGATGTAACCGTGACCGAGACAGAGCAGGACGGTAGCACCGGTACCACAACACCTGTGAGCACAACGGACCCCGGCGCGGCGCTTGCTGAAGCCATTCTGGGCAAGTGGACAGACAGTGCCAATATGAGCGGCTACCATTTTTATGAAGACGGAACCGTTGAAATGACTTATGTCAACCTTACAGTGCCCATTATCAATGTTCCCATCAACGGCACATCAAAGGGTATGTACACCCTTGAGGGTGATAAGCTTACAACAAAGTTTTCAATTTATTCTGCCACTATAGAAAATACTTATACCGTTAAGGTTGAAAATAACATGCTTTCAATGCGTGACCATGAAGACGGTGAAACTGCAACCTATGCAAGGGCAACTGCAGATGCTACTTCTTCTGCTGTTTCGGGCACAACAACGGCTGTGACTTCTCCCTCAGGCTCTGCCGATGATTCAGAGCTCGTAGGCAGCTGGGTTAACAGTGACAGCACAGAAAAATATGTTTTCAACACCGACGGCACAGTTGCAATCACTCTTGATGACAAAACCTATAACGGTGTATATATGATAATTGATGACACACTCACCGTTCAGTATTCTGTAAAATCAAAAAAGGTAACAGATAAATATACATTTACCACATCAAAGAATACTCTGTCACTTGAAAAAGACGGAGACACAACTCTTCTTATCCGTTCAGGCACAACCTTTGCACCTTCGTCAAACAACAGCCTTCTCGGCATCTGGAGAGACGGAGCGAACATGAGTGGATACGAATTCCTTGAAGGCGGCGTTGCTAAGGTTACATTTGTCAATTTCACAATCCCTGTTTTAAATATGCCTATTAACGGAACCTTCACCGGTTCTTACAGTGTTTCCGGTGACAAGCTGACTGTTAATTATTCAATTTACGGTAATTCAATCAACGATTCTTTTACCTTCAGCGTAAAAGACAATGTGCTTACACTTGTTGACGGTGAAGGCGAAACATCAACATATCTCAAACAGTAAAAGGTGCATACAATGACACAGCAGGAAAAAGTTTATAATGCTTTGGATGAACTTGGTATTGAATACAAGGTTATTCATCATGAGGCAGTTACAACAATTGAAGAAATGGATGAAATGGGCATTTTCACTGACGGTGAAGTGTGCAAGAATCTTTTTCTTCGTAATGCAAACGGTAAAACACACTATGTTGTTTCAATGCTCAAGGATAAGCATCCTGAAATACAGACTGATATAAGAGGTCAGCTTGGCTGTTCCAGGCTGAGCTTCGGTTCTGATGAAAGGCTGATGAAGCATCTGGGGCTTCTTCCGGGGGCAGTATCACCCTTTGGAATAATCAACGATGAGGATGCAGATGTAAACGTTGTGCTTGACAGTGAGCTTAAAAAGGTTGACGGATACATCGGCTTTCATCCTAATGATAACACTGCGTTTCTGTGGCTTAAGTTTGAGGATCTGATTAAATTCATCAAGTCAAGAGGAAATGATATTTATTACATCAACATATAAAATACGGGCTACACATTCAAAGTGTAGCCCGTGGCTTTTTATTCAGTTTACCCACTTACGAAGCTCTTCAGGGTGAGCAAAGATTTCATCAAGCCTCTGAAGGAAGGGGACTGCATCACCGAAGTCCATTGCTCTGTGGTCAAGAGCAATACAGATGGGGAGAATCTGACCTACAACAATCTCTTTTTTACCGTCAATTTCTTTAACCACAGGCTTTTCCTGAATTGAGCCTATGCAGAATGCGGCAACCTGCGGAGGAATAACCTCCAAAAGGGCGGCTGTGCCCTTCTGGTCACGGTAAAGTGAGCCGATATTGGAAATTGTAACGGTTCCCTGCTCAATGTCAGCATCACTGAGTCTTTCGGTTTCGGGAATGGAATAGTAGGCCTTTCTTTCTTTACCGGAAAGAATTTTATTCTTTGTTTTGCCAAGCTTTGACTCTGCAATTCTGAACAATGCCTGAACAACCTTGCCTTCCTTGATTGTCTGGAGGGTTTTGTTGAAAGCAACGGTGTAAAGCGCTTCGTTTATGTTGGAATTTTCTGCCCTTACACGAAGCTCCTTCATGTACTGAGTCATTTCATCAATATTCTTATTATGGAAATCGTGAAGATTTGTTGTCATCATCTGACCGTCAGGCAGAATGGTAGGCATTGAGATGTTTATGTTTTCAAATGTATCAATTTTTCCTTTTGCAAATCTGTGGTTGTATTTGATGTGAGAGTTCATGATGGGGGCTGCTTTTATGCCTTCAACAATAACCTTAAGCATTACGGTGTTGAAGGTGATTTTGTTTTCGGGTGAGCGTTCTGAATTGATTTTTTTATACTCTTCAAAAAGTCCGCCTACATCAGGCTCATATACGTAAGAAATATGAGGGATATTTTTCCATGAATCGGTTGTTACGGATGCGACCATTTTTCTCTGGATGTTGTAGTATTCAGATTTTAAAACTTTCATTTTACACTTACCTCTTTTCTTTTAGAATTCTTTTTATTTATTATTTGGAAAAATAATATACAGTTGGTTGTTTTGGTTTGCTATGCTATGAAAATACACTACAAATATTAACAAATATGAACAAATCCATTATTTTGTTAATTATGTATACTCTTATAAACATGTGCGGTTTTTGTTGAAAAAACTTTGGCAAAATGAACAAATGATTAAGAAACTCTTTTAAAATATTAAAAAGCCGAAGAAAACAAACATTATGTAACAAGTTTGTTTTGAAACAGAAAAATTAAAACTGTCTTATTTTATTTCAGAAAATGTTTTGTGAATTATATGTTAACAACCTTAAGTGTAGTTAAAAAGGCGACACTGACAAAATATCTGTATAAAAATACTCAGATAATATATGAGCCGCAGGCTGTATGATACCTGCGGCTGACAATATTAAAACTGTTTAAACTATATTAAGCTTAACTTTAGTGAAGTTTTCTTTTTTCAGACCTTTATCATAGTCACGGTCAACTTTTATTTCACCGTCTTTAAGGGAATCAAAAAGCTTTTCATATTCATCATAGGAAAAATTTTTCAGCTTCCAGCTTTCCTCAGGTAGTCCGACGGCATCATCCTTAGCTCCCAACGTGGTCAGCTTTCCGCCTACCTCATCCCATTCATCGTCATAAAATTTTTCAAGCATCAGTTCAACCGATTCACGTATGCCCTTGGTTGCGGACGTGATAACAGTGCCGGATTGAGAGGACTGGTCAACGTCAACACCGATAACCTTGCCGTCATTTGCAGAAGCTGCGGCAAAGGCAGACTGGCACATAGCACCTCCGCAGCAAAAAATAACTTCTGTGCCGCTTGAGTACCAACCGTCAAGCATTGTCTGAAGCTCCGGTGAAGAAGTGAATGCAGCGCCGTATTCCCAGCTGAATTTCATTTCAATTTCTTTATCCAGCTTTTTTGCGGCAGCTTCTGCTCCCTGAACATAACCGTATCCGAATCTGTTGCAAGGAGGGTTTGTACCTGAGCCGCCACCTGTAAAGCCGAGCTTTGTGTAGCCCTCCATAACTGCCGCATAGCCTGCAAGAAAGCCGGATTCCTCTTCATTGTAATCGACTGCGGCAACATTTTTAAGTGGTGCAGAATCGGTATTGTCATCCTCGGTGAGAACACTGCCGTCAATGAACACAAATTTGATATCAGGATATTCCTTTGCAATTTTCTGAAGTGCGGTTCTCTGAATGAATCCTGTGCAGATTACAATTTCCGCGCCTGAATCAACGGCGGTTTTCATGGCTTCGTATCTGTCAGCATCAGTTGCCTTATCACCGTTTCCCGGCTGATAATATTTATAGGATTTATCGTTTTCATCAGCAAATTTTTTTACACCGTTCCATGAGCCCTGATTGAAGGATTTATCCTTCAGCTGTCCAACATCCGTAACAAAAGCAATTTCGTATTTGCCGTTTTCCGAGGTCATTGTATCAGGAATAGAATCATAGTTCGTTTCACTGTTTTGCGGTTTTGTTGTTTGCTCCTGTGAAGACGGAACGGTAGCATCCTGTTTTGTTGTTGTGGGTGGAGATTCGTTATTGCCACAGGCGGCAAATGTAGAAATCAGAAGTAAAGTGAGTATAATTGCGGTTATTTTTTTCATAAAAAGCCTCCTTACAAAAAGAAGTATTGACCTTTGATATCACAATTATATACACCGTGAAAAATTTTATTGTTTGTTCAGCCGAAAGACATAAAACATTATATAAAGAAATTTTGTCTGTTTTGGTCTTTATATCCCCAATAATTCAGCCGTAAAAACTTTTTTGAAAAAATGTGTTTTTCTAATCGTATTTTAATTTTTCGCATATATTATAAGGGTGTAAAAAGGAACAAACCTTAAACCAAAAACAGAAAGGTGGAATAAAAATGAAAAAAACACTTACAGCATTAACTTCTCTTGTTCTCGCATTACTTTTGGCGTTGCCTCTCGGAGCAGTGGCTTCTGCGGCATCCTTGGGAAAGGTAAAATCAGTACAGACTTATGCAATTGATGACGATGAAATCAATCTTAAATGGAAAAAGGTTTCCGGTGCATACGGATACGGTGTTTATATGCATGACGGTGAAAAGTGGAGAGGTATAGGCTCAACCAAAAAGACATCCTATGAAGCTGATGATCTTAAGAGTGCTAAGGTTTACAAATTCAGAATCCGTGCCTACAAGCTTGTCAATTCAAAAAGAGTATACGGCCCCTATTGCACAACTGTTGTAGCTGCAACGGAGCCTGACGAGGTTGAAAACGTAAAGGTTTCCAAAAAGACAAAGAATTCAGTTACTCTCAAGTGGTCAAAGGTTTCAAATGCAAGAGGCTATCAGGTTTATCAATATGACTCAGCCAAGGAAAAATATGTCCGCAAGGCTGTTGTCTCCGGAACCTCAGCAACGGTGAAAAATCTTAAAGCAGGTACAAGCTATAAGTTTAAAGTCAGGGCGTATTACAAGCCCGATTCAAAATACCGTTACGGTGATTTCTCCGATGTTCTCAGTGTTAAGACTTCTGCTTCATCAAAGGCGGCATCATCATCTTCTTCATCATCAAAGTCAAATTACATCGGAACCTCTAAAGCAGGTGAAATTGCTCTCAATCACGCAGGTTATAAAAAGAGTCAGGTAAGACAGTATGAATGTAAGCTTGACAAAGATAACGGTGTTTATGTTTACGACGTTGAATTTGAATACGGTCGCTATGACTTTGAATATGAAATCAATGCAAAGACAGGCAAAATCCTTCGTTGGGAAAGGGATGCAGACTGATCCCGCTGCCCGTCAAAGCAAAAAGACATCCGACACAAGGTCGGATGTCTTTTTGCTTTTGGTTTAAAAATGAAAATCGATAAGCTGAATTTATTTTGAGAGCCATTCGTGCTCGGGAGCATAGAATCGGGATGTTTTGTACCATGTATCGTCGGGAAGGTGTCTTATCATCCACACATAGCACATTTCATAGCCCGGTGCCACAACCTGCTGATGGTCGAAGCCGTCAGTGATGTAGCAGGCAGAGCCCTGAGTACTTTTGAAAACATTGTCACCTATAAAGCAAGCACCGAATCCCTGGGGCTTATCAAACTGATAGTAATAAACCTCAGGCTGAGGGTGATGGTGAGGGGGATAGCTTGACCATCTGCCGGGCTGATTGAACACCTCACCGAGCACCATGTTTGAATAAGGTGCATTGTCGTAGTCAAAGATGGTTGAACAGATTCTGTATGCTGTACCGTCATACTGACCCTCACCGAAGTGCTGATAGAGAACATCATCGGGAGTATAGAAAACAGGAGCAAAATCTCTTTCGTTGTCTGTCTGCTGAATAAGAATTTCTGTGTTTTCCTTTGCAGTAAGCTTTACCTGTGTGTTTCTGGGAACATGAAGGCAGAAGGGCTTTCTGTAAAAAGAGTCAATTCTTGTGATATGCTCTGTTCTGCCATCCCATGAAATGTCTGCTTCACCCTTCAGAATAAGAAAGGCTGTTTCGCATTCATTGTCTAAGAGGCATAATTCTTCATTTTCTCTGAACTTTTTGATTTTTATTGTCATGAGCATTTCGGCATGCTTCCCACCCATTTCGCAAAGGGTTTTGATGCCGTTTTTGTCAAATGTAAGATTTTCAAACATATTGTTCACTCCTTAAAAAACTCTGTGTGTATTGTACTCCTTTATTTCGTTATTTGCAAGTGCTTGATGCTTCTTTTCCTTGACATGTATAAAAAATAATGTTATCATTTTTCTAAATAATTTAATTTTTTCTTTCAGGAGGAAATAACAATGAAAGCTTATAAATTCTGGTTCTGCACAGGCTCACAGGACCTTTACGGTGACGAGTGTCTGAGAAACGTTGCAGAGCATTCACAAATAATTGTAAAGGAGCTCAACAACAGCGGTCTGCTTCCCTTTGAAATAATCTGGAAGCCAACTCTTATCACAAACGAGCTCATCAGAAAAACCTTCAATGAAGCTAACACAGATGAAGAATGTGCAGGTGTTATCACCTGGATGCACACCTTTTCACCTGCAAAAAGCTGGATTTTAGGTCTTCAGGAATATAAAAAGCCCTTGCTCCATTTCAACACACAGTTCAATATGGAAATTCCTTACGATACCATCGATATGGACTTCATGAATGAAAATCAGTCTGCCCACGGTGACAGAGAATATGCTCACATTCTCTCACGCATGAACATTGCACGCGAAATTGTTGTGGGTCACTGGTCAACAAAGGCAGTTCAGGAAAAAATCGGCGCATGGATGCGTACAGCAGTGGGCGTTGTTGAATCCTCACATATCCGTGTTATGCGTGTTGCGGACAATATGAGAAACGTTGCCGTTACAGAAGGTGATAAGGTTGAAGCTCAGCTTAAATTCGGCTGGGAAATTGATGCTTATCCCGTAAATGAAATTGCTGAAGCTGTTGAAGCTGTTTCTGCTTCCGACACAAAGGCACTCACAGACGAATACTATGAAAAATACAATATTCTTCTTGAAGGCAGGGACGCAGCTGAATTCCGCCGTCACGTTGAAGTGCAGGCCCAGATTGAGCTTGGCTTTGAACGCTTCTTAAAAGAAAAGAACTATCAGGCAATTGTAACTCACTTCGGTGACCTTGGTGCATTGAAGCAGCTTCCCGGTCTTGCAATTCAGAGACTTATGGAAAAAGGATATGGCTTCGGTGCAGAGGGCGACTGGAAGGTTGCTGCAATGGTAAGACTCATGAAGCTTATGACCGAAGGCATGAAGGATGCAAAGGGCACTTCAATGCTTGAGGACTATACATATAACCTCGTTCCCGGTAAGGAAGGCATCCTTCAGGCACACATGCTTGAAATCTGTCCTTCAATTGCAGAAGGCCCCATTTCAATCAAATGTAAGCCCCTTTCAATGGGCGAAAGAGAAGACCCTGCAAGACTTGTGTTTACTTCAAAAGAGGGTGCAGGTATTGCATGCTCACTTGTAGACCTTGGACACAGATTCCGTCTCATTATCAATGAGGTTGATTGCATAAAGACAGAAAAAGAAATGCCTTCACTTCCCACTGCAACAAACTTCTGGGTACCGAAGCCGGATTTCTATACAGGCATTGAAGCATGGACCCTTGCAGGCGGAGCACACCATACTGCCTTCTCCTATGATGTAACAACACAGCAGATGCTTTCATGGGCAGAGGCAATGGGCATTGAAGCAGTTGTAATCGGTAAAAACACAAACATTGCAGATTTCAAACGCGAGCTCAGACTTAACGAAGTTTATTACAGATGAGGTTAAATATGGATAAATCACTTATTATCAGCAGCGGCAAAACTGCTCTGGGTATTGAATTCGGCTCAACAAGAGTTAAGGCAGTTCTCATAGGTGAGGATTGTGTGCCTCTTGCTTCAGGCAGCTATGAATGGGAAAACAAGCTGCTTGACGGCTATTGGACCTATTCTCTTGAGGAGGTTCACACAGCACTGCGTTCTTCCTTTGCAGCACTGAAAGCAGATATTAAAGAAAAGTACGGTTGTGCTTTCACAACAACGGGAGCAATCGGCATTTCAGCAATGATGCACGGTTACCTCGCTTTTGACAAAAACGGTAAGCTTCTTGTGCCCTTCAGAACATGGAGAAATACCACAACAGCACAAGCCGCTCAGAAGCTTACCGAGGCACTTAATTTCAACATTCCTCAGCGTTGGACCTCAGCGCATACTTATCAGGCAATTCTGTCAAAAGAGGCTCATGTGCCTGAAATTGCCTATGTCACAACCCTTGCAGGTTATGTACACTATATGCTCACCGGCGTTAATGCTGTGGGTGTTGGTGAAGGCTCGGGTATCTTCCCTGTTGACAGTGAAACACTTGACTATGATGAAAATATGGTGAAGATTTTTGACGAGCTGACCGCAAAGGAAGGCTTTACAAAAAAGCTTCGTGAAATTTATCCCAAGGTTCTGCCTGCCGGTGCAAATGCAGGCTATCTTACAGAAAAAGGCGCACTCATGCTTGACGAAAGCGGAGAGTTTTCTTTTGGTGTACCATTTGCTCCCTGTGAAGGTGATGCAGGCACAGGTATGACAGCCACAAACAGTGTCAAGGCAAGAACAGGCAACGTTTCTGCAGGCACCTCCGTTTTTGCAATGATAGTTCTTGAAAAAATGCTTTCAAGGGTGTATCCGGAAATTGACATGGTAACAACACCCACAGGAAAGCCTGTTGCTATGGTTCACTGCAACAACTGTACAAGTGATATCAATGCCTGGGCAGGTCTTTTTACAGAATTTGCAAGAGCTATCGGCTCAGATATCTCAAAAGGCAAGGTTTTTGATCTGATGTATGAAATGGCAGCAAAAGGTGAGCCTGACTGTGGCGGACTTTTAGCCTATAACTTCTATTCAGGCGAGCCTGTTGTTGGCTGTGATGAGGGCAGACCCTTGTTCCTTCGCACACCCGAAAGCAAAATGACATTGCCTAATTTTATGCGTACACATATTCAGACTGCAATGGCTGCTTTAAAAATCGGCCTTGACCTTCTCAAGGACGAAAAGGTTGAAATTGACGCCCTTTACGGTCACGGAGGATATTACATTTATCCCGGTGTGGGACAGGCAATGACAGCGGCTGCTGTTGGCTCACCTGTTTCCGTTATGAAAACAGCAGGGGAGGGCGGCCCTTACGGTATGGCACTGCTTGCTCTTTATTCTGTTATGTGTAAGGGTGAAGCACTTGAGGTTTTCCTTAAGAATGTAGCCTTTAAGGATGCAGAATGTGTAACAGTTGAGCCTGATGAGGCTGATGTTGCGGGCTTTGACGAATACCTTGAACGTTATAAAGCCGGGCTTGATGCTGAAAAGCTTGCTGCCGAGGTTAAATAAGTACTTTGAAGGAGAGATATTTTATGTTTGAACCCTGGATGCTTGCGGCAATGGAAGAAGAGGGCTATATGAATACAAGGGAAGGCAACATAAACCGTGTTGCAAAGCACCTTGCTCAAAGCCCGAATGATACAATTGAAACAGCGGAATTCCGCAGTGCGTGCTATGCCTGCAATGTTGACCCTGATTCTTTTACCCAAAGGGATCTGGATAAATTACAGGATAAATTAAACAGATTATGAGGTGAATAGTATGGGTAGCAAAGCAAAAAAGATAATCGGTATATTTTTAGTTTCACTGATTCTTCTGGCAGCAATCGGTGCAGGAGCCGTATATTTTATCAATGCCAGCTGGAAATATGATGCTGAAGCTGCAGAGCAGGTTAAGGCAGAAATTATGGATGATCTTGTCGTATATATGATTGATTTTAAAAAGGAGCATCCCGAAGCAGTTGTTGAATTGGATTTTTCGGACGTAAGAGTTTCTGAAGAAAGAACTATTCTTGATTCATTCGGAGAGCTTGAGGGCACAGCCAGATTTATAATAAGCTCACCTGAGATTAATCCTGTTCTTGAAAAAAATGAATATACATACGACGATTATGAAAAAATAGCCTATTTTGATATTTCTCTTATGGACACGAGTAATAAATTATATGGTTATGTATCTACAGATAATTATTCTTTAGGAGATGTTGATTTTTCTTTAGAGTCATTTTATAAAGACAGTAATTCAAATTTATATTATACTACAACAGAGTCTATCGAAGAAGGTATTGCTCTGATAGGCACACATTACAGAATTATCAAAAACAATGAAATTGTTTTTGAGCACACAGAAACCCACGCTCCTGTTTACCCGGGTGGAGGCGGTGGCGGAGGTGGCTCTTCCTCAGGTTCCTCCTCTTCAGGTAATAAAAAATGCTCAAAATGCGGTTCTTACGTAAGCCACACCACAGCAAACGGTATGTGCAAAACCTGTGTTGACATTTATGTAAACGACTGGTACATCGGCTATGACGGTGATGTTTACATTGACAGACCTTATTAAACTTGATTTAGCAGCACGGAGCAAACAGCTCCGTGCTGCTTTGCTGTGTAGGCTTCAATTAAAAAAATTAGAAAAGTTTTCAAAATATATTGACATATGACTCCAAAAAGGATATTATATCTTATAGTTAGTGAAAACTAACTGATTTTTTGGAAATGCAGTTAGAACAAACTAACTCGATAGATTGAATATAATACAATCAAGGGGGATAAACATGACTCTTAAGGATATCAAAGTCGGTCACAGGGCAAAGGTCATAAAGGTGAACGGCGAAGGCGCAATAAAGCGCAGAATAATGGATATGGGCATCACAAAGGGTGTTGAAATATATGTAAGAAAGGTTGCACCTTTAGGTGACCCGATGGAGCTTTTTGTAAGAGGCTATGAGCTTTCTCTTCGTAAAGCTGACGCACAGATGATTGATGTTGAAGCTATATAAACTATTGCCGCATAATGGCAAATTTATTTGCCTTGCAGGTTAGTCTTAACTAATAAGCTTGAAAGGATGATTTAAAATGAGCATAAAAGTTGCCCTTGCAGGTAATCCGAACTGCGGAAAAACAACACTGTTCAATGCGCTCACAGGCTCAAATCAGTTTGTGGGTAACTGGCCCGGTGTTACGGTTGAAAAAAAGGAAGGCAAGGTAAAGAAAAACAATGACATTACTGTTGTTGACCTTCCCGGTATATATTCACTTTCTCCTTATACTCTTGAAGAGGTGGTTGCGAGAAATTATCTTGTTGATGAAAAGCCTGATGTAATTCTCAACCTTGTTGACGGCACAAATCTTGAAAGAAATCTTTATCTTACAACTCAGCTAACAGAGCTCGGTATACCCGTTGTAATTGCAATCAACATGATGGATATTGTGAGAAAAAACGGAGATAAAATTGACATTGATGTGCTTTCCGTTGAGCTCGGATGTCCCATTGTTGAAATTTCTGCTTTGAAGGAAACAGGTCTTGCCGAGGCAATTGAATTTGTTGAAAAGGCTGCTGAAAAAGGCAGAAAGGTACCGCAGCATAATTTCTCAGGTGAGGTTGAGCATGCTCTTGCTCACATTGAAGAAGCTATTCTTCATGAGCTTCCCGACGAAGAGCAAAGGTGGTATGCCGTAAAGCTTTTTGAAAGGGACAGTATAGTTATTGAAAAGCTTAAAATCAGCACCGATGTTATTTCTCACATTGAAAAGGATATTCAGCATGTTGAGGCTGAATTCGACGACGATGCTGAAGCAATTATTACAAACGAAAGATACGATTACATAGCAAGAATCCTTGTTGGCTGTTATAAGAAAAAGAACAAGAACGGCCTGACAGTTTCTGATAAAATTGACAAGGTTGTAACAAACCGTTTTCTTGCACTTCCCATTTTTGCTGTTGTCATTTTCCTGATATATTATATTTCCGTATCAACTGTCGGTACCTGGGTAACAGACTGGATGAATGACGGTGTGTTCGGAGAAGGCTGGTCGCTGTTCGGGCTTGATGTTCCCGGTGTTCCCGTTCTTTTCGAAGCTCTTTTAACAAAAATCAATTGCGCCGATTGGTTGCAGGGGCTTATCCTTGACGGTATAGTAGGCGGTGTAGGAGCCGTTCTTGGTTTTGTGCCGCAGATTTTTGTGCTGTTCCTCTTTCTTGCTTTTCTTGAAGGCTGCGGATATATGTCAAGAATTGCCTTTGTTCTCGATAAGCTTTTCAGAAAGTTCGGTCTGTCAGGTAAATCCTTTATCCCCATGCTTGTGGGTACGGGTTGCGGTGTTCCGGGCATCATGGCTTCAAGAACAATTGAAAGTGACCGTGACCGCAAAATGACAATTATGACCACCACATTTATCCCTTGCTCAGCAAAGCTTCCCATAATCGCACTTATTGCAGGTGCACTTTTTGATGAAGCTGCATGGGTTGCACCAAGTGCATATTTTGTCGGTATTGCTGCCATTGTCGTTTCGGGCATCATGCTTAAAAAGACAAAGCTTTTCGGCGGCGATGTGGCTCCCTTTGTTATGGAGCTTCCTGCTTATCATATGCCGCCTTTGAAAAACGTGCTTCGTTCAACATGGGAAAGAGGCTGGTCATTTATTAAAAAGGCAGGTACCGTTATTCTGCTTTCAACGGTTGTGCTGTGGTTCCTTCAGGGCTTCGGATTTGAAAATGGCAGCTTCGGTATGGTTGAAGATCTGGATAATTCTGTTCTTGCATCAATCGGTAATGTGTTTGCATGGATTTTTACCCCCATTGGCTTTGGTAACTGGCAAAGCGCTGTTGCAACGCTGACAGGTCTTATTGCAAAGGAAAATGTTGTTTCAACCTTCGGCGTTCTTATGGGCAGTGCTGAGGTTTCAGAAAACGGTATGGAAATATGGACAGCAATGCAGTCAATGTTCACTCCGGTTTCGGCTTATTCCTTCCTTGTGTTTAACCTTCTTTGTGCTCCCTGTTTTGCAGCTATGGGTGCTATTAAAAGAGAAATGAACAATTGGAAGTGGACTGTTTTTGCAATTTCATATCAGTGCGTTTTTGCTTATGCGGTATCACTTATAATTTATCAGTTCGGTTTGCTGTTTAGCGGTAATGTTAACATAGCAGGTATTATTTTTGCGGCAATCGTTCTCGGATTTATGGTTTTTCGTTTAGTTATGCCGGCAAGGAAAAATTCTCTGAAAAAATAAAAATACAGGAGAAAAAATATGTTAGAATTTTTATCGGCAAATTTCGGCACAATCCTGGTTGCCATTATCCTCTCAGTTATTCTGGTTGCCGTTGCGGTAAAAATCAGAAATGACAAAAAAAGGGGCAACAGTTGTTCGTGCGGATGCGGATGCTCCGGTTGTCCGTCGGCAGGAATTTGCCACAGTAATAATAAAGAATAAGATTTAAATAAGAGAGCACAGGTTAAGTGCTCTCTTATTTGTTGCATATAATGCCTTTTTTATGTAAGGGTTGACGTCTTCGGCAACCCTATTTTTGTGGGTGTCTTGCCTCTCCCTGTGGGAGAGGTGTCACGTAGTGACTCAGATGGCTTCTCCAATTTTATTCTTGAGTGCCAATCCCCCCCCCAGCCTGATACCTATCTGCACCTTGCACCATTTCACAGCAACCTTCCCCGGAGCGCTCATGCCGCTAGGGCACATACTTTGGCACAGTCAAGCGCCAAAGTATGCAAAGCGCCCTTTTTTGCTATACGCATGGTTTTTCCTTTAGCCTTATATCCGCCCCATTCACCGCATACGCCCTTCGGGCTTACATACGGGTAAGCGTCTTATTTCTTATATTGAAAAATTCAGCAATAAACATACACATATTAAGTTATTATAATTGAATAAAAACGCAAAATTGACAAAGAACAGATAATATAGTATTATGGTTAAAACATTCAGTAAGGTGGGTGACAGGATGAAGAAGCTGTTGATTTTTTTGGTTAGCTGTGTGCTTATGCTCACTGTTTTTTCTCTCACAGCTTTTTCTGCTGAGGAAAAAACTTTTTCTGTTGAAGGCCTTGATTTTGTAAAAGGCGAACAGGATGCAGTTACCTTTAAATGGGACAGAAACCCTGAAGCGGATTTTTATTATGTTTATCAGTATAATAAAGAGGACAACCGATACAAGCTTGTTTTGCGTGTTAAGGAAGAAACCGCAACGGTAGGCAACCTTGAAGGGGGAACAAGCTATTTTTTCAGAGTTCTTCCGGTAAAATATGAAAAAGGAATAGCTGTTGCAGGTGAAAAAAGTTCGGTGATTACCTGTGTAACTGCACCTAAAGGTGACCTTGTTATAAAAACAAAAGATATTTCTTATGATTCAATCACCCTTAAATGGAATAAAATTCCCGGTGCCACAGGTTATAAGGTGCTCATCTATGACAAGTCAAAAAAGAAGTTTGTCAAGTATAAGGCAACAAAGGAAACCACAATAACCGTAACATCACTGGACAAAAACAAAAGATACCGTTTTAAGGTTGCGTCATACCGCTGGAAGGGTGATGCTCTTGCTTACGGAAAAACCAGCAATGAATATAAGGAATTCACTCACACTGACGGTATACCTAAATCCAAATCTCAGATTGCAAAAGCATATAATGACCTTATTAACGGCGTAAAGCAGCAGAAAAATATGACAGTCCGTTATGAAAAGGAAATTGACACAGAAATGCTGTCCTGCAGCAGGCAGAATCTTTCACTCACGGTTAAAAATATGCTTAATCTTTTTGAGGGCAGACTTGTCAAAAGGTATAAATTCGTATCAGGCAGAAGTGCATCTGTAACTCCGAATAGTCTTTTTGAGCCCTATTCTGCAAAAGCCGTGGTAGAGCGTGACGATATAGCCTCGGTTAAGGTGTGGGAAAAGGAAAACGGATATAATGCCTTGTTTGTTCTTAAAAGTGACGGTGACAATACTGTCAGGGGGTCCTATTGTGACGGTGCATTGAGTCTTGTTGACCCGAAAAGCCTTAATACAACTCCGCTGAAAATCAAAGAGTCAGACACTTATTACGATAAAGCCACCATATCCTTCTCTGTGAGAAACGGAAAGCTGAAGGCATTGAAAATCAAAGGATCGGTTATATCGGATGTGAATTTTCAGGTTTCAACAATATCCGCTGATACTCTTGTTTCATATTCCGTTTACGAGTACTACAGAATCTATTAAAAATACAAATATATAAAAAATGCATGGCAAAAAATCAAAAAATCTATGTTTTCGCTATTGAAAGTCTGTGAGATTTTTGATATTATATCAAGTGGTATAAAATTAAACCAATAATATATTCCGAAAGGAGCAAAAAACATCATGAATTATTCACATGAAGTTGAACAAATGTGCATGGTCAAAAAAGGACCGAACCATGGTCCCGCACCCATTCCTCAGGAAGGTTTGTGGACTAAGGCTTACGAAATCAAGGATATCTCTGCTTTCACACACGGTGTAGGCTGGTGTGCTCCTCAGCAGGGCGCATGTAAGCTTTCACTCAACGTTAAAAACGGTATCATTGAGGAAGCTCTTGTTGAAACAATCGGTTGCTCAGGTATGACTCACTCAGCTGCTATGGCAAGTGAAATTCTTCCCGGCAAAACAATTCTCGAGGCTCTCAACACAGACCTTGTTTGTGACGCTATCAACACAGCTATGAGAGAACTTTTCCTTCAGATCGTATACGGCAGAAGCCAGTCTGCTTTCTCAGAAGACGGTCTTTCAATCGGTGCAGGTCTTGAAGACCTTGGTAAAGGCCTTCGTTCACAGGTTGGTACAATGTTCTCAACAAAAGTTAAGGGCGTTCGTTACATGGAAATGGCTGAAGGCTATATCACAAGAATGGCTCTTGATGCTGATGACCAGGTTATCGGTTATGAATTCGTTAAACTTGGCAAGATGATGGAAGACATCCGTCACGGTATGGATGCTCAGACAGCACTTAAGAACAACACAGGTTCATATGGTCGTTTTGCAGATGCTGCAAAATACATTGACCCAAGAGAAGAATAAGAGAAGGAGGATACTAAAATGGCTAATGATGTAAGATTTGAAGGCAAAGAAAGACGTATGGCTAAAATCGAGAAATGTCTTGCTGAATATGGTATTGCTTCTCTCGAAGACGCAAAAGCTCTTTGCGAATCAAAAGGTATCGATGTTGAAGGCATCGTTAAAGGTGTTCAGCCAATCGCATTCGAAAATGCTGTTTGGGCTTACACACTCGGTGTTGCACTTGCACTTAAATCAGGTGTAAAAACAGCTTCTGAAGCTGCTGCAGTTATCGGTAAAGGACTTCAGGCTTTCTGTATTCCTGGTTCAGTTGCTGAACAGAGAGATGTTGGTCTTGGTCACGGTAATCTTGGTGCAATGCTTCTTAAAGAAGAAACAAAGTGTTTCGCATTCGTTGCAGGTCACGAATCATTTGCTGCTGCTGAAGGTGCTATCGGTATCGCAAAGACAGCTAACAAAGTTCGTAAAGAACCTCTTCGTGTTATCCTTAACGGTCTTGGCAAAGACGCTGCTATGATTATTTCAAGAATCAACGGCTTCACATATGTTCAGACTGAGTATGATTTCTACACAGGCGAACTTAAAATTGTTAACGAAACAAAATATTCAGACGGTGAAAGAGCTGCAGTTCGTTGCTATGGCGCAAACGATGTTCTTGAAGGCGTTGCTATCATGAAGAAAGAGGGCGTTGACGTTTCTATCACAGGTAACTCAACTAACCCAACTCGCTTCCAGCACCC
>JAZSHC010000001.1:0-4220 GCA_045533065.1 Acutalibacteraceae bacterium
TCAGGTATGTTCACAAGAGGTCAGACTCAGGTTCTCACTGTAACAACTCTTGGTCCCATGAGCGACGCTCAGCTTCTTGACGGTCTTGACAACGAAACCGAAAAGAGATATCTCCACCACTACAACTTCCCCTCATACTCAGTTGGTGAAACAAAGCCCTCCAGAGGCCCCGGCAGACGTGAAATCGGTCACGGTGCCCTTGCTGAAAGAGCTCTTGTTCCCGTAATTCCCTCAGTTGAGGAGTTCCCCTATACAATCAGACTCGTTTCAGAGGTTCTTTCCTCAAACGGTTCAACCTCACAGGCTTCAATCTGTGGCTCAACCCTTTCACTTATGGCAGCAGGTGTTCCCATTAAGGCTCCCGTTGCAGGTATCTCCTGCGGTCTTATTTCCGAAGGCGACCGTTTCATGACAATGGTTGACATTCAGGGTCTTGAAGACTTCTTCGGCGCTATGGACTTCAAGGTTGCAGGTACAAAGAAGGGTATCACAGCAATTCAGATGGACCTCAAGGTTCACGGTCTTACTCCCGAAATCATTAAGGAAGCATTCGAAAAGACCTACGATGCAAGATGTAAGATTCTTGACGAGGTTATGATTCCCTGTATTGCAGAGCCCAGAGCAGAGCTTTCAAAGTATGCTCCCAAGATGCTCACAACTAAGATCGATGTTGAAAAGATCGGTGATGTTATCGGTAAGCAGGGTAAGGTTATTCAGAAGATCTGTGCTGAATGTGAATGTAAGGTTGATGTTAATGAAGACGGTTCAATCTTTGTTTCCGCAATTGACCTTGATAACGCAAAGCGTGCAATCACAATTATTGAAACAATCGCAAATGATCCCGAGGTTGGTTCAATCTTCCGCGGTGTTGTAACACGCCTTATGTCCTTCGGTGCATTTGTTGAAATTGCTCCGGGCAAAGAAGGTCTTGTTCACATCTCAAAGCTTGATGTTAAGAGAACAGAAAAGGTTGAGGACTGTGTAACAGTTGGCGACGAGGTTATCGTTAAGGTTCTTGAAATCGACGACCAGGGCAGAATCAATCTTTCAAGAAGAGATGCTCTTATTGAAATCGAAGGTCTCACTCCCGAGGATGACGGTGAAGAAGCTCCCAGACGTCCCAGAAGAGACGGCGACCGTCGCAGAGACAACAGAAGAAGAGATAGATAACTAAAAAGCACCCGATAGGGTGCTTTTTTAATGCACCAAAGGTGCAATTCATGACCGTAAGGTCAATTCAAGGCAAAGCCAATTCATGCCGCATGCAATTCATTTTTTGCTGATAAAATGTTAAAAAGCACCCTGCGGGGTGCTTTTTTAATGCAAAATGCAAAGTGCAGAGTGCAAAATTGCGTCGAGGCTGAAATGTACCAAAGGTGCCACAAAAACTCGGCTCCACCTTTTGGGGAGCTGGCAAGACGAAGTCTTGACGGAGGGGGTCAAAAGGTGCAAGGGGTAAAAGCTACCCACTGAATTTACAATTCAAAATATTACAACTCGCTTATAATAATTGACAACAACTATAATTACTGTTAAAATGTGCTTATAGGAAGGTGATTATATGAAAAAATCGGTTGCATTATTTATGCTTGCTATAATGTGCCTCGTAATGCTTGCGGGCTGCACTGCAAAAACGGAAAAGCAAGAGTTGGCTGTGTATTCATTCAGCGGTGCAAATGATTATTTTGCAATCGCTGACGGTGTTATTGTGCTGAACGGTGAGGAAGAAACCTTCAGCGGCGGTCATCTGACTGTGCTGCAGGAGGAGCTTTTTTCTGATATTGTTTCATATGACGCAGATTTCTATATTATAAAAGACGTTGATGATAAGAGAACTGTTCTTTCAAGCAGTGTGGTGGATATGACGGGAGGCTCTGTCAGACTTAACGGTGACAGCCTTGGAAAAATATCCGGTGAAACAATTATAACCAATTACAAAATGATTGCCGAAGAGGATTGGCAGGATAATCTCTTTTTTGAACTCACCGTTACAGACCTTGAGGGAAAAGAATCTGTTTATGAACTTCAGATGAAGCTGACAAAAATCACTGACTGATAAAATGTTAAAAAGCACCCTGAGGGGTGCTTTTTTTGACTGATGATATATTATTTTCTTCTGATATTGAGAAGTCTTACAACAGTGGGGGAGAGAACTATGTTGATTACAAGCTCAGCTAAGAAGTTAATGCCTACCATACCGAAAATGAGGTATTCTGCAGCACTTTCGAAGCCTGCACCTGCGCCCCACTGACTGATTGTATCCATAAAGAATACCACGCAACCGAGAAGGAACACACCTGTGTTAACAATGGGACAAACAAGGGCTGCAAGTACAACTGCAAGATAACGGTTTTTCTTTTCAAAAGCCTTACAGATAAGACCTGCCACAAGGCCGCAAGCCATACCCTTTAAAAGAACGGTGATTACCGTACCTGGTACGCTGATGGCAAGGAATGCGGATGCATCTGTCATAAGTACCATTATGCCGAACACAAAGCCCAGCCAGGTGCTTACTTTAGGGCCGCACATAGCCGCACCGATTACGATGGGCAAAAGCACCAGAGAAATTGAAAAGGGTCCGAAACGGATGAATTGACCGAACATCTGCAGAACTACTACCAATGCGGTCAGAATCGCTCCAAGCGCTAAGGTCTTGGTCGACATTGCTTTGGGGTTTGCTTTTTGCATAAAATTTACCTCCTTGCTGTCGTCCGCCAAAACGGTACAACGCAATATAAAATTTATAGTATCTGCCCTAAGGCAGCAATACCCTTTTGTATTCAGTTGTTTTTGTTATAAATTATATTAAGACCTTTTATAACAAGATGCTCATCGAGGGTGATTTTGTGTTTGCAGTGTTTTATAATAACCTTTGACATTCCGCCTGTGGCATACACGGGAAGAACAGAGCCAAACTCATCATTTATGCGGTCAATCATGCCGTCAATCATGGAAGCATTGCCGAAAACAACTCCGGATTTCATGCAGTCCGAGGTGTTTTTTGCCGCAACAAGCTCCGGTGCTTCAAGGCTTACCTGAGGAAGCTGAGCTGTACCTTCTGAAAGGGCATTGAGCCCCATCATAACACCGGGGGCGATTGATACACCGATAAAAGCACCTTTTTCGTTTATAACAGAAAGCTTGCTAGCCGTACCCATGTCTATTATGAGGGCAGGGCTCGAGTATAAATTATGGGTTGCAACGCATGCGCAGATGATGTCCGTACCAACAGAAGATGGGGTATCACAGTGAATGTTGATACCTGTCTTGATACCGGGACCTACGACCTTTGCATTTACGCCGTAAATGTTCCTCACAGCCTTTTTCATAACAGAATTCAGCACAGGAACAACGGAAGAAATAATTGCACCGTTGATGCTGCTTTTGGGAATATCGTGAATCAGAAGCGTTGTGAGAAGCTGGCTGGCATATTCGTCCTCGGTTTTTGTGGCGTCCGTTGAAATTCTTGCAGTGAAGACAAGCTTATCGTTTTCAAAGCCGCCAAGGACAATATTTGTGTTACCGATATCGATTGCAAGAATCATCGCACAACAACTCCTTTCTGAAATTCGATTGCATTATAGCACCGTGATGAATATAATGCAAGGTAAAAATATCAACTTTGGCATAATGAACAAAAGGGGAGCAGAGGTTACTTTTTTTACTGTATCCATTGCAGTCACTTGCAGGAACAACAATGTGTTCGTTAGCATTTTCACCTGCTCTGAAAAAATATTTTATTATAATTAAGAAAGAGAATGAAAGTGAAATATCCTTCGGATGTGATATAAAATACGCCAATGACATTTGCAAAGCAAATATTTCACACACCGTTGGCGTATTTCGTTGAAAAAATAAAGGCTTCTGAAAATCAGAAGCCTTTATTTTTTTCTGGAGCGGATGACGAGGCTCGAACTCGCTACCTCCACCTTGGCAAGGTGGCGCTCTACCAGATGAGCTACATCCGCATGTTGGTGCCTCCGGCCGGAATCGAACCAGCGACACGTGGATTTTCAGTCCACTGCTCTACCAACTGAGCTACAGAGGCGTATTGAGAACTCTGTTGAATTCTCTTTTTTAAAATGGCGACCCGGAACGGGCTCGAACCGTCGACCTCCAGCGTGACAGGCTGGCGTTCTAACCAACTGAACTACCGGGCCATGGCCATTTTTAATTTTTTTTATTCATAACTATAAGTGGTGGGCCTTCACGGACTCGAA
>JAZSHC010000008.1:0-49117 GCA_045533065.1 Acutalibacteraceae bacterium
GACCGTGCTTCCATTCCATATAGTCAAGGGCATCAGCTGTAAGAATGGGGTTACAAACCGTAATAACCTTGTTGGGAAGTCCGGCAATTGTGAGAAGTACAATTACGCAGACAAGGTTAAGCACCTTATGGCTTTCAAAGCTGTCTCCGAAAATATTACCAAAGGGGAAGCCAAGTCCAAAGAGCAGCATATAAGCACCAAAGCCGAAAAGACCCGCAGCAATTGCCGTTGTTCTTGCACCGAATTTCTTAACAAGCTTTGAAGCAACGGGAACCATGAAATAGTTAGGAAGACCTGTGAAAAGTCCGCAGATACCACCGTTTGCATATGAGCCCGTGTTATTAAGCCAGAAGAAACTCTCAGTTGCACCGCCAACAGCTTTAAAGTTGTTGAAAAAGTCTGAAAGAATTATTGCAAGAAGAGGTCTGTTGGTAAAAATGTTTTTAAGTGAACCCCAAACAGATGTTTTTTTCATTTCTTCACGGCTTTGAAGAGGAATTCTTTCTCTCATATTGAAGAATCCGTAAACTGCAAAGAAAGCAGAGAATATTAGCATAAAGCCTGCAAAACCCTTGTAAATGCCTGTTTGTGAAACAGAGGTTGTGATTTTGGGCACAAGAGTAAGAATGAAGGGTAAAAGAGAGGGAAGCCAAACACCGAAAAGCTCAAAGAATTTTGTTGTTGTTATAAGGCTGTTTCGTTCATTGATATTTGGCGTTATGTTATAAATCATAAGGTTCCAGGCGTTGAAATAGCTCATGCCGAGACCGTAGATAATTGTTGCGAGCGCAAAGAAAATACTGAGACCGGTTTCGCCAAGATTCGGTGTTGAATAAAGCATGAAGCCACCGATAATCCATAAGGGAAGAGGCAAAATAAAGAACGGACGCACACGACCCCAACGTGTTCTGGTACGGTCAATAATAAGACCTGAAATTGTGTCATCAAGTGCATCGTAAATTGTTGCAAATGATGTGATTGCAGCATATGCGTTACCGCTAAGACCTGCATACTGCATCATAAAGGTCTGTCTGCTGTTTGTGATAAACTGTGAAAGATTTTTCTGACCGAAATTTACAAGAACATAGGCTGCAATTTCCTTCGGTGTGAGATATCTTTTCTTGGTATATGCCAATTTGTCGAGTACAGCTTCTTCAGTTGTTTCTGCCTGAACAGCAGAAGTGTTTTTTACTTCTATATCTGACATTATATCACTCTTCAAAGTGCTTTGTAAGAATTAGTCGTTATTCTTATTAGCCAAAGCTTCCTTTGCCTTTCTGACTTTTTCAGCCTGTTCTTCTTCAGCCTTTTTCAGAGCCTCAGCCCTTGCGGCTTCTTTTTTAATGCGTGCCTCTTCTTCTTTTTCTTCCTTGAGGCGTACTTTTTCGAGTCTTTCGTTTTCAAGTTCTTCATCGGTTTTGATATCCGCACGTGAAACAAGAAGGTTGCCGACAAAAGCCACCAATGCAAGAGCAATGAAAATGAAAATACCCCACATAATGCTTACTGTTGCATTTTCAAAGGTAAGAGTCGCAATTGAGAAGGGCTCTTCACCAATCTTTGTGCCGGCTTCGGCAAAAAGTGCCACACCGCCCGCCATAAGCAGAATGCCGATAAAATCAAAAATCCATGTGATATTGGTTTTTGATCTTCTGAAGGCAATAAAAATCAGGAAAAATGCTATTACAAGCACAACAATGCTTAAAAGAACAGCAAGGAATCCAAAAATTGTGAAGGAAACAGGACCTGCGAAGCCTTCAGCACTCATTGTGTCAATTACGCCGCCGATATCACCGAAAAGAATTCCGAAAAAGTCCAGTGTACTTGTACCGTCGGTGAAAATACCTAAAAGATCAAAATTAAGAGCAGCGTTGTCACCTGTCACCTTTGCCCATGGAAGAATAATACCGATAATGGGAATAAAGGACATAACGATTCTTGCGATTCTCAGCTTTGTGCCGAACACCGAATATTTAAGTCTGTTAAGTGAATTGTAAAGTTTTGCAAATTTAGCTTCTGCTAAAATATTGTCTTCTTCAAGACGGGCTTCCCAGTTATAGTTGGGAATACTGATACCGCAATCAGGACAGTCTGCTTTTATGTTGTACCACTTAAGCGGACGACCGCAGTTTGGACATTGACTTGCCATTTAAACACCCTTTCAATTTTCATTCACAGAATATTTTATATCCCTTTGAATTTTTTGTCAATAAGTATACAATAAAGATTTTAATTAAATTATAAAAGCGTTTCCCAATCCTTTTCTCTGAAACCGGTTAATACTTTTTCATTTGAAACAACAAGAGGTCTTTTAACCAGCATACCGTCTGATGCAAGAAGCCTGAGCTTTTTTTCGTCACTCATACTGCCGAGTTTTTCCTTGAGATTCATTGACTTATACAGCAGTCCGCTTGTGTTGAAAAAGCGTTTGATTTCAAGCCCGCTTTTGCTGTACCATTCTGTAAGCTCTTCATAAGAAGGATTTTCCGTTTTGATGTTTCGGATTTCATATTTTATACCGTTACCGTCAAGCCATTTCAGAGCCTTCTGACAGGTTGTACATTTTGGATAACATAAAACAAGCATCGGTGTTCTCCTTATTTAAAATACATATAAAGCTGACACTTGATCATGCCGTTGTACAGCTTTCTGCGTTTATCGGCTTTTCTGCCAAAGAAGGTTTCGAAATCCTCACTGGGACTTATGATGTTATATGCCCAGCCTCTTTCCTGACTGAAGCGCTGTCCCATAATCTTATACAGGTCTTCTGCCTGCTTTAGATCAAGAAGACGCTCACCGTAAGGAGGATTGCAGATTACAGTACCTTTTTCGCTCTTCTTTTTGAAGTCCTTAACATCGCATTTTTCAAAAGTGATGAATTTGTCTACGCCCGCTCTTTTTGCATTAGCCAACGCAACCTCAAGACTTTTTTCGTCAATATCGGAGCCATAGGCCACAAACTGAGAGTCAGAAGTTCTAAGTTCGCGTGCTCTTTCCCTTTCTTGAAGCCAGATGTTTTCGTCAATCTGATCCCAACGCTCTGCTGTGAAATTACGGTTTACACCGGGAGCGATATTATTTACCATCATGGCGCCTTCTATAAGAATTGTTCCCGAGCCGCACATGGGGTCGTATAAAGTATGATAAGGTCTGAGCCTTGCAAGATTGCAAAGAGAAGCGGCAAGCGTTTCCTTCATAGGCGCTCCGTTGGATTCGAGACGGTATCCCCTCTTGTGAAGACCGTAGCCCGATGTATCGAGAAGAAGACTAACCTTGTTTTTCATAATGGAAAACTGAATCTGATGAACAGGGCCTGTTTCCTCAAACCATGAAATACCGTACTTCATTTTAAGCCTTTCAACAACTGCTTTCTTGATAATTGACTGACAGTCACTGACACTGAAAAGAGCGGAATTGAGTGAATAACCTTTAACAGGAAATGCGTCATAGGCTCCAATCCACTGTTCCCACGGTAAAGCCTTGGTGCCCTGAAAAAGCTCTTCAAAGGATAAGGCGTCAAAGGTGCCGACAAGAATCTGTATTCTTTCAGCATAACGGGAGCATATATTGGCTCTTGCGAGGATATGCTCGTCACCCGAGAACAATACCCTGCCGTTTTCTGAAACAACATTTTCAGCTCCAAGTTCCTTCATTTCGTCTGCAATCAGCTTTTCAAGGCCAAGCAGACAGGGAATTACAAAATTTATTTTCATACTGTACCTGCTTTCAAAAATATAAAAAATCCGCCGAAAATCTTCGGCGGATAAATTGTATCATATTATTTGAAATAAATCAATCAATGTCAGGAATAATTAAGCCATATCCTCCGTCTTTTCTTGCATACACGACACAGATTTTGTCGTTGGCAGAGTTAAGGAACATATAAAACTGATGGTCAAGAAGATTCATTTGCAGAATTGCCTCATCAACGCTTTGCGGCTTGAGCACAATTTCTTTTGAACGGACAACCTCATAGGCTTCCTCCGGCTCAAAAACATCAATTGCATCATAGGCCTCAAAAGCACCTGAACGCAGCTTCTTTTCAACTTTGGTTTTGTTTTTGCGAATCTGACGAACAATTGAATCGGCACAGCGGTCAAGGGCGTCGTTCATATTCTGAGCTCTTTCCTGTGAGCGGAATATCATTCCGTCATGGAAAATTGTAACCTCAACAATCTGTTCATTCTTTTCAACCGTTGCAGTTACTTTTGCTTCGGCGTCTGAGCCGAAAAACTTTTCAACCTTTTTGAGTCGCTTTTCTGCTCTTTCCTTGAATGAATCTCTGGGTGTGCATTTTCTGCCGATAACTGTAATTTTCATATCGTCAGCTCCTTTCTGTGAAAACGTATCGTAAAGTGAATGTTTCTTTCTCTTTACAATTATATTGTAGCACATTTCAACACAAAAATAAATAGTTTAAGAAAAAATTTATATATTTTTAATAAGTTTTATTGCAAAATATGTCAATTATACTCTGTTTGAAGTGTCGCAACCGAACATATCAATATAATTCTTCATAAGATCGTTATATTTCTTCCTGTAATCCTCAGCAAGGCCTGCAACTGTGCTGTCATCAGGCATTTTTTCACAGTATTTTTTTAAAAGTAAGTAACTGAAATTTGAATCCTCGAGTCTTCTTTTTAAAAATTCTTTTTCATTATACATAAAACCACCTCAAAACATGTTTAATTCATTTTATGCAAAGAACTTTCAAATGTTATACTTCAGCTTTAATTCACACAAAAAAGAACAGGTACTTTTAAAGTAAAAATACCTGCTCTGTTATCATTTTATGTTGTGCTAGGAAAATATCGAAACCTTGGTTATCACATATATTCCTTATAAATTCTGTCAACTATTTCGTTCATAGTGTCAAGATTCTTTTCAATTTCGCTTACAAGCTTAAACTGATTTCTTGCCCTTACAAGGTTGTGCTCCTGATAGCCTGTTCTGAAATAAATATCACCGTCAAGATAGTCTGTCAGGAAACGCACACCGCATTCAAAGGTCATAAGCTTTGCTGAAAAAGCAAGATGTCTGATTTCAGCTTCCGTAAGGTCATTGGCACAAGCGCTGAGGAAGCCCCTTGTGTAAGCTTCGAACAATTCAAGTGAGATGTCAACACTGTCAAGGTCATCATCATCCTCCCTTGTTGTGTTGGCGCCGAAACGGATTGAATCACCGAAATCATAAAGAGAGAAGCCCGGCATAATTGTGTCAAGGTCGATGACACAGATACCGTCATTTGTTTTTTCATCAAAAAGAATATTGTTCAGCTTTGTATCGTTATGAGTTACTCTCAGCGGAATAAGGCCCTCGTTATAAAGATTCAGTACTGTTTCTGCATCCTTTTTTCTTGCAAGAGCAAATTCAATTTCCTCCTGCACCTGAGCAACTCTGCCCGCAGTATCAAGCTGAACGGATTTTTCAAGCGCTTCAATACGCTTAGGCGTGTTGTGGAAATCCTTGATGGTTTCATGAAGCTTTTCCATAGGATAACCGCCGAGACGTTTCTGGAAAATGCCGAAGCTTTTACCTGCCTTTTCAAACACCTCTTTATTCTCTATGGCATTGACGGTGTAAGAATTATCGATAAAGTTATAAATTCGCCAGCATTTTCCAAGGTGGTAGAAATAATATTTACCGTTATCGGCCTTGAGGAAGGTAAGGGTTTCCCTTTTGGTATTACCTCCTTCAAGCCTGATTTGTTCCCTGAGATAATCGGTAACACCGACTATGTTTTCCATAAGCTCCTTAGGATTCTTGAACACATGAACATTGATTCCCTGAACGAGGAATTTTTTAAACTTACCGCGGTTCACAAAAACTGCAAGATAGGTTGTGTTAATGTGACCGTCAGTAAAAACTTTATATGAATGAAATTCACCAACAATATCAAAATGTCTGCAAACCTCAATCAGTTCTCTTTCAATACTGTTCATTTTATTTTACCTTTCAATAATATTTATCAAAGCAAAACAGTCGGGGTTGTGAAAGCCCGGTGGTAATGTGGTCATTTGTGTAAAGGAACCGTAATGCACTTTTGCAGTTTCATCACCGCATTTATAAAAGTTGCCTTTTATGCTGCATTCGCCTGCAACAAACTCAGTGCCATAAGCTTCGGATATGAGTTTGCACGGTACAAACAGCTCAACTGCCCACCCGTCAGAATCAACCTTTGCTGAGATTTCAGGCTCTGTTGAAGTCATTGTTTTAAGAAATACTCTGTCAGCTTTTCCTGAGCCGAATTCAGTGAGATACGCACCATTGCTGTTCATTTCGAAATTGATGTACTCCTGCCTGCCCTCAACAGCACACACGAAAAATTCCATGCAGCTGTCCTGCCAGACAGGGTCATCTCTGTGTGTATATTCAGAACGAAGCTCAGTTTCGTCAGTTCTCATTCTGACATAAATGCCACTGTTCTTTTTAAAACACATTTTAAAATATGTGTTATATTCGGTTTCACTGTTCCAGTTTGAAAAACAAAGCTTTTCTTCAGGAACAACGCTCCAGTCTATTTCACCGCTGAAGGAAAAAGTATTATACACCACGGCCATTATTCCTCAGTTTTGTTAAGATAATAAATTCTTGAGTCATTATCAAGAATAATTCTTGAATCTGAGAAGTTGAAGCCACTGTAATTGAACAGCTGCTTTGCCTTGAAGCCTGAATTCATAAGCATATCGCCACCGATTGTGTATTCTTCCTTTTCGTTTCTGATTTTCACGGTATCACAAAGGAAGTCAAAGAATTTTCCGTCTTCAACATCAAGCTTTTTGGGCAGCGGAACATTGATGATATCGCCGAATTTCTTAAGAGGAAGAATCTGAGGACGTACGCAAAGATGATATGTATAGTCTTCGTTAAGGTCAACCATTTTGATTACATCATTACCCCAGTTGGGTGTAACTCTGTTAACAAAGTAGCCGTACATTGCTTCGCTCTTATCGGCACTTGTAATCTGCCACATGGCTCTGTCATCCTTGAAAATATCGCCGATTCTTGAGAATTCACCGAACTGGAGAAGTCTGCGGTGCTTTTTGTAATATTCAATCTGCTTTTTGACACATGCCTTATCCATCTTTGAAAGCATTGTTACGTCAAGCTCATAGCCGAGAAGGCCGAAAGCAGAAACATTGAAACGGTGTTCAATTGTTGAGTGTCTGAAGTTTGCAAAGCTGTATGCAGCCGCAACGTGCATTGTCATAACAGACTGAGGATAGCCGTATGATGTACCTGTCTGAATATACATTCTGTCAAGGGGGTCTGTATTATCACTGGTCCAGCACTGAGGCATGTAACAGAAGGTTGCAAGGTCAAATCTGTTACCGCCGCTTGAGCATGCTTCAAAAAGGATTTCAGGGAATTTGCCGGTAAGTGCATCCCAGATTTTGTAAAGACCGAGAATATATCTGTGGAAGTATTCACCGCTTTTTGCATCCTTACGTCTTGAGAATACGTCAGAGAAGTGTCTGTTGTTATCCCACTTGATATACTCAATGTTTCCGTAACGGAAAACATCTGTCATTGTATTGATAATATATTCAACGACCTCATCTCTTGTAAGGTCAAGTGTAAGCTGATTTCTGCCCTGTGACGGAGTGTACTTATCTGTGGTCATTGCCCAATCGGGATGAGCTTTATAAAGATCACTGTTGGGGTTTACCATTTCAGGCTCAACCCAGAGACCGAATTTAAGTCCCATAGCATTAACCTTTTTTGCAAGGCCGTCAATACCGCTGGGCAGCTTCTTTTTGTTTACATACCAGTCACCGAGACCGGCTTTGTCATTGTTTCTCTTACCGAACCAACCGTCGTCAAGAACAAACATTTCGCCGCCGAGTTCCTTGGTAGCTGAAGCGATATCAAGAATTTTCTTTTCATTGAAGCTAAAGGTTGTAGCCTCCCAATTGTTTACAAGAATGGGACGTTCTCTATCCTTCCAATAACCTCTAACGATATGCTCTTTAACAAAAAGGTGCATATTCTGGCTCATTCCGTTAAGGCCTTCATGGCTGAAGGTCATAACGCTTTCGGGAGTGTCGAAAATCTCATCCTTTTTAAGCTCCCATTCAAATTCAAAGGGATTGATACCGTTCTGAATTCTGAGAAGACCGTGAGTGGAAATTTCAGTTCTTGCAATGTGGTTACCTGAGTAAACAAGGTTAAAGCCGTAGCAATTACCGTTTGATTCTGTGCAGTCATCCTCACGGATAGCAAAGAACGGATTGTGTCTGTTTGAAGAATAACCTGCAATTGAGCCAACTGAACAAACACCCGATGTGAGAGCGTGCTCGTTCTTATATCTTTCCCTTGCCCACGCGCCGTCAAAGGTAAGCATTACATAGTTACCCCTTTGAAGGTCAAGCTGCATACTCATAAGTGAGTGGATTTTAATGGGCTTGTCACTCTTATTGATAAGCCTTGCACTTCTTGTAATTACATTACAGTCTTCAAAAACAGTGTAAATAAGGTGAAGCTCTGCACCGAGGATGCTGTCTTCAAGAACAACGGTTATTGTATCACTTTCACCATAGCTTGAAGGAAGGCCGTTAAGCTCAGGCTTTACCTTTGTTACTGCTGATGACTTGTATTTGAAATCAGTTGTAAAAACATCATCATGTGATGTAAGCTGCATTGAGGGAAGTCTGTAATCGCCCTTGCCGTATGATGAATATTCAAGTGCAATATGGTCAAGTGAAAGGCTTGTATCCTCCTGTGTGTACGGAGTGCTGTTTGAATAGCCTGAAGCGTGCTTATCATAAAGGAAGGTGAAATCCTCACAATTTCTGATTTTTCTGCCGTAATACATACTTTCCAGCTGACCGGTAGGAAGAGCTCTGAAAATATAACTTGTTTTCTTTGTCTGGAGATGGAATACATTGTCTTTGTTAAGATAAATCATAATAACTCCGTTCCGCCCCGCAAGGCTTTTTGATTGTTTGTACCTGTGTATAAACTATAACAGGTATTATCTTATATATTTTATACTATTAAAGGTGAAGTGTCAATATAAACCAGGGGGAATTCCTTCAAATTATATCTTAGGAAATATATTTTTAAACAAACTGTTAATAAAAATCTCCGTCATCTATTGTATCTTGTAGAATATTATGTTAGAATAAAAAGGAAGTAATTTTACCAGAGGTGTGCTATGAACAGAATTATTGTTGCAGACGACGAAGCAAGAATAAGAAAGCTTGTTGCCGATTTTTTGAAAAAAGACGGATATGATGTTATAGAAGCCGAAGACGGCGACGAAGCCTACAGACTTTTTGAAGCAAACAGGAACAACCTGAGCCTTATGATTCTTGATATTATGATGCCGGGACTCAATGGCTGGGAGGTATGCAGAAAAATCCGTGAAAGCTCTACCCTGCCAATAATCATGCTTACCGCAAGAAGTCAGGAGTTCGACGAGCTTACCGGCTATGAATCCGGTGCTGACGATTATGTAACAAAGCCCTTCAGCCCCACAATACTCGTAAAAAGGGTTGAGGCTCTTCTTAGAAGATCGAGCAGCATAAAGCTTGTCACCAAAGAAAAGCTCTTCAGTGACCTGCTTTTTAACGATGAAGCACATGAAGTAAGACTTGACGGTAAAGAAATTGACCTGACACTTAAAGAATATAACATACTCAAAAAATTTCTTGAAGCTCCCGGTCGAGTTTTTTCCCGCGAACAGCTTCTCGACAGCATCTGGGGTTACGATTTCACAGGAGATATACGCACCGTTGACTCCCATGTTGCAAGACTCAGAACAAAGCTTGGTGAATGGGGCAATAACCATCTTAAAACAGTTTACGGAATAGGTTATAAGATTGAGGAATAAGAATGAAAAGCTCTAAAAAATACTCCGGCAATCTGAAAAGCCGGTTCTCACTTGTAAGCATTTCAGTTGTTGTAATATGTGCCACTGTGTTCTCTGTTGTTCAGTTTATTTTTATGGATGATATTTTTTCTCTTGCCACAAGAATAAATATGATTGACACAGCAAAAAAAATTGAAGACATTAATTATTCGGATAATGGCTATCTGACCCTTCTTTCCGAATATGAAACGGAGAATAACTTATACATAGAAATTTACTCACCCAGGGATACACTCATATACACAACCCAGAGCAACGAAACAGTCTATGAAGGTGATTCCGACGGTACGGCAGAATTAAAGCCCCGTGTTATGAGACTTCTAAGTCAATGGCAAAGAAAAGACGGAAGCTACTTCGAAGTAAGACAGGAGCATTACACAAAATCTCAGTATCTGGTTTACGGAAGCTTTTTCGGAAATGATAAAGGTCTTATTCTTTATTATTCAGTTGATGTTATAAAGGAAAATGCAAGAGTTGCCTCCTGGGCACTGTTTGCCCTTTCCATGTTTGCACTGATTATGTTTTTTATAATCACCTTCTATTATGCAAACTACTTCACAAACCCCATCAGAAGAATAATCAGCACAACCAAAAAAATTGCCGGCATGAATTTTGACGAGCAATGCCCCTCCTTTAAAATAAAGGAACTTGACGAATTAAGCGAAAACATAAATACCCTTTCAGACTCCCTGAACAAGGCACTGACAGAGCTGAAGATTGAAAACTATCAGCTTGAAATGGACATTGAAACCGAAAGAAAGCTTGACAAAACAAGAAAAACCTTTGTTGCCAACGTCTCTCATGAGCTGAAAACACCGATATCAATAATTCAGGGTTATGCTGAAGGCATGAAATACGGTATAGGCTGCGATTCAACTGAGGAATTCTGCGACATCATTATTGAAGAAGCAGAAAAAATGAACAACCTGGTTGTAAAGCTCATGGAATATCTTCAGTACGGTTCAGGAAAATATGTTCTTAAGGCAAGTGAATTCAACATCAATGAGCTTATTTGCAGTTGTATAGAAAACCGTTCAATTCAGATTGAAGAACAAGGCATTGACTGTGAAATACATATCGACGAAAGCTTTACCGGCTTTGGGGATAAGGAACTTGTAATCAACATTTTCAACAATTACCTTTCAAATGCTCTGAGTCATATCGACTTTGAAAAGAAGCTTATAATAACCGCAACCGACACAAACAACAGTTACCGTATAAGTGTTTATAATTCCGGCAAGCCTATTCCCGGCACAGACATTGAAAATATCTGGCAAAGCTTTTACCGTGCAGACAAATCACATTCCAGAAAAGAAGGTCGGTTCGGTTTAGGTCTTTCAATCGTAGCAACGCTTCAGGAATTACACGGAGAAAAATATGGCGTTATCAACGGTGAAAAGGGTGTAGAATTCTGGTTTGATATCAAAAAAGCGAAGAAAAACCAATAACAAAAAAATCAGTTGTCGGCATAAAACCGACAACTGATTTTTTATTTACTTGTTGTAATAATATAGGGCTGGATAGCACGAGCAACGGAATAAATCGGCATTGACTGAAGAATAATTCTGCCGGGACCTGTTATCACAGTGTTGAAAATTCCTTCGCCGCCGAAAACCATGTTCTTAACACCTGAAACAGCAACAACATCAATTGAACATGTTGACTCCATGGCGGCAAGATATCCGGTGTCAACTATCATCTGCTGACCCGAAGCAAGATTGAATTCAGTTGCGTGACCGTCAATTTCAATAAAAGCCGTCCCCATGCCTGAAAGCTTCTGCATAACAAAGCCTTCACCACCGAAAAATCCTGCCTTGAACCTTCTTTGAAAGTGTACGGAAACGTTTACTCCGCTTTCACACGCAAGGAAAGAACCCTTCTGAACAATCATTTCTTTTCCGGGCGCAATATTTAAAGGTCTGATGCAACCGGGAAAGCTTGAAGCAAAGGCTATCATTCCCGGTCCGCCCTTAGCAGTGTAGGTATTCTGAAACAGAGCTTCACCTGCAAAAATTCTGCCTATTGCCTTGCCTATACCTCCGTTAGAGGTGGTCTCCATCACCATATTCGGACTCATCCATGACATGCTGCCTCTTTCTGTTAACATCTGCTCATTTTCATCAAGGTAACAGGTTACAACAGGAAGAGATTCACCTTCAATTCTATACTGCATAGTAATACCTCTTTAAGATATGTAAAATCAAAACTCTGCAAGATTGTCGGATGACATTTTTCTTTCTCCGCGCTCAATTTCATGAATCATTTCAACAAGCTTTGTATTAACGGGAGTGGGTACACCGTACTTAAGTCCGTTTTCAACAAAGAATCCGTTGAGAATATTTATTTCGGTAATCTCCCCTGCTTCAAGTGACTGAAGAGTTGAGGGCTTAACATCTGAATACAGCTTACCTACGATACCTACAACAAACTTGCAAATTCCGTTATAAATCTTGTTGTTACCGAGAGCAAGCATTCTGTATTCAAGCACAAGACCGTACTTGGGCACCTTAATTTTCATTGCCTTGGCAACCGCCATGCCCTCTCTTGCGATATTGAGGAAAAGGTCTCTTGCTCTGTTATCCTTAAGGATTTCACCAAGCTTCTTACCGGTGATGCCTGCAACAGCATTGATGCAGGAGTTGATGATGAGCTTTGAATACTGACGGCTCTTGATTTCCATTGTAATCTGTGTGGGAACAACACTCTTGAGCATTTCGGCAAAGGCCTCAAGGGTCTTTGTCTTTCTGCCGTCGAGCATACCTACATAATATTCACCGAGACTTGTCATTGTAACATCATTATCTGCATTTCGTGTTGCGCCGAAGCCTATCATGCAGCCTACAGCCTTATCTCTGCCGACAATTTCAGCAAGCTCCTCGGTAAGAATACCGTTCTGCATACCTACAATAATTCCGTTTTCGGCAACATAGGGAAGCATCATCTTAGCACAAGATGCAACATGTGCATACTTCGTTGCAATAATGATGATATCAAATTTTTCTTCACCAAACTCTGAAACATCGTGATAGCACTTGAAATCAACATGGTGCTCACCTTTTGCACCGTGAAGATAAAAGCCTTTTGTTTCAATAAGCTCCTTTATTTCAGGAATATGGCACTTAATTCTTATATCATATCCCTGTTCCTTGAGAAGCACTGCAACGGTGCCTCCGATGGCGCCTGCGCCTACAACTATAACTTTCATGTTTGTTCCTCCGTTTTATATCTTAAGTTTTAATATTTCATTCTTACTTTTTCTGCAAAGCACATAACATCCTTAATTTCAAGAACTGTACCGTCATCAAGAATTGCCTTACCGCTCATTCTGCCGAAAACCTGATGCTGATCAGTTTCGATAACCTTCAGGCTTATTTTTGCTTTACGGTCGATAACAGGCTTGAAATCCATTTCGAAACGTCCGTCACTTGATGTGAATGTCCACGGATCAGTATAAGAACCGTTAGCGGGAAGATTGAAGGTAACATCATCAAGCTTATGAGCCTTTCCGTCATAAAACAGAATGTTTTCCGAAGCGGCTGTTGTATCACCGAAGCCGTAGCCGATATTAAAGCCGAAGGGCTTTCCGTTAACAACCGTATTACCGCTTCCCCAATACCAGGTGTTATCATATGTCCATACGCCGCGGCCCCAGTCAAGAGTGCCGAAATCTGTTTCAGGGTTGAACTCGTATCTTACACCGTCGAATTCAGCATAACCTGAAGCTCTCATACAATTGATTTTCTGATTATAGTAGAAAGCTTTTTTGCTCTCCTTCCAGGGAGTTGCGATTACCATAGTGTCCATGGGAGGCTGTTCAAGAGTTATATCAACCTTAAGTGTTTTTCCGTCTTTGAACTGTCTGTACTCACCCACAATTCTTCTTTTGCCGGGAGTTACAATAAAATCAAGATCCAATTTTTTATCATGATATCGGATATCACCGGTTTCTGAGGTACGTGGGAGCTTATATTTACCCATGGGGAAGAAGTTCAGAATTGAGCTTGTCTGCTCCCAAGGATTGTTTTCATCAAAAACAAGAAGTGAGGCTGACTGCATACCGATGTAGCCATCATCTGAAAGAGTAAAGGCCACAGCATGCTTATCTGCAAGAATAAGATAATAATCCCATTCCTTGATTTTGAATTTCGGAGCTGCAATAGCCTCTCTGTTATAAGTCTGTATAAGACTCTTTGACCAGCCGGGTTCAGCCAGTGTTCCGTCGGCATTAAGAAGATTGTGTCTGGTTGTTACTTCATGGTTTCTTGCCATAAATATTTCCTCCCATTAAAATTTCCACTATATTATATATCAAAATAAAGAATAAATAAAGATAAATTTATCTTTTTTATATTATAGACAAAAAACAGCATTTAATTTTGTGCAACATGGAATTATATCCCGACAATGTTGTTTTTTTCTCTTTTGGGTAGTATAATCAGAATAAACCTTATTGAAAGGATGAGAAATTATGATTTACAGCATTGAAAACGAACATCTCAAAGTAAGTGTAAAAAGCTTTGGCTGCGAGCTTACAAGCATCACCTCCAAAAAAAGCGGTTTTGAATACCTTTGGCAAGGTAATCCTGATATCTGGAACGGTCAGTCTCCTATTCTGTTTCCCATTGTAGGAAGGCTGATTGATGACCGATATACACTGAACGGTACAGAATATGAAATGCCAAAGCACGGTTTTGCAAGAAGAGCTCAGTGGAATTTTCTTGAGAAAACAGATTCCGAAATGAAATTCATTCTCACAGACAATGAAGACACATTCAGAATATACCCCTATCACTTTGATTTTGTTGTTACATTCTCACTTGATTGCCGCGCTCTTAAAGTGACACATGAAATCATTAACAAAACAAATGATACAATGTACTTTTCACTCGGTGCACACCCCGCCTTTAACTGCCAAATCGGAGACAGACTTGTGTTCGATGAAAAAGAAACCCTTAATGCAGTTAAAATTGACCTTGAAAAATCACTGAGACTTCCCGATACAACTCCCGTGCTGAAAGACGAAACGGATATTGTTATCACCGAAGACGTTTTTAAGGAAGATGCTCTTATTTTCAGCGATGTAAAATCTGACAACATAACGCTGAAAAGCGATAAGCATGAAAGAACAGTAAAATTCAACCTCGGCAAAGCACCTTATCTCGGAATATGGGCAAAACCCGGTGCACCCTATGTCTGTATTGAGCCATGGTTCGGAGTGAATGACTCAACAGAAAAGAAGGCAGACTTTTCACAAAAGGATGCCATCAATCCCCTTGGCACAAATGAAGCCTTTGTATTTTCCTGGTCTGCTGAATTTTCAGAATAACTAAAGCTAAAAGACACTTCACAAGATTACAGATTTCTTGTGAAGTGTCGCTCTTTTTTTACTCTTTCATACATCTTGAGCAGGGCTGGTAATCACCCTTCATTATTTCATCAACAGTTATTTTGACTTTGCTTGAAGAAAGATATTTGCAATCTGCCTTATGATACTTTTTGCCCGTTTTTGTAACATAAAAGCTCTGGTCTGCCTCAAAGGCTTCAACTGTGGGCTCAGCTGTGGTTGCAGTGGTCTGAGTGGTTGTAGTTTCCGTTGTGGACGGCACTGCAGAAGTTGTAGCAGCTGAAGAAGTTGTTACCGGCACCGTGCTTTCTGTGTTTTCTGAAGAAGGAACTTCAGAAACAGACTGAGAGGCAGTGACCGTAACAGAAGTTGTAACAACCGTTGTGGGCTGAGTGACAACAGTAGTTGCCACTGAAGAAGCAACAGTTTCACCTGTATTGGCAGTTGTTTCATCAACATTATAAACCTGAACAGGCGCCTGTTCCGAAAGCTTATAGAGCTTCATTTCTATATCGATACCGAGACCGATAAGAACAACAGCAAGAACTACAACCAAAGAGGAAAAAATATATTTAGCTTTTTTGTTTTCCATTTCTATCATCCTCAGAAATTAATATGACACTATTATAGCAACATGAAAAAATATTGTCAAATAATGTCGAAAAAAGCACAGTGCCGAGCACTGTGCTTTTGACAGGTTTTGAAAATTGATTATTGCTTAGGCTCTGTGAGAACTTCCTTGAATGAGGTTGCTAGGCCTGCAAGACCCTGAATTTCTGAAGGAATAATAATCTTTGTAGCCTTACCGTCAGCGGCTGCAGCAAAAGCTTCAAGAGCCTTGAGCTGAATAACCTCTTCTGATGCGCCTGCTTCTTTGATAAGCTTGATACCTTCTGCAGTTGCAGACTGAACCTTGATAAGAGCAGCTGCTTCACCTTCTGCTTCAAGAATCTGTGCCTGCTTTTTAGCGTCAGCACGAAGAATTGCTGATTCTCTTTCACCTTCTGCAAGAAGAATTGCGGACTTCTTTTCACCCTCAGCCTTAAGAATAGATTCACGGCGTTCACGTTCTGCCTTCATCTGCTTTTCCATGGCATCCTGAATCTCTCTGGGAGGAAGAATGTTCTTAAGCTCAACACGGTTGATTTTGATACCCCACGGGTCAGTGGCTTCATCAAGAATACCGCGCATCTTTGTGTTGATAATGTCTCTTGAAGTAAGAGTCTGGTCAAGCTCAAGCTCACCGATGATGTTACGAAGTGTTGTTGCAGTAAGATTTTCAATTGCAGTTAAAGGATGTTCAACACCGTAGGTGTAAAGCTTCGGGTCTGTAATCTGGAAATAGATAACGGTATCAATCTGCATTGTAACGTTATCCTTTGTGATAACAGGCTGGGGCGGGAAGTCAACAACCTGTTCCTTAAGTGAAACGGTTTTAGCCACTCTTTCAATAAAGGGGATTTTAAAGTGGATACCTACACCCCATGTTGTCTGATAAGCACCGAGACGTTCAACTACAACAGCCTTTGCCTGCTGTACAACTCTGATATTCTTAACGAGAATACCGATAATCAAAAGAATAAGAACGGTTAAAATAATTACTGTCATGATTTTTTCTCCTTTTTTGTGTTTTATTACTCAGCCTTAGGTTCTTCATTCAGCGGCTCAACTATAAGCTTAACCCCGTGAATTGAATTAACCATGGCTTTAGAGCCTTTTTTAATAACCTCTCCGTTTAAAGAGCGTGCCGTCCATTCACGGCCGAGACAATTTGCGGCGCCTGTGGAAGCTATATTATCAATATCTTCAGTGACAATACAGATTTTTCCGATTGACTGATCCGCATTTGTGGGTTGATGGTGCTGTTTGCCGAAATACTTCTTGACTAACGGGCGTGTGACAACAAGCGACAGTATTGTAGCAACAAAGAAAACAACAATCTGCAACCAGAGCTGACCGCCTAACATCGAAACAATAAGTGCTGCCAGAGCGCCAAAAGCAAACCATATTGTTGTAAGGTTCACGGTTACCGCTTCAATGATAAAAAGTAATATACAAGCAGCAAGCCAGAAAATTTCAATTTTATCCATGTTATCACCTTCCTTTCAAAAAAATTGCTTTGTTTCTTCTGACAATAATATTTTATGACAAACAGACAGCAAAGTCAATATATATTTTGTTACTATCAGGTTATAAAAATGTGCAAATTGCTACTTTTTTACCCAAAAAGTAGGTTTTCTGATACTTTCAAGAAAAGAAGCGGTTTTTTTGCTTATTTTCTCATATAAAAATATAAACAAATTTATGTATTGTTTTTTATCGATTATTCGAATTGAAGATTCTGATACTGAGTGGTATACTTAAAATCAAGTAAATCACAAAGGAGAAAACTTATGACTGATTTGAGTAACGGTTTCGAAGCAGAAACCCAAAAACACGTAAAACCCGCTGAGTTTATTCTGTATCTTATGGGTGTTTTCTTTTACACCACAATGACAGGTACCGTCGGCGCTAACAGAAACACATATCTGATTAACGTATTAAAGCTTGAAGAATCACAGATGTCCCTTTTCAATGCCCTTGTTGCTATTGTACCTTTTATACTCAATTTCTTTATCGTTATGTATATTGACGGCAGAAAAATGGGTAAGGGCGGAAAGTTCAGACCTATTGCGATGCTTGTTGCAATTCCTATGGGAATTGTAATGATGCTATCATTCATTGCACCTCCCGGTCTTTCGGGCACGGTACTTATGATTTATGTTGTTACAATTGCCATTCTGTGGGGCATACTGTGCACCTTCGGTAATTCAATCAACATGATTGCAAATGTTATGACTCCGAACATGAAGGAAAGAGCCAGGTTCTGTCATTCAGAAGCATTGCTTCTGCCGTAGGTAATTCCGCACCGATGCTTTTCCTTCTCATCATAGGCCTTATATGGAAAAACAACGAAGGCTTACAGTATATAATCTGTGCAGGCTTCTGTGGTGTTACGGGAATAATTACAGTTTTACTCGGCATGAAAATTGTAAGGGAGAGAACTGTTTATTCAGCCGAAAAGAAAAACCCCCTCATCGGCTTCAAGGATATACTTACAAATAAGTATGCATGGACTATCATTTTATCCGAATTTCTTAAAAGCTTCAGAGGTATTTCAACCTTTATGGAAGGCTTCCTTGCAATTGCAATTATAGGTGACCCCTCAAAGAAAATTTTTATACTGTTGCCCATCGGCATAGGAATAGCAGTGGGTATGCTTGTAATTAACTTCCTTTTGAAGAAGTTCAATGCCAAGGTTCTTTATATTTCCAGCGGTATTTATTCAATGTTTGCTAATATCGTTGCTTTCACCATCGGTTATTTCTATTTCAAATATCAGAATCCTGCCCTTGTGGTTGCATTTATTGCCTGTCTTTTCCTTGTCGGACTTCAGTTCGGTGCTTCCAACCTTCTGCCCCTTATGTTCCAGGCAGACGTACTTGAAGATATTGAAGCCAAAACAGGTAAACGACTTGATGCTTCCATGCCCTTCGTTATTTCAATCGGCACACTTATCAGCGGCACAATTGCAAGCACAATCGCTCCACTTCTTCTTTACGGTGAAAGCTCAATTATTCAGTATATTCAGCCCACTGACCTTGACCCGAACCCCGTTCAGAGTATAAAAACAAAAATTCTTCTGTTGTTCTTCTATACTATTATCCACGGTCTTATGATGTTCCTTGCAGGCGTTCCCTTCTTCTTCTATAAGCTTACCGGTGAAAGAAAGGAAGAAGTGCATCGCAGAGTACTTGAAGTGAGACAAGCAGCAAAACAGACAGATTGATAGCCCAAAGGAAAAACCTATCTTCGAAGTAATTCCGTAAGATAGGTTTTGTTTTATTCAATTTCAATTGTGTCGCCCTCATAGACCTTTCCGCCTTTTATGACGCGGGCGAAAATTCCTTCCCTCGGCATAACACATTGACCAACAAGCTTCTTTATGGCACAACCGTCATGACACTCCTTGCCGATCTGACTGATTTCAATTATACACTCGCCAATGCGCAGTTTTGTACCAACGGGAATTGTATAAAGCTCAATACCCTGTGTTGTTATATTTTCGGCAAAAACGCCGTGACAAAGTCCGTCTGAGGGAAGGCCTTTGGATTTTTCAATGCTTTCCTTTGCAAGAAGGCTAACCTGTCTGTGCCACTTGCCTGCATGTGCATCTCCTTCAAATCCAAAATCTTCGATAAGAATACCCGGATTAATTTTTGTTTTTGGTGTCCCCTTTTTTTCACTTATATTTATGGATAATACTGTACCTTTCATTTTTTATCCTCCAATCTGATTCATTCCGTGGGACACACCGTAGCCGCATGAAAAGCTGTGCCCCGTCGGCTTTGACATAATTGCCTTTTCAATTGAATGTTTTAATTTGACGCTGTCATTGATAACATCTTTAAGATCAAATACGGTATCACAGCCGAGACAAGGCTTGATTTTTCCGTCAGACAGAAGCCTTATCCTGTTGCAGGAACTGCAAAACATATCACTGACGGGCGTAATCAGACCTATTCTGCCCTTAAAGTTATCAGCTTCATAATACCTTGCAACACTGCTTTCAAAGGATGTGCCTTGCTTGTTTACCGGTTTAAGAAAAGGAAACTTCTGAAGAATTTCTTCGCCTTTTACAACAAGGCACTCATTTTCTCCATCTTCAGAAAAGGGCATAAGTTCAATAAAGCGGACATCAATTTTCCTATCCTTTGCAATGCTTATAAGATTTTCTGCTTCGTTTTCGTTCTTACCTCTTACGAGCACTGCATTGAGCCTTATGGGATGAAGACCAACTTTTTCACACTCATCAATGCCTTCAAAGACCTTATGCAGTAAATCACTTCCCGTAATCTCCCTGAACTGAGCCCTATCCGTTGTGTCAAGGCTGATATTCACGGCATTGACACCTGCTTTTTTTAAAGGTAACGCAAGCTCTTTAAGCCTGATACCGTTTGTTGTGACAGCAAGCTTTTTTATTGAATCAATCCTGCTTATCCTTTGCGCAATATCACATATATCATCTCTTACCAAGGGTTCACCGCCTGTAAGACGCACCTTGGTTATACCGAGCTCTGCAAAGCCTCTGATTATTTTTTCAAATTCTTCTGCAGTAAGTTCATTTTCGCTTTTTTCTTTCTGCGCTCCGCAGTAAGAACAGTTAAGATTGCATCTTTTGGTCACAGAGACACGAAGATAGCTTATGTTTCTTCCGTAACTGTCAATCATTTTTGAAATCGCTCTTTCCACCGTATTTTTCAAGAAGCTTTACTTCCTGAATTACCATTTTTCTGTCGATTGCCTTGCACATATCGTAAACTGTAAGGGCTGCAACAGAAGCAGCTGTAAGTGCCTCCATCTCAATGCCTGTTTTATAAGAGCATTTTGCAACAGAATAAATATATAATTCGTCTTCACCGTTGTTTTCAAAGGAAATTTCAACGCTGTCAATGGGAATATTATGGCAAAGAGGTATTAGCTCCCATGTGCGCTTAGCGGCCATAATGCCGGCTATTCTGGCAGCGGCAAGACCGTCCCCTTTTTTGAGTTCAGAGGAAAGAAGTCTGCTGAGAGTTTCCTGATTCATTTTTATTTTTGCAAAAGCTTTGGCTGTTCTGTCGGTAATATTTTTTTCTCCGACATCAACCATAATGGCTTCGCCTTCTTTGTTAAGATGAGTGAAATCAGCCAAATTTATAACCTCCCATCTCTGTCAGCTTTTTCCTGAAACTTTCACTTTTTAAAATTTCAAGCACCTTCTGAACACAAGCACTGTTATAAGCCTCTTCATCAATAAGCAAATCGTATTCTTCGATGCAGATTTCAACAAAATCAAGGTCATACATTTTGGCGGCAGAATAAATACCCAGTCCGCAATCGGCATTGCCAGATGCAATAAGAGCTGCTACAGCTGTGTGGGTGAATTCCTCGTTCTTATAGCCTTCGATATCATTTTTGCAAAGGCCTTCCTTTGAGATAAGATAATCGCACAGAATTCTTGTTCCCGAACCGACCTGACGGTTTACATATCTTCCCTTTGTGATATCACTGAAGCTTTTAATACCGAGAGGGTTGCCTTTTCTGACCATAAGTCCCTGCACCCTGCCGACGCCCTTGACAAGCTTCACACCGCCTTCAGGGAAATACTTTTTAACATAGCTTTCATTGTATTCACCCGTTGCAGTATCAAGAAGATGTATACAGCCCAAATGCGCCTGTGAGTTTTTAAGAGCAGTAATGGCTCCCATGCTTCCGACATGGCTGGAGGTGATACGGAAGCTGCAGCCACTTTTGCACACAGCATCTGAAAGCTCGTCAATCAATGGGTCATGACTTCCCGTTACTATAAGTGAGCTGTCAATTTGCGAAATATCACGAAGAAGACGGATTTCCACTTCTTCACCTGCTTCAATTCCTTCACTGTCCTGAGGCACAACAAGTATACCGTCAGCCTTGGTAAAGCTGGTGATAACCCCGGCACCTCTTCCTAAGGGCATTGCAGTAAGACGACCCTTGACTCTGCCCAGAGTTACTCTGACATATTCCTGATATTTTAATGATGAAACAACCCGCTTACCGAGTACAGCTGTTACTGTGCCCGGCTTTGCTTCAGGTCTTTGATAATACAAATCAATAACCGGCTTTACAATTTCATACATAACAACAATTGCAGATACCGGATAGCCGGGAAGACCGATAACAGGCACATTACCTATGTTGCCCATAACGGCAGGCTTACCGGGCTTTATTGCTATTCCGTGGAAAACAACTTCACCGAGAGAGGCTATTATATCGCTTGTATAATCGTCTCTTCCTGCCGATGAGCCGGCAAGAACAAGAACAATGTCACATTCCTCAGAGGCTTTTTTAACAGCAGAACTGAGCAGTTCTTTTTTATCTTTAACAATACCGTAAACACAGCTTTCAGCCTGCCACTCAGCAAGCATTGAAGAAAACACTGTTGAATTGAATTCGATAATTTCACCCTTTTCAGGGTTGGTCTTTGGAGAAACAATTTCGTCACCGGTAGGGATTATTCCCACCTTCGGTTTTCTTAAAGCCTCAACCTGAAGAACACCGCCTGCAAGAAAAGCCCCGCACATGGAAGGCGTAACTTTTGTAAACGACGGCGCAATCATATCACCCATGCATATATCCTCACCAACCTGACGGACATTCTGCCAAGGGTGTACGGAGGATAACAAACTGACTTTTCCGTTTTCAAGATTTGTTACATCTTCAACCATTACAACCGCATCAAAACCGTCAGGCACAGGGTCACCTGTGTCAACAACGCAATATTGTTCTGAAGACAGGACAATAGGTAGGTTTTCACTTGCACCGTAGGTATCGGCAGCTTTGACCGCTATACCGTCCATGGCACTTGCGTTATAGTGAGGTGAACAAATTAACGCATAAACGGCATCTGAAAGCATCCTGCCTGATGCTTCACAGGAAGGTATAAGCTCCGCTGCGTAATGAAAGCCAGTGTTTTTCAAACGAGCAAGATATTCGGTTTTCACCTGTGTAACAGGCGTATTTTTAAGATAATTATGTTTCATTTTATCACCTTGAGAATAAAAATACTTCCACTTCATCACCTTGCTTCAAGCCTTCACAATCACGGTCAATTATTATATAACCGTCACTGTTTGTAAGCAGAGATATGATTCCGCTTTTCCCGAATACGGGTTGGACACCCTCTGCAACAAGCTTTACACATACAATTTCTTCCCTGCCGTGATTTGAGGAAATATTCTGATTTAATAAGCCTTTGATTGTTGTTTTTACTGAAGCTTCACAAAGCATAGTCTTTACAAGCGGACAAACAAGTCTGAGAGCAACAAAATATGCTGCAACAGGATGACCCGGCAAACCGAAAATTGCCTTGTCAGAAATTTTCCCTATTATTGTGGGTTTGCCCGGCTTCATGGCAACACCGTGAACAAAAACCTCACCCATTGAGCCTATAATTTCAGCTGTCATATCCCTTGTTCCTGCCGAAGAGCCGCCTGAAATAAGAACAATATCATTTTCATCGATGGCTTTTTTAACGGAATTGTATATTTCATCATAGCCGTCTTTTATAATTCCGTAAAGAGTTGTTTCACAGCCCTCCTCACGCATCAAGGCACTTATTATATGGCTGTTTACATCCCTGATTTTGCCGAATTCCGCTTCAGCTTCAACAGGCACAATTTCATCACCTGTTGAAATGATTCCAACCTTAGGCTTTTTGAAAACGGGTACTTCATTAATACCTGTTGAGGCAAGAACACCTGTTTCACGCGAGGTGATAAGCTTGCCTTTGGTGAGTATTATACCGTTTTCTTTTATATCGTCACCTTTCCTTACAACATTCTGAAAGGGACTGACGGATTTATGAATAAGACAAAGGGGATGAAATGAGGTGTCGGTATGCTCTACCATTACAACACTGTCCGCACCCTCAGGCAGCATCCCTCCTGTTGAAATTTTCACACATTCACCGCTGTGAATACCGATATGAGCCTTTTCACCCATAAGTATTTCACCGACAATTTCAAGCTGAGAAGGTATGCTTTCACTGCTTCCGTAGGTATCTGAAGCAATAACTGCATAACCGTCAACCGTTGAACGGTTAAAAGACGGTATGCATTCGTAGGAAAGAATATTATCATAAGCTACTCTTCCCAAAGCATCTCGGAGCAATACCCTTTCGCTTCCTGTTCTGAGATGCGAAAACTCATTCCTGATTATTTCAAGAGCTTTTTCAGTTGAGACAACCTTTAACAATTTTCACACCTCTTAACCGTTAATTTTCCATGAATCAATAAATCTTCTCCCCCATTCAGTTGATGGGGCTGAAAGAATTTCATCAGGCCTTCCCTGCTCAACAATTTTACCTTCATAAAGAATTACTATTCTGTCAGCAAGATTCATAGCCTGACGTGGAGAATGGGTTGTCATGAGTATTGAACAACCTGTTTTGTTTTTATAATTTACAAGAGCCTTTTCAATAATTTCGTTGCCTTCAATATCAGCGGCGCTTGAGGGCTCATCAAGAAGCAGAAAATCTGCTTTATTCACAAGAATTCTACCGATAGCCATACGCTGATATTCACCGCCCGACAAGCCACGGGCATTTTTATCACTGAGGTGGGAAAGGCCCAGTTCTTTAAGAATTTCCTCACTGCGCTTTTCAGCGTTTCTTTTATCCTTTGATGCAAAGATAATATTCTTTTTCACTGTTTTTCCGAAAGGTATACTGTGTTGAGGAAGATAGTATACATTTTCACCAGAAATATTGTACTCTCCTTCAGATGCCTGAATTACACCGGCAAGGATTTTCAAAAGTGTACTTTTTCCGCTGCCGTTGGGCCCCACGACAACCACCGTTTCACCTTTTTTTATAAAAAGTGATTCAATGTCCAGAACAGTCCTGTCTGAATAGATTTTTTTGATTCTCGTTACTTCAAGCATTTTTATCCTCCCTTACACAAAAGGCGGCAAAAATATTTACCGTTAAGGAAATAAGAAGAAGTACTATCCCCAAAGCAAGAGCAAAGCTGAAATTACCTTTGTTGGTTTCGAGCATAATCGCAGTTGTCATTACCCTTGTTTTCCACTGAATATTGCCGCCGACGAGGCTTACTGCACCAACCTCTGCAATTGATCTTCCGAATGCAGTGAGTATAACGGAAAGAAGTGACTGTCTGTTTTCCGAAATTAACAAAGCAACAGTTTTTGCCTTGCTGAAATTAAGTCCCTTTGCAGTTTCTGTGATGCTTTTCACCTTAACGGATATTACCGATTCAGTTATATTTATAACTATCGGAATAATAAGCATACATTGGGCAATTACCATAACCTCAACTGTAAAAAGCAAACCAAGTGAACCAAAGGGACCGTATTTAGTGAATAACATATAGACAATCAGGCCTGCCACCACCGGAGGCAGACCCATAAGAGTTCCTGTTAACTTTTTGACTGTCCTTTTGCCTTTGAAATCACTCTTACTGATAAATACACCAAGCGGCATACCGATAAGGCAGGATATCGTTGTGCTGAAAAATGACATTCTCAGCGTAACAGACAGAATCTGCAACAGCTCCTTATCCATATTCACAAGCATTTCAAGGGCTTTATTTAATTCATCCAATTTTATTCCTCAATAAGGTAGAAGAGTGCTGAACCGTACTGGTCTTCACCGTATTTTGCGATAAGTGCTGATGCTTCATCACCTGTCATCCATTCGATGAATGCCTTTGCACCTTCAGTATTAACACCTTCAAGCTTTTCGGGATTACATTCAATAAGAGAATAGGTATTCTTCATATCTTCACCCTGAGCAAGAACTATATCAAGGTCGAGAGAGGCTGCATTTGAAAGGAAGGTTGCCTTATCGGTAAGACAATATGCACCCTGTTCACTTGCCATTGTAAGGCATGCGCCCATACCCTGACCTGCGCTGATGTACCACTTATCTTTTTCTGCATCGGGAGCTGCTTCGCCCCAGATTTTAAGCTCTGCCTTATGAGTGCCGCTGTCATCACCGCGTGAAACAAATTTTGCTTCAGAAGCGGCAATTTTTGAGAAAGCAGCTGCTGCGGTTGCACTTTCTTTAATGCCTGCAGGGTCATCCTTGGGACCTGCAACCACAAAATAGTTATACATAAAGGGGATTCTTTCAACACCGTAACCCTCTGAAACAAATTCTTCTTCAGATGCTTTTGCGTGAACGAGAATAAGGTCGGCATTACCGTCTTTTGCCTTTTGGATGGCGGCGCCTGTACCTGCAGACTGAACCTCAACCTTATAGCCTGTTGCTTTTTCAAAAACAGGAAGAAGGTATGGTAAAAGACCTGAATCGTTTACTGATGTTGTTGTTGAAACACGGATAACAGGGTTTGCAGGTGTTTGAACTGTCGGGTCAGCATTACCTGAGGTCTGCTTGTCACCGCCACAGGCTGCAAGAGTAAACAGCATCAAAGCTGCAAGAATGATAGCAAGAAGTTTTTTCATAATTCATTCTCCTTTTCAATCACGGAAGGCAAACATGTTTCCATCTTTACCCTTGACCGGTATCTGACCGCTTTTCTGAGTCAGACAGTGTTTTTTCGGTCACGCTCAGCAATTCATGCATAAAAAATGTTTAGAAAAGATGAGTCGGAATATGAATTAAGCGGACTCGCCGCAAACTTCCTTGTACAAAATGCTTACAAAATTAAAATAAATCTCATAAAATATTGTAAACTTTGTTCTTTTGTGATATTATATACTAGTGAACGAAATATTTCAAGGGGTGAAGTGACAAAAAATGAAATTTGGTGTTATCTGTGTCAGTGACAGATGCTCTAAAGGGCTATGTCAGGATAAAAGCGGACCGCTTATAATCGACATGCTTAAAGACCTTGGAGAAACAAAAAATTACCTTCTCGTTCCCGATGAAAAAACTGAAATAGAAAAGGCTCTGGTTTATCTTTGCGATGATGTGAAGACGGATGTTGTTTTCACCACCGGCGGTACAGGATTTGCACCAAGAGATATAACTCCGGAAGCAACACTTGCAGTAACTGAAAGAATTGTTCCGGGAATACCTGAAGCTATCAGGCACAAGAGCCTTGAAATAACCCCTAAAGCCATGCTTTCAAGGGCAGTTGCAGGAATAAGAGGTAAGACTCTTATCGTCAACCTCCCCGGCAGTCCCAAGGCGGTTAAGGAATCGCTTGAAACTGTTATACCGGTTATCCCCCACGCCGTTGAAACCTTATCCGGTGACACGCAAAGCTGTGGCGGAAATTACTGAACAGGCGGTGAAACTTTGACAGAAAAAGAAAAAGTGCAGGGCTTCAGCCTGAAAAGCAAAACGGTTTGCGTCATAGGCTGTGGCGGCCTTGGCTGTAATGTTGCTGTTCACCTTGCAGGTGCCGGAGCAGGCAAGATAATTCTTTGTGATTTCGACAGTGTTTCACAAAGCAATCTCAACCGTCAGTTTTTATATACTGTATCCGACATAGGAAAGAGTAAATGCGAGCTTGCCGCAAAAAGGCTTTTGCAATATGCTGAAGACACGCAAACAGTTACTGTTATTAATAAGATAACGAAAAAGGAAGATTTGTTTTTTGCAAATGACTGTGATATCGTAATCAGTGCTGTTGACAATGCTGAGGCAAGAAAAGTAATTCAGGAATTTTGCACAGCTCACAGCATTCCTCTTATATGCGGCGGATTAGACGGTTTTTACGGTATGGCATATCTTTACCTGCCCGACAAATCCCCTTGCCCCGACTGCGCAGGACTTAACGTTGATTCTGTTGCAAAAAGCAATATTTCGGCAACAGCAGGTATTATTGGCTCAACTCAGGCGGCCCTTGCAATACAGTATCTTATTTCAGAAGATGAAGCTCTTTCGGGAAAGCTTCTTATATATGATGGCGGAAGATTTGACACACTGACAATCCGTCCTTCACAAAACTGCAAAATCTGTAAAAATTTCAATTCAAACACGAGGTGATATAATGACAAACTACAAAGGCTACATGGGAAAAGTGCTTTTTGTTGACCTTACAACAAAAGCCTATAAGGAATTCCCCTGGACTGATGAAGACAGAAAAAGAACTGTTGGCGGAAAAATAATGGCTGCCGATATTCTTCTGTCACATATCAGACCCGGTATGAAGGCTTATGACGAGGACAACTGGCTTGTTATCACAACAGGACCCCTCACAAGATGCAAATCTCCCTCTTCAACAAGATTCAATATTTCTACAGTATCCCCCCTTACAGGTATACTCACATCATCAAACTGCGGCGGCTCCTTCGGCAGAAGACTGAAAAAAGCCGGTTGGGATGCAATGATAATCACAGGCAAAGCAAACGAGCTTACCTGGGTTGAGATTCTCAATGACGAGGTTACATTCCACGAAGTACCCGAATGGAAGGGCTTACATACAACAGCAGCTCAGAAAGCCATTCCCGGACACGTTGGTAAGCTTGTAATAGGCCCCGCAGGTGAAAGTAAGGTTAATTATGCCTGTGTATTCAGCGGTGAAAGAACTGCCGGCAGAGGCGGTGTCGGAGCTGTTTTCGGCGACAAGAACCTTAAAGCTGTGTCTGTTTACGGTAATCACGAGCCTGAAATTTACGACCAGGAAAAACTTGACAAAATTAACGGGCAGTGGAAGAAAACTCTTCTTAAACACCCCATCACCGGTGCTCAGCTTTCAAAGCTCGGCACTGCAGGCCTTGTAGCTCCCATGCAGGCACACAGAATTCTTGCAACCAAGAACTTCGGTGACGGTCGCTTTGATAACTTTGAAAAGGTATCCGGTGAGGAATTGGCAGAAAAGCACCTGATCAAAAACGGCGGATGCTATTCATGCCCCATGAAGTGTGAAAGACGTGTAAGATATGAAGGCAAGAACATAAAGGGTCCTGAGCTTGAAACCCTCGGTCTTCTCGGCCCTAACCTTATGAATGATGATATTGAAAAAATCATCAAGTGGAATTATGAGCTTGACGAGCTCGGCCTTGACACAATTTCATGTGCAGGCTCAATTGCTTTTGCAATGGAGCTTCAGGAAAAAGGCTTGTGGGATTGCGGACTTGAATTCGGCAAAACCGATAACCTGAGTGAAGTGTTTGAATTGATTGCCAAAAGAGAAGGCATCGGCGATGACCTTGCGAACGGTACAAGAATCATGAGTGAAAAGTACGGCGGTAAAGAATTTGCAATTCACGCCAAAGGCATGGAGCTTGCCGCTTACGAGCCGAGAGGCGCAGTAGGACACGGGCTCGGATACGCAACAGCAAACAGAGGCGGATGTCATCTCAACGCCGGCTATATGGTTGTTCTTGAAGGTCTGGGACTGAATATGGACCCGTATACAGCAAAAGGCAAAGCAGGTCTTGCCATAACCTTCCAGAACGTTATGGAAGCAGCTTCTGCTGCAGGCTTCTGTGTGTTTACATCCTATGCAATTCTGCCCTGGTTCCTTGTTGCAAAGCCTACAAGTCTTCTTACCAGAGCAGTGCAGACTGTTTTCAAGTACTCCACGCCTGTTATTTACATTGCTGCAAAGTTCCCTGAAATTCTTCATGTTAACATTCCCCTTATTCAGTATCCGAGAGTTCTCAATGCTGCAACAGGTATGAAATACACAGTTGGTGATTTTCTTAAAAACGGCAGCTACGGATATAATGTTGAAAGGCTTGCTAACATTATTCTCGGTTTGCCTGTAGGTCCTGACACCGATACCCTTCCCAAAAGACTCACTGACGAAGAACAAGTTCCCGGTGACAAGAGGACAAAGGTACCACTTAAGAAAATGAAAAACAGCTATTATATTATGAGAGGCTGGAAAAACGGAGCTCCAACCCTTCACACACTGAAAAGACACGGAATTAAGCTTCCCGAATGTGCAAAGGAGGTTTTCCCTTATGACAAAGGTTAAAATATTCGGTGTACTTCGCACCACAATCGGCTTCGGATACCTTGAAGTAGAAGCTAAAAACGTTGCAGGTGTTTTTGAAGAAATTTCAAAAATAATGCAAAAACGATATTACGAAGATTTGCAAAAGCAGGAAGAAGCAAAAGACGACCCGAATTTTAAATACAAAAAAGACAGAAATGAAGCCCTTAACCCGCATAAAGAGCTTGATTTTGCCGATGCGATTGTTTATGTCAACGGTGAAAGATGCATGAAAAAGAAAATGAAAATTGCTGACGGTGATGAAATCTGGCTTCTCAGCCCCGCAGCAGGAGGTTAAAATGACAAAAAAAATCAGGCATAAGCCTGATTTTTTTTGTCATTTTTCAAGAGATATCAATACTCCGCCATTTTTTCTCGATTGTTCAGCGGCAAGGGCGATGTTATGACTGATTACTGTTGCATCAATTGTTGTGATGTCTGTTAAATCATCAATTTCGCCGCACACAAGCTTTACAAAGCCTGAAACAAGTCTTATATCACCTTCAATGTGTCCACTCACGTTAGGACTACCTGTGTGCACAGTGGTGGGCTTTTTGCCGAAAATGTGCATTTTAAGCTTTGTTCCGTATCCAATCAGTTCACCTTTTGTGCCGACAATGTGACATTCTCTGAACATTTTATCTGAAAAACCGTTCATATTCAGAACTGCTGATGCACCGTTTTCAAAGGTCATTGTTACAAACTGATGATCACACACATTATTATCATTAAGAAAAACACATTTGCCGTATTCTCCGTTTTTGATTGCATTAACAATGTCGCTCTTACTGTTCTGAGCTTTGCCGGTTAAAGTGCGTTTCATGTGCTTGATAAACTTTGCTTTATAGAACGGATCTTTTATGTAAAGCTGCTCGGCATCATAGGGGCAATCTTTTTTTGCCTTACAGCCTCCCATGCAGCTTTCCGCTGCACCTGCAGGTGCGCACTCCTTACGGAAATATTTTATTGACCCCACTGAGCTTACGCTGACACAGGGAGAATCCATAAACCAGGCAATAAGGTCGATATCGTGACAGCATTTTGCAAGTATAGACGGAGTTGATGTTGTTTCATCACGCCAGTTGCCGCGAACAAAGCTGTGAGCGAAATGGAAATATCCCACATTTTCCGTATGATTGATTGTGATGATGTCCCCTATTTTTCCGCTTGATATTATTTCTTTGATTTTGCTGTAATAATTTGAATAGCGAAGAACGTGACAGATTATAAGAAGAGCGTTATTCTTTTCTGCAAGGTCACGGAGCTCTGTGTATTCTTCTTTTTTGCCGCTGACGGGCTTTTCAAGAAGAATGTATTTATAGCCTGTGATAATTGCGTTTTTGGTTATTTCATAATGACTTGCATCCTGAGTTGAAATAATCAGCGCATCTGAAATCACGCCTTGTGCAAAAAAATCTTCTGTTGAAAGAAACTGCCTTTCCTTTGGAACGCTGAATTTAGGTGCTATGTCGTCAAGTGCCTGCTGACGAATGTCACAAAGTGCATGTATTGTAACCTTTGACGAATGGAAAGCCTTAAGAAAGCCCATATACTCAGTTCCTCGGTTTCCGAGACCTATAACCGATATTTTTTTCTTCATATTTATCTCCCTTTCACTATTTAAGTACTGATTTCATTATATATTAAAAAAAACGATTTATCAATACAGGTTAAAATTTTGTTTTATGATATTCTTAATAACGGTACACGAGATTGACAGAAACTTAAAGCCGGAGGGTTGCCCCTCCGGCTTGTCAGCTAAACTATTAACTTATGAATTTCTTGTTAGTTTGGTTACTATAATAATCAGTTACCGGCTGTGTTATTATCGAATGCATGCCATCTTGAATTTTCATCCTGGAAGTAAGTTAAGCTGTTGTCTCTCGTGATGAGAGTATCACCGCAATAAACTTCAGTGAATGTTATGTTATACATATCATTGTTTCCGTTATATCTGTCAAAGACAATAGGATATCCGCTTTCAAGATTGTTTGTTGCAAATTTAACATTGTTGAATGTTATGTCGGTAATAACTATGGGGAGACTTGTAATACAGTTAATGGGTGACGCATCGTTTCTGCATATTTCAATATTGTCAAACTTAACGGCCGAAATCGCTCCTGCATTGTTATCGCTTGTCACGGCAACAATACCGATGGCGGGAATAGTTAATTTATCCCATGTTGCGTCATGGCAAAGCACTGTACAGTCAGTGAAATTAACATTTGTGATAGGACGGTTAACTTCACCGAAGATACCGAAGGCTCTTGCCTTACTTGCCCATGCGTAACAGTTTTTGACAGTCACATTATCTGTAATAGCATTTTCATCTCCGCCGAGAGTTTTGATACAGAAGATGTCATCACCGCTTCTTGCCATACAATCCTGAACTGTAACATTTTGTGAGTTGCAGATATCAAATGCATCGGAGTTCTGTCTGTAACCGTAAACATCGACGTTACTGAGCAATACATTATTACAGCGATATGTTACAACAGCCCATTCACAGGGATTAATAAGCTTTGTACCAATCACCTGAATATCGCTTGCATATGCAAATACGAAACCTCTTCTTTCACCTCTGTCAAGATGTGTCATATCAAACGCACCGAAGCCATAAACACATATAGCATTTTTACCATTTGAACTGATAAACGGATATCTGTTAAGACCGATTCCGTTATTTGCTAAAGCTCCCGATTCTGCATTGCCTGAATTATCAGCATCACTGTTGATATCGAAACGGTGCTTCATGGTTACATAAGCTCCCTGCTTAAGATAGATAACCTGTTTATCTCCATCGACCTGAATGCCCTTAGGTGCATCGTCCGTCTTTGCTCCGCCTGAGAAACAAACATAGTCATAAACATTATCTACATAACCTTCAAGAACATAAACAGTGTAGCCCTGGTCTTGCATGTAAGCAATCGTTGCATCGTCATCATAATAAGGACGAACTGCAAGAGTGTAAACATAATCTGCATCGTGTCCGTTGAACACAAAGGTATAAACGCCGAGACCTGTAATAGTTGCGGTAACAGTACCGTTGTTTACAACGAGCGTACTGTTTGTATATCCGGGTGTTGAGAGAATCTCAGCACTTGTGATGTTAAGTTCATTCCAAATTGATGTGAGAGAAATATCAAAGGTTTTAACAGTTGCTTCAGTGTCTATGTAAATTTCAGAGAAGGAATGAAGACCGCCGTGACCTGTGGTCTGGCTTTCAGGAACATAGACAACCGTACCGTAAACAGGAATTTCTTCCCCTTCAATCTTAACATCAAAATAAGGAGAAGCGATAACACCGTTATCTTCGTAACCCTGAGTGGAAGCATAAAGGTCATCGTTCTTATCTGCTCTTGAAAGGTATGTCCTGAGTTCTGAGGCAGTTGATTTTTCTGCAATTGCTTCTTCGGGATACTCAAGAGGATCGAAACGGAATGCGAGTACATTTCCGCAATTATCACATTTTTTATCACTGTTTGCATCAACCTGCTTATGTCTGAGCATTGAGTTTTCAACATCTCTTACATCTGTTTCGGTACAACGGTCACAGGTTGCTGTTTCTGTAGCGTCTGCAAGGCATGTTTCATTTTTGTTATCTACATACGTTGTGAAGGAATGACCGAGCGACGCTTCACCCTTTTCTGAATAACCGTGGCTACATTTTGTACATGTATAGGTTGTGTATCCGTCAGTTGTACATGTGGGTGCAGTCACTACTGAATTGTAATTGTGTCCGAGTGCTTCGCCTTCAGTTACACTACATACTGAACAAGTTTTAGGTGCAGTACATGTTGCATCTGTCCATGTATGGCCCTTTGCAGCAACTGTAGTCTGTGCTACAAGAACCTTTTCACAAACTGAGCAGTGCTTGCCTTCGGTGAGACCTGTGTTTTCACAATCAGGTGCTACTGCTGCGTCGGTTACTTCTGTGTGGCCAAGTGCATCCTTCTTAACATAGGTTGAATAATCGCAACCGGAGCATTCTTCGTAAGCGTCCCAACCGTCCTCTGTACAAGTGGGAGCCTGAGCTTTTACATGAACAAGAGAGTGGCTGTTCTCATCAAAGGAACCCCAAGCTATATTACATTTTTCGCAAAGTGCAAGTGCATTACAGTAAGCAGTTCCACCTGAGCAGTTTTCTGTTGAAGAATAGTCACAACGTGTACAGGAAACTTCATGGCTTGTTCCGTTGCCCGGTGCATACTCACGGTCATGTCCGAGAGCTGATACAAAATCTGCATCAAAGCTGTTGGAACAAACGGTACACTTATAGTTGGTTTTACCGCCGTCTATACAGGTAGGAGCTGTTACAACTTCCTCAAATGTACATTTTGTTTCATCGCCATACTCATTACATCCGTTTACACACTTTTGCGAGTGAGTTTTAACCGGTGAAGAATTGTTCCACTTAAAATCACCTGTGTATGAATGTTCAAGCTTGTCAATAGCCTTCGTTTCTGTTGCATTACAATTCTCTCTGCGGCAAGTTCTCTTCGCTTTGCCTTCTTTAATGCAGGTAGAATCCTCCAGCTTTTCCCACTCCGACCAATCGTGTTCGAGAGCATTCTCGGTCTTTTCGCTGTAAGAATGACCGCAGGTTTCACAAATGAAAACCTGTAAGCCTTCCTTTTCACATGTGGGAGATGTTTTTTCTCCTTCAAAATAAATGTGCTCTGCAAAGTCACCGTAACCTTTTCCGCAGAGCTCGCACACAGCTTGCTGTGTACAGCTTGCTACACCGCCTGTATGTTCGCAGGTTTCGCAAACAGGACAGCTGTGCTCACCCCAGATACCGGGGAAAAGCATTGACAAAAATGTCAGGATGTAGCAAAAAATTCTCATAATAAATTGTACTAATGCACCCAAAACAAATACCTCCTTATGGTTGTATTGGTATACAGAATAAATTATATCACCACGAAAATTAAAAGTCAATCAATGTTTTTACAAATTTAACCAAAAGTCCACAGGATTTACTAAAAGGAAAACTGCAGGTTTACCTTAAAAAGTAAACCTGCAGTTTTTTTAGATTGTTTTGTATTGTGCCGAATATACAGCACTGGGTTTACCCGGCAAAACAAGGATTGAATCCGTTGCAATTTGCTTTGTACTTCTTACTCCGTCAAACAGATACATTGAATACATTCTTCCGACAAACATATTTCCGCCGTCTCTGTTGTCACCGCCGATTTTCACATTGCTGATAGCATCCGACAGTTCACATTTCGCAGTATATGTTTCCGTAAGCTTTCCGTTAACAAAAAGGTTAACTTTTTTACCTTCAACGGTAAGAGCAACATGGGTTTTATTTTCGGAACGGATATCAGCAGAGAACACATGGTTATATGCCTTGCCCTTCACCTTGTAATAAATTCTGAGCTTTCCGTCAGTGTATATTTCAACATTGAACTGGTCAGAAGCTGAACCGTCATAGTTGCCTAAAATTGTTCCGGCTCTGTCAGAATAGCTTTTCGGAAGCTGAATCATTGTCTCAATTGTCAAAGCCTTACCCGGAAGTTTTTTGCTGACTGCAATCAAACCGTTCTTATCGTCAAAGACTCTTCCGTTGTTAACAGAATAGTTGACTGCTGCCAATGAGATGCCCGTATTCCTGATTTCTTCTGTCATGAGGATTTTTCCGCAAGATGTACATTTCTTGTATCTTACACCGCATTCTGAAGAGGTTGCTTCATAGCCTGTTTCCCATGAGCCTTCAGTATGAGTCAGACCGACTGATCCGATTTCACACTTTTCGTCATAGAAGTAACCTGAATACAACAATGATTTTGCTTTATCGGTTACTACAACAGCATCCTTTTTAATTTCGCTTGCGGTTCTTACATCACTGAAAACATTTACAGCATAAATTTTGCCTCTGAAGTACATGCTGTTTCCTGTTCTGTTATCGCCACCGATACAGAAGTTTTCAGTGATTTTCGGAAGTTCCTTTGCAAGCTTTGCAGTTTCCTTTTTAACACCGTTAACATAAAGTGTTGCAGTTTTGCCTGAAATTGTTACTGCAATATTTACAGCAGTCACTTTAGTTCTGATATCAGTTTTGAAGGTATGCTGTACATTTACTCCTCCGGTCTTGAAATAGAGCTGAACTCTTCCTTTTTCTACAATTGAAAGGTTGAGCTGGTTACTGCTGTTTCCTGAGTAGTTACCGAAAATTACACCTGCTTTACCGCTTACACCGGTTGAAAGCTGAACGGTTGCCTCAATTGTATGAGGAGTAGCTTTGAAGTTACCGGGAATGTTGTACCGCACATCCTTCTTGAAGGTCTGACCTTTAAGTGTTGCTTTTTCGATTGCTGAAGTATTGTTGTCAGCTGTGATGTAAGCTGAATACATGAGCTTGCTTTCATTATAGGGTACAACTGTTGCATCCCTCTTTATTTCAGATGCAGACCTTACATCACTGAAAACATTCAGACTGTATATCTTGCCTCTGAAGTACATGCTGTTTCCTGTTCTGTTATCGCCGCCTATGCAGAAATTCTTTGTTGCTGCAGGCAGAGAAGCTGCAAGCTTTGCAGTTTCCTTTTTAACACCGTTAACATACAGAATTGCAGTTTTGCCTGAGATTGTAACAGCTATGTTAACTGTACCGCTGTCAGTTCTGACGTCGGTTTTAAAGATGTGGGAAACAACCGTTTTATTGTACTTGAAGTAAAGTCTTACTCTGCCCTTGGTGTAAATTTCAAGGCTTAAGGGAGCTTTGAAGGTCTCTTTATAGTTGCTGAAGATTACGCCGCCTCTTCCGTCAAAAGATTTTGGAAGAGAAATTGTAGCTTCAATTGTTCTGGGTACAGAGGGAAGATTTTCATCGAGCTTATTGAGGGTATTTGCAGTAAAGGTCTGTGAGGAAAGCATTGTTGTAACGGGAGCTTCCTGACCTGTATAATAAGCTGAGTAGATAAGGCCTGTTGAAACCGGACTTACAATCAGATTGTCCTTTTTAATCTGTGAGGATGATCTCACAGTGCTGAACAGATTTACAAAGTAAATTCGTCCCTTGAAGTACTGTGTATTGCCTGAGCGGTTATCTCCACCGATTTTCAGCTTTTCAACCTTTGAGGGAAGTGAAACACCGAGCTTAACGCTTTCTGCTTTGCTTCCGTTTACATAAAGAATCGCCTTTCCTGAAGAGAATGTTACAGCAATATTCACAGGCTCATCTGAACGGATATCCTTTTTGAAGGTATGCTTGAAGACCTTGCTTCCGTTTTTGATGTAAAGCTTGATTCTTCCGTTTTCGGCACCTTCAAGGTTGATTATGCTCTTACCTGATGTGCTGTAATTACCAACAATAATACCTGTTCTGTCTGAATAATTCTTCGGAATATTTACTCTTGCTTCAATTGTAAGAGGTACTTTTGAGCCGGACACGGATATGGGTGAGCTTGCAGTAAAGCTGCGTCCTGTGAGGGCTTCCATATTAACAGCCTTTATTGTGCGAGGAATTTCTTCACTCTGTGCAATATCACCGCATGCTGTACACATTCTGTGACGAAGACCGTTTTGTGTTTCTGTGGCTTTTTTGTCTACAATCCATTTTCCCGGATAGTGTACTTCACCGAGTATTACACGGTCCTTACAATAGATGCATTCACGGTAGGTATATCCGTCTTTTGTTTTTGTAGCTTTAACTGTTTTAATATCACCGTAACTATGCGCGGCAATATCACCTGTTGTTGAATATCTGGCAATTGTTGAGAACACACCGTTTTCAGCACAGCTCTTTTCCTTAACAACAAGAACAAAGTTGGACTGATACGACATGGAGCCGCTGTGGAAATTAAGTGAGTTGAGAAGTGTTACGAAATAACGCTGACCGTTCTTCACATAAGACAGCTGCACATCTTTATTGTGCACCTTGCCGAAGGGCTTTTCAAAGAAGGATTTATAACCGATATCCTTACCTACAACAAGGTCATCAAAGGTTGTTGCATCAAAGCTTTCCATGTAAGAATAAATCTTATTCTTGACATTTCTGTTTTCATGGAATGACCTGATAATCATATCTTCAATCTGTGTGCCGAGAGTGAATCTGCCGCTGTATTCAGCTGCATTCCATGTGAACAGTATATAATCCTCTGATTCATACATCTCACGAAGATATTTACAATAGGGATTGTGTACTTCGTCCCAGGCGACAGCACTTCCGCCGAAGGGTGTGAAGTAAAGCTCAAACACATCATCATTCGGTGTTCCGATGTATACAATCTGCTCATCATCAGGAATTTCATCTGCCCTGCCCTGATTTATAAGAGCAATCTGTTCTGTTGAGCGTGTATTTACGATATCCTGGAATTCAATTACCTCTTCCTGACCGCAAAGGGATGATATCAGTTGCAGATAGTTGACTGCGGTATTATAAAGCTCATCATGATTTGTTACAACAGATGCAGTCTGAAGCTTCCAGTTAGCATTCTGACCGTCGCTTTTTACACCGTCAAGGTTGGAGCTTGATGACCAGACAGCATTTCTGCGTACAACGCCGTTCATGTCAAGATAATGGGAAACTGTGCACATTTTTGTGTGCATCATATCTGTTCCACCCTTGGCATCAAGTGTCCAGTAACAGAAATTGAAATCAAGGTAATCGCCTATGACTCCGTTCTTTACATATTTGGGATCACAGGGATCAGATAACTGCTGAGTGAAGTATTCATAGAAGTTGGGGTTCGAGGATGAAATCGGGTAAGCATCAAGCTGACCGATAACATTTACGTGAATACCCATCTTCGCTGCCGTTATAAGCAGGTATGACAAGCGTACAAATCCGTATTCGTCGTAATTCTTACCAACCAGGTTTCTCATATAGCCGAAATAACGGCTGTTTCGGTTGATATTTACTGCTGACTGAACAGAGAATCTGTAAGATGAAATGTTGATGTGCACTTCTTCATTCGGATTAGCTTTTTTGTAAAGAAGGGACTGATACAGAAGAATACCCAGACCGACAATTCCGTTATCCGTTGTTCCTTTGGTGGGATAAACGAAGGTGTCAACCATTACTGTTTTACCGTTGATATTGGGATACTCTGCTGTTGAACGGCTCATAAGGTTAGAGCTGTTATCAAGCTTTTTAAGCTTGTTGTATTTACTGTCTATATCTGCATCACTTGATTTTTTGCCCAGTGCAAATACATCTTCAACAGAAACAGGCTTCTTTGTAACAGCAGGCTTTTCTTCTTCCTTCTTTTCAACATAAGGCTCATAGTCTGCTATTTCCTTTGAAGTATCCTTTACGGTAAGCATACCTTCAATTGCTGTTGCCCAGTAAGCGTCATCCAGCTGTGAAGCAGATGTATCGCTGTATTTGGACTTATCAATATTCATAACAGCATTATATGTGTTACCCCAGATAATCGGGCCGCCGCTTTCTGCCTCATTGCCTGAAACAGTAAGTCCCACAACGTCAACAACTGTACCTGCCTTTGTCTCATACATGAAGCCGCCTGATTTCGCCTTATTGCCACTTGCAGAAGTGTTATAAAGTTTCACCTGACTGAGACCTGAGATATACATCACACCGCCCGAGCCTACAGTTTCATTGTTATTGAAGGTACAGGAGTGAAGGATAGATTCTGTTTTGCCTGTATAGATAAACAATGCACCACCGTTACCAACTGAACCGCTTGATGACTCATGGGTTGTGTTGGAGTCAAATTCTGTATTATAAATGCTGTTAACAGAATCTGTATAAAGATACATTGCACCACCGGAAAAACCTGAGTTTTTGCTTACGGTACTGTTATAAAGCTTTAAGACACCGCCTTCACTGTATAAGAAACCGCCGTTGGAGGTTGATGCGTTTTCAGTGGCCTGTATATTGTTCATAAGTGCTGTGCCTGCAGAACTCAGCGCAATGGCACCGCCCTGCTTACTTGTGTTGCCGACGAAGCTACCCTTATCAATTTCAAACAGACTCTTACTGCCTATCTGAAGTGCACCACCGCTTGTTACTGCGTTGTTATTTTTGAAAGTAACATCATTGAAATAAGTTTTGATGCCTGCAGTAAGAAGAATTGCACCACCGGTACCATTTGACTTATTCTCTTCAAAGGTGCTGTTTTTCACATTGAGAAGAACAGCGTTTTCTTCAATACCTCTTCTTGTTGCATAGAATGCACCGCCGAAAGCCGCACTGTTACCCTTGAAGGTTGTTCCGTCAATTGTAAGGTGGGAGTTAATATCAATTGCACTGCTGTATGAAATGTATATTGCACCACCGTTTTTGGTTGCCTTGTTACCGGTAAAATCGCCACCGTTGATGTCAACATAACAGCTTCGTACAGTCACAGCGCCACCGTGAGAGGATGAACTGTTACCCTCAAAAATGTTATTGTTGAGTTTGATTCGGGATTTGCCGATGAAATACATGGCACCTGCTTCGCCACCGGATTTGTTGCTGATAAATGCACTGTTTTCAACAGTAAGTCTTGTAAGATTGTCAGCAAAAACAGCGCCGCCGGTTGTGATTGAAGAGTTGTTTATGAATTTACAGTTTTCAATTGTGATAATTGCACCCTTGGAATAACTCTTGGCAGCTGACGAATTCATTGCTATTGCGCCACCGTATTTTGCCTGGTTTTCCTTGAAGGTACAGCCTTCAAAGTGCATAAGACGTGTGATTTCATCGTTGTTGCTTCTTGTGACGTAAGCCGCACCGCCATAACCGGTGAGTGCTTTATTTCCGATGAATTCGGAATTCTTCACAGTTAATGCGCCGGTTGTATTGATTGCACCGCCATTGCCCTTAAGAACTGTATTATTCTTAAAGGTGGTGTTACCGAAAACTACAATTGCACTGAAATGTGATGAACAAATAACGGATGCACCACTTGTTGCCGTATTGTTCTTGAAGAGAACCTTTTCACCGTCTTCATCGCTGCTGCCGACAAGAAGATGTATTGCCGCTGAGCTCGGTGAATAGTAGATAGCAGAATATTTGGTAGCAATATTATTTTTGAATGTACCGCCAATTATCTTTACAATCCTGTAGTTATAAACGATACCGCCTCTGGCAGCTTCGTTACCTTCGAAATTACCGCCACGGATGATAAGATTGCTGTTGTTGTAGAACACACCGCCGATTGAGCTGTTTCTGCCCTCTTCACTTGATGTATCCTCTTTATTAACCATGTTATTCTTATAATTACCGCCATATACGGTAAGCATACCGTTGGCAATGACTGCAACAGGACCGCCTATACGGTTGGGACGTGAGAGCTTGTAAGCAGCTGTATGAGTTCTTTCATTGCCCTGCTTGAAGCAATTGATTACGGTAAGGTTGTCATAAAGTTCAACATTTGCGCCGTAAGTTACAAAGAATACCGAACCTACAACCAGTGTTTTCATATTATCCTTGTTACCGTCAATGGTAAGAAGATTCTGCTTTTCGGACAAAGGATTACCAACTGTAAGTTTTACAACTCTGCTGTTGAAATATGCCTTTTCTCCTGTTGATGTTTCACCAACAACAAACATGTCACCGCCAAAGTTTTCAGCTCTTGTAAGTGTATGAGCCTCATCAGAGAAAATTGTGATATCCGAAGTGATGAAATAAGTTCTGTCAATTTCAAAATCTGCCACAATACGGATATATTTGCTGTTTGCTTTGATAGCTTTTTCAAGCTCTGCGGCAGTTGAAACATCCACTGCATTCTTACCGAACTCAGGTGCAGGTGCATCACTTTCCTTAACAGTGAGACGACCTGCAATTGCCTTTGACCAGTATCCGCTGTCAAGAGTGCCGATTTCGTCATTATCAACATGGTTAGCCTTGTTAATTGTGAGCACAGCTCTTGATGAGGCACCGTAGATAATATAACCGTCTTTTTCTGCCACATTACCTGAAACGGTCATACCGTTGAGCACAACCTCAGTTGAGGATGTTTTTTCATAAAGGACAGCACCGTAGGAGGCTTTGTTGTTTGTTGCTGTTATGTCATACAATTCAGCAATACTGCCTGATGCGATATACAGCGCACCACCGTTTTTCTGTGCTTCGTTAGCGTCAAATTTACAACGGTTGAGCACTGTTTTGGTTCTGTCAGTTTCAATGCAGAATGCAGCGCCGTTTTCTTTTGCAGTGTTACCCGTAAATTCGCAATCGTTAACCTGAGTAATTGCATCGCCCTCCAGCATCACAGCACCGCCTGAGTTTTCACTTGTGTTCGTGCTTATTGTGCTGTCTGTGAGGCTTACAGTTGCGTCTTCAGCATAGAGGAAGCCGCCCGAGTTTTCTGCTTTGTTGTTCTGTGCAGTGATACTGTAAAGAGTTGCTTCAACCTTACCTTCAAATGCAATTGCACCGCCGTTATCCCCTGCAGTGTTTGAGCTGAAGGATGTGTTATTTACTGTTGCTTCACCCTTTGAAGCGTAAACAGCACCACCGTCAACTGCAGTGCAGGATTCGAAGCTGCTTTCAACAATTTCAAGCTGACCGTTGTCTTGCTTGTAAATTGCACCGCCACGGTTCTCGGCACTGTTACCGACAAAGGAAGCTCCGTCAATTCTTACGTCTGCACCTTCACCTGCAAGATAAATTGCGCCACCGTTCTCTTTTGCTGTGTTGTTTTTAAATTCAGATGAGTCAACACTGATTGTGCTGCTTGTGTCTGTATAAACTGCACCGCCGTTTTTTGCTGCAGCAGATTCAGCTGTACTGTCAAGGAAGCTTGCACTTGAAGCTTCACAATAAAGGAAGCCGCCCTTTTCCTTTGCTGAATCACCAACTGCTTCAACATTCACAAAGTCAGCATCACACAGGGAAGCCATATAAACGGCGCCACCGTTTTTAGCGTTGTTGCCTTCAAAATCAGCCGTTATGATAAGCTTTGACTTTTCAGCAAAGACTGCACCGCCCTTATCTGCTGTGTTGTTTTTGAATGTTGCTGAATGAACAGTGAGTGAGTTTTCAAGTTCATTTTCTGAAACAATGTATACTGCACCGCCGTTTACAGAAGTGTTTGAATCAAATTCAGCACCGTTGACAGTTACTGATTTTATAGACATAACTGCGCCGCCGTTCTGAGATGCAGTGTTTGAAGAAAACTGAGCTTCTGAAACAACAAGTGTTCCGTTGTTGTAAACTGCGCCGCCGTTTTGTGCAGTGTTATTTTCAAATTTACCTGCCTTGATTTCAAGCTTTCCTTCGTTATAAACAGCACCACCGTTTACTGCAGTGTTGGATGAGAATGCTCCGCCGTTAATTGTTGCTTCACCGTAGTTTGCGATAGCACCGCCATTTACCTGTGTGAAGTTTCCACTGAAGGTACCGCCATTAATTTCAGCCTTACCATAGCAGCAAAGCACAGCTGCATCCTTATCGGAAGTATTATTTATAAATGTTCCACCGTTTACTGTTATTTCTCCCTGAACAAACAAAGGAGCAAGTGAACATGACGTAACGGTAACATTGTCATACAGTTCCAGCTTCTGACCTTCCTGAACAGAGATAACTGCATCTGTCACACTAACTGTCATATTGTCCTTATTACCGTCGATAACAAGAAGATTCTGTGTTTGAGATGTGCTGTTACCAAGAGTTAAAACAACTGCATTTTCTGTTCCGTCAGCTGTAACATCAAAGATGGCACCACCGAAATCTGAAGCTCTTGTGAGTGTATGTGCCTTTGTTGAGAAAATAACGGTATCGTTTTTAACCGTAAAGGTACGGTCAAGCTCAAAGTCAGCAACGATGCGTATATACTGAGTGCCTGCGGCAAGGAGCTTTTCAAGCTCGTCTGCAGTTGCAGCATCTGTTGCAGTCCATAAATATCCATATGACTCGTTTCCGTATTCGGCATAGCCCGGTGTTTTTTCGTCATTTTCCTTTACTGTGAGCTCACCTGCAACAGCAGTGCTCCAATAAGTTTCATCAAGCACACCTACAGCATCTGAATCGGTAAACTTTGCCTTGTTGATTTCAAGAACAGCACCTGCTGCATCTGAATACACAACAGAACCTGCAGCTGAGGCTGTATTACCTGAAACAGTCATCAGATTAAGCTTTGCTTTTGTACTTTCACCTGACAGATAAAGCACACCGCCGTACTCTGCACTGTTCTTTTCTGCCTGAGTGTTATAAAGCTCAAGCAGACTGTTGCCTGTTACTTTCAATGCACCACCGTTAGTGCCTGTGTTCTGATTGAATGATGATGAATGAATGAGCGTTCTTGTGTCGCCTGTGTTAACAAACACAGCGCCACCGTTAACTGCACTGTTTGTGCCGAACGAGGTTTTGATGATATCAGTGGCACTACCGTTTTCAAGACAGATTGCACCACCGTTATCGGCTGCAGAGCAGTTTACAATTTCACTGTCATATATTCCGATATTTGAAGCAGTTGCATAAAGGAAGCCACCATCTTTTTCTGCACTGTCTGCATCTGAGGCAATATTTCTGAAGACAGCCTTTTCAACTGCATTGAGGACAACTGCACCACCTTTATACTTTGAAGCATTTGAGGTAAACTGAGTACCGTTGAATTCAACCTCAGAGCCTGCAATGTATACAGCACCGCCACCGTAACGTGTTTCCGTAGTGTCAGCTTTTGCAGTGTTTGAATCAAAGATACATTCACCGACATTTGCTCTTGTAACGGATTTGATGAACAGAGCGCCGCCGTTGAGAGATGCCGTGTTTTTGGTGAAGGTTGTGTTGTCAACAGTAAGCTCAACTGCATTTTCTTTGGACGATTTTCCGCTGACAAAAAGTGCAGCACCGCTTACACCGGAAGAGTTGGAGATAAATTCCGAATCTTCAACGGTAAGCACTGCAGAATAAGAAGCAATTGCACCGCCGTTATCCGCCTTATTCTTTTCAAAGGTTGCATTTTTAATGCTGATGACATTGTTGGCATAGATTGCGCCGGCATTACCCGCTGAAGAGTTAGATGTGAAGGTTACTCTGCTTTCAGTGCCCTCAATGTCCTGTCCGATGTAAAGGAATGAACCTGTACTTGCAGGCATATAAACAGCTCCGCCGTTTGAAGCCGCATAGTTGCTGCTTATATCTGCGTTATAAATATTGAGCACACGGTAGTTATAGAATGCACCTGCTCTTGCGGCGCGGTTCTTGCTGAAGGTACCGCCATAAACATTCATAATACCGAAATTATAGAATGCACCGCCGTAGCTTGCTTTGCCTGACTCGTTACCGCTGTTTGCAGTATATGTACCGCCGTAAATGTCCATTGTGGCATTTTTGGCTATGATACCTACTGCAGCACCGATATACTCGGGATATGAAACTCCATGGACTGCTTCGAGGGTTCGCTCGTTACCGACCTTCTTACAGTTTTTGACAGTAAGATTCTCATAAAGGTTAACATGTCCTTTTTCACAAACAAAGAACACTGTACCCTTTACTTCAGCGGTCATATTATCCTTATTACCGTCAATAGTAAGGCGGTCCTTGGTTTCTGAAGCAGGAATACCGACAGTAAGGTCTGCCTGCTCCTCGCAGACAGCTCCGTCCTCTGCCTGTCCTATAACAAACATATCTCCGCCAAAATCAGCGCTTCTTGTAAGAGTCACATAAGCTGTTGCGAAAATAACTGTATCATTTGTTACATAGAATGTTCTGTCAATTTCAAATGACTTTGTGATACGGATTTCTTTTTCACCTTTTTCAAGTGCCGCCTCAAGCTCATCAGCACTTGTAACATCTGTTGCATTCCACATTCCGCCAGGCTCTTCATTTCCGTAGTCAGCATAGGGTGGAATATCTCCGTCAGTGAAATTAACGGTGAGAAGATTTGAAATTGCCTGTGACCAGTAAGCATCATCAGGTTCTGTTGTAATATCGGAGTCAACGTAATTCTTTTTACTGATGTTAAGGGTTGCCTCAGTAGTATCACCCCATATAATTGCTCCCTGTTGTGCAGTGTTTCCGGAAAGAGTGATACCGACAAGGGTTGCGACAGTACCTGCTCCGGATTCAGACATAAAGCCACCATTATTTGCAGAGTTGTTCTTTGCAATGATATTGTACATAGCAAGAGGTGTTTCTGCACTGACATGCACAGCACCGCCGAAGCTTACTGCTTTGTTACCGTCAAAGGTACAGCTGTGAATCAAAGCCTCGTTCTTTTCGGTGTAGATATCAAGAGCGCCACCGTTACCTGTTGTGGCTTCATTGTTTGCAAAAACAGAGTTATAGATTTTTGTCTTTGCTTCTTTTCCCAGGGCAAATGCGCCACCTGAAGCAGCAGTGTTTTCGCTGAAGCTGCTGTTAAAAATATTTGCAGATGAACCATAGATTATTGCAAAGCCACCGTTTTCAGACGCTGTGTTTTCTGTGGCTGTTACATTGTTCATTTCCATTGCAGAGCCTTCGTACAGTGCAACAGCACCACCGTTTAAGCCACTGTTTTTAGTAAAGGCTGCGCCGTCAATATCGGCCTTACAGGCATTAAGATATATTGCACCGCCTTCTGCGACTGAAGTGTTACTTTCAAAGGATGAGGCTGAGATATGTGCTCTTGTTTCATCAAGATATACCGTACCGCTTATTCCGGAAGTATTATTGCTGAAGGAAGTATTCTGAATATCAAGCTCGAATTTATCGGCATAAGTACTCTGTCCTTTAAGATAAACAGCACTACCTCTTCCCTCGGCTGTGTTTTTGGTGAAGGATGAATCCTTGATGGTAATTGTTTTATAATCACCGCCACCGTAAATTGCACCGCCGGTCGTTGCAGAGTTACCGTCAAACTCAGCGTCAATCATTGTTATTCTGCCTGCGCAGTAAATTGCGCCGCCGCTTGTTGCACTGTTACCGGCAAAACGCACGCCGCTTTCAATTGCTTCATCGTCAGAGCCGATATAAACGAATGCACTCGTGCTTGCAGGCACATAGATAGCTCCGCCGATTGAACCGGAGTTGTTTTCAATTGTTGCTTTGTAGATATAGAGCTTTCGATAGTTATAAAAAGCACCTGCTCTTAAAGCACTGTTACCGGTGAAAGTACCACCGTAGACCTTCATTGTACCGTAGTTGTAGAATGCACCGCCGTAAGTTGAGTTCCCTGATTGATTTGATGCGTTATCGGAGTAAGTACCGCCATAAATATTCATCTGAGCGCCATTGGCAAGAATACCCACAGCACCGCCCACATACTTTGGATAAGAAACACCGTGAACTTCGTTTAATGTTCTGCTGTTGGCAACTTTCTTACAGTTCTTTACAGTGAGGTTTTTGTATAAGTTTACATTACCCATTGAGCAGACGAAAACAACAGTACCTTCAACGTCAGCCTGCATATTTTCTTTGTTACCGTCGATAACAAGCATATTTTCATTGTCGGAATCGGATTTGCCGAGGTTGAGTGTAACCTCTTGCTTTGTGGCAACACCGTTCTCATCCTCACCGACAACAAAGATATCACCTGCAAAATCAGCAGCTCTTGTGAGGGTTATGGGTGCTTCAGTAAAAATTTCAGTATTACTTGTAACATAGAAGGTTCTGTCAATTTCAAAATCTCTTAAAATACGGATGCTTTCATAGCCTTCTTTGAGAGCAAGTTCAAGCTGTCTTGCAGTTTTTACATCGGGAAGTCCCTTTGTATCAAAATCGGGCTGGTCATATTCCTCATAAACAGGAATCTCAGCGTCACTGTCATAAACAGTAAGCTTATTCACTATTGCCGTTGTCCAATAAGCATCATCAAGGGCTGTAGTTACATCTTTATCAACATAATTGCTCTTATTTATATAAAGCTTTGCATTGGCGGTATTACCCCAGATAACAGGTCCACCTGCTTCTTCTGCATTAGTTACTGTGTTGCCTGAAACGGTAAGACCGCTGACAGTTACAACAGTGCCCGAGGTGGTCTCATACATAAATCCACCCTTAAAGGCTGAGTTGCCTGTGGCAGTAATATCGTATAGGTCGAGAAGAGATTTACCGGAAATAAATATACCGCCACCAAGACCATTTGAAGTGTTATCCTTAACTATACAGTGATTAACAGTTACCTTTGTGCCACCTGTGTAAAAATACAATGCACCTGCATTACCCGTGTTGGTTTCAAGGCAGGAGTTTCCTTCAATAAAGCAATTATATAAGAAGCCTGCACCAGAAGAGCTGTAAGCTACTGCACTACCTGATTTTGCAGTGTTATTCATGACTGTGCTGTTATATAATCCGAGTTCACCCGATGTGCAGTAAAAAGCGCCGCCTAAGTTTGTTGCAGAGTTGTCCTGAGCAGTAACCTCATTCATTACAACATTTGAAAGTACAGGTTCAGTATCGCCATTTTTAGTTACATAGACAGCGCCGCCGCTGCCTGCAGTCGCAATGTTTGAGCTGAATGTTACATAGTTGAAGTTTCCGTCGGCACCAAAAGAATATACCGCACCACCTGCATCAGCTGTGTTTTTGCTGAAGATAACATCCCTTGCATAGGCTCTTGTTTTATCTGCAATATAAATTGCACCGCCATAACTTACCGCTTCATTTTCTGCAAACACACTGTCTCTTAAATGAAGCTCAGCCTTTGCGTCCGAACACTGATCCTTAACATAAATCGCGCCGCCGTTTGTGCCTGCTTTGTTAAGCTTGAATTCACAGTCATATGCAGAGATACTGTTATATTTACCCGTACCGAAAACAGCACCTGCAGATTCATTTGAGATGTTTGCTTCGAAAACAGTGTTGCGAAGCACAAGAGTACCTGAAGAGGAAATGGCACCACCCGTATTAGCCTTGTTATTTTTGAAGATAACCTGTGCACTTTCAGTCTTACTGTCACCGCCGACATAAAGCTTGGCTCCGGTGCTTGCAGGAAGATACACAGCACCGCCTATGCCGGTTGCTGTATTATCCTGAATCGTTGCCTTATAGATATACATTGTGCGATAGTTGTAAAATACACCTGCTCTTTCAGCACTGTTGCCTTCAAACAGGCCGTCATAAACATTCATCTTACCGTGGTTGAAGAAAGCGCCACCGTAAAGTTCAGGTGCACTGTTGTTAAGATATTTACCACCGTAAATATTTAAAACACCGTTAAAAACAGTATCGGGGTCAGTTTTGGCCGCCTCTGCAACAACACGGACAGCCCCGCCCACAATTGAACGGTTATTACAAAGGGTATACTTGTCAGTGTCAAGAGCACGGACATTACCCTTCTTTTCGCAATCAGTTGCAGTAAAATCGGAATAAAGGTCAGCCTGACCGTTTTTGCATACAAAGAACACTGAGCCGGTAACATCTACTGTCATATTGGCCTTGTTACCGTTGAAAGTAAGCATATCACTGCTCTGTGTATCTGCAGTACCGACAGAAAGAACAACCTTTTCGGCACATATTGTGCCGTCAGCAGCTACACCGACAACAAAAATCTCGCCTGCAAAATCTGCCTTTCTTGTGAGGAC
>JAZSHC010000009.1:0-80421 GCA_045533065.1 Acutalibacteraceae bacterium
TCGACGCTCCGACACTTGTAAGATGCAAGCAGTGCGGTGCATACACTGTACCCCATAAGGTTTGCGCTGAGTGTGGCTATTACAAGGGCAAGCAGGTTGTTGTTAAGGACGAAGACTAAGCCTTTGGAACTTTGAGAGGTGGAGAAGCTGTTCAGCTTTCTTCACCTTTTTTATTGGAAAGGGAGGTGGAAATGTGTCAGTTGAAATCAAATCTGTGAAAAAGTGGTCAAAGCTTTATTTTAAAGGTGTAAAAAGCGGCGATAAGCTTTTGAAACTGAACGGAAATGAAATCAATGATTTTCTTGATTATCAGTTTTATCTTAAGGATGAAAAGCTTGAAATGGAAATTGAGCATAAGGGTAAAATCAAAAAAATTACCCTTTGCAAAAAAATAGAAGACGATATAGGGCTTGAATTTGAAAGCTATCTTATGGATAACCAAAAAAGGTGCCATAATAAGTGTATCTTCTGCTTCATTGACCAGAATCCCTCAGGAATGAGAGAAACTATTTATTTCAAAGATGATGATTCGCGCCTTTCTTTTCTTTTCGGTAATTACATCACACTGACCAATCTTACTGATGAAGATGTTGACAGAATTATAAAAATGCATATAAGTCCTGTCAATGTTTCGGTTCACACTATGAACAAAGAGCTTCGCGTTAAGATGATGAAAAACAAAAACGCAGGTAACTGTCTTGATTATATTAAAAGGCTTGCGGATGCAGGAATTTCTATCAATACTCAGTTGGTTTTATGTCCGGGTATAAATGACGGTAAGGAGCTTGAGTACAGCCTTAATGAGCTGTCAAAGCTTTATCCTTCGGTTCAGAGCATTGCCGCTGTTCCGGTGGGGATCACCAAGCATCGAGAGGGACTTTTCAATATGCCGGCATATACAAAAGAAACTGCAGGTGAGGTAATAGATATAATCAATTGCTTCGGCGATGCTTTTAAAGAAAAGTACGGAACAAGATTGGCTTTTGCTGCTGATGAGTTTTACCTGAAAGCTCAAATAAAGATTCCCGATGCAGATTATTACGAAGATTATCTGCAGATTGATAACGGTGTCGGTATATGCACAAGCTTTTATGATGAAGTAACCTCAGTTATTGAGCAATTAGATGAAAATGCTGATATTAACAGAGAATTAAGCCTTGCAACAGGCACGGCTGCGTATCCGTTGATTAAAAGCATCTGTGACAAATTGATGAACATATATCCTCATTTGCATATTGATGTTTATGAAATCAAAAATGAATTTTACGGTAATACCATTACCGTTGCAGGTCTTATAACTGCCGGTGATTTGATAAATCAGTTGAAAACGAAGCAGCTGCATAGTCTTCTTCTGATTCCTGATGTGATGCTTAACAGCGACGGCGATTTGTTTTTGGACAATCTTTCTGTTAGTGATGTTGAAAAAGCATTAGATGTATCTGTGAAGGTTGTTTACTCCCGTGATGGAGCAGATTTAGTCAGTAAGATTATATGTTGATTTTAATATTAAGGAGGCGACAAATATGGCAAGACCGATTGTAGCCATTGTAGGCAGACCTAATGTAGGTAAATCTACACTTTTTAATAAGCTTATAGGTCAGCGCCTTTCAATTGTTGATGACACACCCGGTGTCACAAGAGACCGTATTTACGGTGACTGCGAATGGCTTAACCGTCATTTTCTTCTCATTGACACAGGCGGTATAGAGCCGAAAAGTGATGATATTATTTTAAAACAGATGCGCCGTCAGGCTCAGCTTGCAATAGACAGTGCTGATGTTATTGTTCTTGTAACAGACCTTCGTACAGGTGTTGTGGCGACTGATGAGGATGTTGCCGCAATGCTTCTCAAAAGCGGCAAGCCTATTGTGCTTTGTGTCAACAAGTGTGATACCGTGGGTGAAATGCCTTTGGAATTCTATGAATTCTATAACCTCGGATTAGGTGACCCTATTGCTGTTTCTTCCGTTCACGGACACGGTACAGGTGATTTGCTTGATGCTGTTATGGAATATCTTCCGCCGCAGCAGGAAGAGGAAGATGAGGACAATACAATAAAGGTTGCCGTTATCGGTAAACCCAATGTTGGCAAATCCTCACTTATCAATGCAATTTCAGGTGAAGAAAGAGCCATTGTTTCAAACATTGCCGGAACAACAAGGGATGCCACTGATACATTTATCACAAATGAATTCGGTGAATTTATGTTCATCGACACTGCAGGTCTAAGAAGAAAAAGCAAGGTTGAAGACCAGATTGAAAAATATTCAGTAATAAGAGCCAAAATGGCTGTGGAAAGGGCATCTGTATGCGTAATCATGATTGACGCTGTGGAAGGCTTTACCGAGCAGGACAGCAAGGTTGCGGGAATTGCTCACGAAATGGGCAAGGCTTGTATTATTGCAGTCAACAAATGGGACGCCCTCGAAAAAGACGGAAAAACAATGGACAGCTACCGTAAAAAGCTCATGAATGATTTTTCCTTCATGTCCTATGCTCCTATTATTTTCATATCGGCAAAAACAGGCCAGCGTCTTGACAGACTTTTCGAGCTTATCAAATTCGTTGACGAGCAGAATTCTATGCGAATTTCAACAGGTAAATTAAACGATGTGCTCGCTGCCGCAACCGCAAGAGTTCAGCCGCCTACAGATAAGGGTAAGAGACTTAAAATTTATTACATGACTCAGGCATCAACAAGGCCTCCTACGTTTGTTTGCTTTGTCAATGATAAGGAACTGTTCCATTACAGCTATCAGCGTTATCTCGATAACCAGATAAGAGAAGTGTTTGGTCTTGAAGGAACTCCCACAAAGTTTGTTATAAGAGAAAGAGAAAAGAAATAAAAATTAAAGTAGAGTGAAAGTGTTTGTGATAAACTTTTATCTTGTAAAGGCTTTCACTCTTGCTTTTTTTATGTTTAAGGTGTATTATATACAGTAACGCTGATTAAAAGGAGGAATTTCAATGTCAATCAAACATTCTCTTATTGTGCCTTGCTTCAATGAAGAGGGTAATGTTGAAAATTTCCTCAAAGAAGCAAAAAAAGCAATGTCGGCTTATACTGACAGCTATGAAATTATTTTTGTCAATGATGGCAGCAGTGACGCTACACCAAAAAAACTGAGAGATATTTATAACAGCAACAAAGATATAAAAATTAAAGTTATCAGTTTTTCCCGTAACTTTGGCAAAGAGGCTGCAATGTATGCAGGCTTCACTCAGGCAAAGGGTGAATATGTTACAATCATTGACGCGGATTTACAGCAGGATTTCATGTATGTTATCGAGATGGCAAAAATTCTTGATGAAAATCCCGACTGTGATATGGTTGCTGCTTTCCAGCAAAAACGTAAAGAGGGCAACTTCATTACCCTTTGCAAAACCTGTTTTTACAAGCTAATCAACAAAACAACCGATATTGACCTTATTGCTGACGCGAGTGATTTCAGAACACTCAGACAAAGTGTGGTCAAAACAATTCTTGAACTGCCCGAATATCACCGCTTTTCAAAGGGAATATTCTCTTGGGTGGGCTATAACACCGTTTCAATTCCTTATGAAGTCAAAGAAAGATTCAGCGGTGAGACCAAGTGGAATTTCAAAAAATTGCTCAGATACGGTCTTAACGGCATAATGGCATACACAGACCTTCCTTTGAAACTACCTTATTATTCAGGCGGATTTATGCTTGTGCTTTCGGTTTTTCTGTTTGTGCTTTTCGGTATACTTGATCTTGTTAACACAACGGCATCCTATGATACCGGTTATGTTTGTGCTCTCGTTCTTATGGTGGGGGGGATTGTCACTTTTTCTATAGGAATATTGGGAGCATACATCGGTAAAATTCATACTCAGGTCAAGGACAGACCTATATTTATCGCAAAAGAGATTTTAACTTATGAAGAAAATTAAACAACTGATAATTAAATATAAAGAGCTTATCACATATGCGATTTTCGGCGTTTGTACAACGCTTGTAAACCTTGCGGTTTTCTTCGTTTCAAATGCAATTCTGGGTGAGGAGCTGTATCTGGTTTCCAACATCGTCGCATGGGTTACGGCTGTGATTTTCGCCTATATTACAAATAAAATCTGGGTTTTTGAAAGCAAGAGCTGGAAAAGCAAGGTTCTTCTGAAGGAAATTCCTTCATTTTTTGCTGCAAGAGTTTTTTCTTTTGTTGTGGAAGAAGTCGGCTTGTTTGTCTTGGTCGATTTGCTTAAAATGAAAGAATATTCATTGAATGTACTTTCATTTGAAATCAGTGGCGAAATGATTTCAAAGGTTATCCTTGCTGTAATTGTGGTTGTGCTCAACTATGTTTTTTCAAAGGTGTTCATATTTAAAAAGAAAAGCAAATAAAATTTAACCGATTTAAGTGTACTTAAATCGGTTTTTCTTTATGTTTTCTATTGCTCAAACTGTTAATTTGTGTTACAATATAGTGATTATTAAAGTGAGGAAGTATGCCATGATAATTTTAGGTATCGACCCGGGCTATGCCATTGTGGGCTATGGTGTTATTGATTACCGGAACAATCACTTTACAGTTATTGATTACGGTGCAATACTGACCGATGCGGGAACTCCCTTCAATGAACGCCTTGAAAAAATTTATGATAACCTGACAGTCTTAATAGAAAAACATAAACCTGAAGCCATGAGTGTTGAAAAGGTGTTTTATAACAGTAATGCAAAAACAGTTATCGACGTAAGTCAGGCAAGGGGAGTCATAATGCTTGCCGCACAAAAAAACAGGGTGCCTGTTTTTGAATATACACCATTACAGGTAAAGCAGAGTGTTGTAGGCTACGGCAGAGCAGAAAAAAAGCAGATTCAGGAAATGACAAGAAGAATTCTTGCCTTGGAAAAGGTGCCCAAGCCCGATGATACTGCTGACGCTCTTGCAATGGCCATTTGTCACGCACATTCAAGCGGTTCACTGTCGGTTATCGGCAATATGAGAATAAGAAAGGGGATTTAACAGTTGTTTTACTCTTTAACAGGAAATCTCATTAAAAAAGGAACTAACTATGCTGTTGTTGAATGCGGTGGAGTAGGCTTTTACTGTCAGACATCCAACAGCACACTTTATGAAATAAACGGTGAAAAAAATGTAACTCTTTTCACTCATCTCAATGTCCGTGAGGATGCTTTGGATTTGTTCGGCTTTTCCACGGAAACGGAACTGCAATGGTTCAGAATGCTCATTTCCGTCAACGGTGTGGGTCCCAAAGCTGCCCTTGCCATTCTTTCTGAGCTGCCACCGTCAAAGCTGGCACTTGCAATTTCGGCAAACGATGTGAAGCTTATTAAATCTGCTCCGGGTATCGGCCCTAAAATAGCGCAGAGAATAATTCTCGACCTCAAGGATAAGGTTGGAGGGCTTGTATCCTCTGAAAATCAGCTTTATGAGGACGCAAAAGTGGTTGCCGCAACTGAAATGCCCAACACAAGCGAAGCAGTTGCCGCACTTTCAATGCTCGGTTACACTCAGAGCGAAGCTGCTGTAGCAGTCAGCAAGCTTGATCCCTCCCTTTCAACAGAGGATATGATCCGACAGGCTCTTAAATTATTATCAAAACAATAAGGTGAAATAAATGGATTTTGAAGAAAGAATTATCGCCCCTGATGTTACATCTTTTGACAGTGATATTGAAACATCACTTCGACCCAAGGTTCTGACGGATTATATCGGTCAGGATAAGGTTAAAGAAAATCTGGAAGTTTATATAAGGGCGGCTTCAGGCAGAGGCGAAGCACTTGACCACGTGCTTTTATACGGCCCTCCCGGCTTGGGTAAAACAACACTTGCAGGCATCATCGCTAATGAAATGAATGTTAATTTCAGGGTTACCTCCGGTCCTGCAATTGAAAAGCAGGGTGACCTTGCTGCTCTTCTTACAAACCTTAATGAAGGTGATGTTCTTTTTATTGATGAAATTCACCGTCTTAACAGAAGTGTTGAAGAGGTTCTTTATCCTGCAATGGAAGATAATGCCCTTGATATTATCATCGGTAAGGGCCCCTCAGCACGTTCTATAAGACTTGACTTGCCGAAGTTTACCCTTGTAGGTGCAACAACAAGGGCAGGTCAGCTGTCAGCACCTCTTCGTGACCGTTTCGGTGTTATTCTTCGTCTTGAACTCTATACACCTGAGCAGTTAGCACAGATTGTTACAAGAAGTGCCGGAATTTTAGGCGTTGACATTGATAAATACGGTGCACTTGAAATTGCATCACGTTCACGCGGTACACCGAGAATTGCCAACAGACTGCTTAAAAGAGCAAGAGATTTCGCTGAGGTTCACGGTGGCGGTACCATCAATGAAGAAATTGCAGACTATGCCCTTGAAAAAATGGAAATTGACCACATGGGTCTTGATTCAATAGACAGAATTCTTCTGAAAACCATGATACAAAGCTATAACGGAGGCCCCGTCGGACTTGAAACAATTGCAGCCGCAATCGGTGAAGAAGCAGTAACCATCGAGGATGTATATGAGCCATACCTTATGCAGATAGGCTATCTTGGCAGAACACCCAGAGGTCGAGTTGTAACTCCCGCAGGATATGAGCATATGGGTATGACTATGCCGGGGCAACAAAAATTATTTTAAAGGATAATTTATTATGAGATACACTAAAGATTGGAAAGACTATGAACTTATAGACTGTTCAGACGGTGAAAGACTTGAACGTTGGGGTGATATTATTCTTGTCAGACCTGACCCTCAGGTTATATGGAAAACACCTAAAAAGAACCCTCTGTGGAAAAAAGCCAATGCTTATTATCATCGTTCAAAATCAGGCGGTGGTGCATGGGATGTAAAAAGCAAAATGCCTGATTTCTGGTCAATCAATTATAAGGATCTGAAATTCAATATCAAGCCAATGGGCTTCAAGCATACAGGGCTTTTTCCCGAGCAGGCTGTTAACTGGGATTATACCAGAGAGGTTATCAGAAAAGCAGGAAGACCCGTCAAGGTGCTCAATCTTTTTGCTTATACAGGCGGAGCAACAATTGCACCCCTTTCAGAAAATGCACATGTTGTTCATGTCGATGCATCTAAAGGCATGGTGGCATGGGCAAAGGAAAATGCAGTGGCATCAGGCCTTCAGGACAGAAGTGTAAGATGGATTGTCGATGACTGCATCAAATTTGTTCAAAGGGAAATACGAAGAGGCAATAAATATGACATTATAATTATGGATCCGCCTTCATACGGAAGAGGTCCCGGTGGGGAAGTATGGAAGCTTGAGGACGAAGTATATAATTTTGTCAAGCTTTGCAGTGAGCTTTTGTACGAAGAATCTCTTATGGTAATTATAAACTCATACACAACAGGTTTGTCTGCCTCGGTTATGGAATATATTCTTGGTGCTGTTGTAAAAGAAAAGTTTTCAGGCAAGGTTTCCTCATCAGAAATTGGTCTTCCCGTTAGTGAAACAGGAATGATACTTCCTTGCGGCGCTTCAGCAATATGGGAAAGATAAGGTGAACAGATCAGAATGAGTAAATATATTGAATTCAAAGACGTTACCTTCGGATATGTTGACGAGTATGAAACGGACGCAGCTGAGGAAAATGTTATTCAGAATATGTCCCTGTCAATTGAAAAAGGCGATTTTGTTGCAATTCTCGGTCATAACGGTTGCGGAAAATCTACTATGGCAAAGCTGTGCAATGCAATTATCGTACCTCAACACGGCAAGGTCTATGTTGACGGTATAGACACTTCCGACGAAGACAGAATTTATGATATCCGTCGTAAGGTGGGAATGGTTTTCCAGAACCCCGATAATCAGATTGTTGCAACAATTGTTGAAGATGATGTTGCCTTCGGACCTGAAAACCTCGGCATTGAGCCCTCCGAAATAAGAAAAAGGGTTGACGAAGCGCTGAAGCAGGTTGAAATGTACGATTTCCGTTATTTTGAACCTCATAAGCTTTCCGGCGGTCAGAAGCAGAGAGTTGCCATTGCGGGAATTATCGCAATGCAGCCTGAATGCATTGTTCTTGATGAGCCCACTGCCATGCTTGACCCGAGAGGCAGAAGCGAAGTTATGAAAACCGTAAAAATGCTGAATGAAGAGTTCGGTATCACGGTTATTCTCATAACTCATTACATGGATGAGGCTGTAAAAGCAAACCGTGTTATCGTTATGGATGAGGGCAATATACTTCTGGACGGAAGCCCTAAGGAAGTGTTCACCAATATTGATTTACTGAAAAAAACAGGTCTTGATGTTCCCGAAGCCACTGAGCTTACCAATATTCTTATAAACAGGGGACTCGACCTTCCTGAAGATATACTTAGTATTGATGAGCTTGTTGAAAAGCTTGTCAGTATTCTGGAGGATAAAAATTGAGCAGTATTGTACTTGAAACAAAAAACTTAACTCATGTTTATTCAAAGGGTACAACATCCCAGGTTGATGCCATAAGAGATGTGTGCCTTCAGATTGAAAAAGGGGAGCTTGTGGGAATTATCGGTCACACAGGCTCAGGCAAAAGCACCCTGATACAGCACCTTAACGGCCTTCTGAAGGGGACAAGCGGTGTTGTTATGCTTGACGGAAAGGATATCTGGGAAGACAAGAAAAACATAAAAAATGTACGCTTTAAGGTAGGTATATGCTTTCAGTATCCGGAATATCAGCTGTTTGAAGAAACAGTATATAAGGATATTGCTTTCGGACCGAAAAACATGAAGCTTTCCGATGAAGAAACCGATAAGAGAATACGCGAAGTAATCCGTTATGTAGGCCTTGACGAATCATATTTTGAAAAGTCACCCTTTGATCTTTCAGGGGGTGAAAAAAGGCGTGTTGCTATTGCCGGTGTTATGGCAATGATGCCTGATGTCATCATTCTTGACGAGCCTTGTGCAGGTCTTGACCCTAAAGGCAGAGAAACAATTCTTTCACTTATAAAGGATTACCGTAATAGCACCGGTGCAACTGTTCTTGTTGTTTCTCATTCAATGGAGGATATTTCAAAAATTGCAACCAAGGTTCTTGTTATGAACGAATCAAAGTTAGCCTTTTATGATACAGTTGACAGTGTGTTTTCACATGCTGAAGAACTTCGCTCCATGGGCTTGAACATCCCACAGCTTACTCAGCTTTTCCTTAAGCTTAAGGAAAAAGGATATAACGTAAATACGGATATCTACACCATGGAAAAAGCTGCTGATGAAATTATGAAACTTGTGTCGGGAGGTGCTGCTGATGATATCTGATATCACAATCGGTCAGTATTACAAGGAAAATTCCCTTGTTCACCGACTTGACCCGAGAACAAAAATCATTCTTACAATAATATTCATTGCAATGATTTTTCTGTGCAAAAACTTTCTGTCACTTGCACTGATGATTGCTTTTGTGATTTTTTCAGTTCTTATGTCAAAGGTGCCTGTGAAAATGTTCGCAAAAAGCCTTAAGCCGATTGTTCCGATTGTTATTTTCACTGCAATTCTCAATATGCTCTATATCGGCGGAGAGGACGTTTTATTCCAGTGGAAGTTCATCACAATCACAACTCAGGGAATTTTGACCGCAGCTTTTATGGCAATCAGAATTATCTGTCTTATAGTGGCATCCTCAATTCTGACCTATACAACAGTGCCCACAATGCTTACAGATGCAATTGAAAAGCTCTTGTCCCCGCTTAAGATTTTTCATATTTCCGTTCATTCATTGGCAATGATGATGACACTTGCCTTGCGTTTTATCCCTACGCTTATTGAGGAAATTGAAAAAATCACCAGTGCACAGAAGGCAAGGGGAGCAGATCTTGAAAGCGGTAAGTTTACTGAAAGAATAAAGGCAGTTGTGCCTATAATCATTCCGTTATTTGTGTCTTCCTTCAAAAAGGCTGATGACCTTGCATTTGCAATGAGCTGCAGGTGTTATACAGGTGGAGACGGAAGAACAAGAATGAAGCAGATGAAAATGAATCACAAGGATTTTATTGCATTTCTTATTTTTGTCATAGGTATTGTCGGCGTTGTGCTTTTGAATAATTTTTTCGGAGCTGTTATTTGATTTATGGAAAGAAACATTATGCTTACCCTGCGTTATGACGGAACAAACTATCATGGTTGGCAGATGCAGGAAAATGCTGTTACGGTACAGCAGGTGCTGACTGAAGCAGTAGAGAGAATAACCTCACAAAAGGTGTCAATAAACGGTTGCAGCCGTACTGACAGCGGAGTTCATGCAAATATGTTCTGCTGCAATTTCAGAACTGATGCCGACACAACCGAAAAGGTGTTGCTCAGGGGAATTAATGCTCTTTTGCCTGATGATGTTGCGGTTCTTGATGTTAAAGAAGCTGATATGGATTTTCATGCCCGCTTTGATTGCAAGGGAAAGGAATATATCTATAAAATCTGGAACTCCAAGTGTAAAAATCCCTTTATGCGTGATTATGCATTGCATTATCCCTATGCCCTTGATGCTGAGCTTATGGACAAACAGGCTAAGGATTTCATCGGTACACATGATTTCAGTGCCTTTTGTGCGGCCGGCTCAACTGTAAAGGATAATGTGAGAACAGTTTATGATTGCAGTGTTGAACGCGAGGGAGATCTTGTTACCGTACATGTTAGCGGTGACGGATTCCTTTATAATATGGTAAGAATTATGGTTGGTACTTTGCTCTATATCAATTCCGGCAAAATTCCCGAAGATACAATTCCTGATATTATAATAAGTCGGAACAGGCTTCGTGCGGGAATTACAGCAAAGGCACACGGCCTTTATCTCAATGAGGTATATTATAATGAGCGATAAAGATAATATAAAAAAATTCGAGCAAGACAAAAATAAAACAGCAAACAGCAGTCCCAAACAGAATTCAAAGATACTTCTCGGTTTTATTATTGTTGTTATTTGTATATCATTTGTTTATTTTATTACTGCTGTGGGTGACTTGCAGCAGCTGGTTTCCGGCAAAAAGGACGGAGATGTTGATGCTCCTGCTGTTGTGAGTGAAAGCTTTCCTGTTTCTTTCACAAGTAACGATATTATCACGGCCGAATCATTTTCATCAAGGATATTTGTCCTGACTCAGAAAATGCTTACATCAGTCAAGACTAACGGTACAGTAGACTTTACAAAAACCTTCACTTTCGTTGAGCCTGAAATGAGCGTCAGTGAAAAATACGGTATAGTCTATGACCGTGGTTCTTCAAAATATATTCTTTTTAACAGTAAGGGTATTGTTTTTGAAGGAACAACCGACGGCTCCAGACATATAATTACCGCAGCTGTTGACAACAAAGGCAACTGTGCCGTTGTTACAAAAAGTGAGGACTCAGCCTGCAGGGTTTACCTTATTAACAGAAGAGGGGAAACACTTTATATATGGTCCTGTGCGGAAGAGTATGTTGTGTCTGTTGATATAAGCAGCGATTCAAAGGAAATCCTTTGCGGAAGTCTTGGGGCTTTTAACGGTGATATAATAACTAAGCTGTACAAGTTAAATATTGAATCATCTGAAAAAGATAAAAGCTTTACTCTTGAAGGCTCTGCGTGTGTTGATGTCTGTTTTTACGGAAAAGACAAAGCTATTGTAACCTGTCTTGACAAAAGAGCTGTTATTGATATGCGTGCAAAGGACGGAGCACCGGTTCAGGCGGAGTTTTCATCAGATGCTATATATGTCGATACCGATTTTAACGGTTATACAGCAGTGCTTACAGATAAAATTAATTCTTTTGACTCAGATGAACTGACTGTTTATGACAAAAACAATTCAGTGATTTACAAGTCGGATTTATCAGAAAATATTGTTGACATAAGAATCAAAGGCAAACGGGTTTACTGTTTGACTGACGAAAGTGTTGTAATATTAAATTCAAAAGGTGAGCCGGCAAAAACAATTCCTTGCGATGTCAAAGGTGAGGGCATTGTAATTTGCTCCAAAGATGCATATTATTATACAATAGGCAGCTTAAGAAAAGGATTTTAATGATTTTTATATTGTTAAAATTAAATATGTGTGGTATAATGAATCATTATTTAATTTTACTGCAAATGCAGAATTAAATTATATAAATTTGAATGGGGGAATTCAATGACATATATTGTGGATATCGTTCTGGCTTCGATTTTTGCTCTGATAGTTATCATATCAGTCAAAAAAGGTTTTTTCAAAAGTCTGTTTGATTTGATAGGTTCTGTTCTTGCTTTTGTTATTGCAAAGGCACTGTCTGCCTCGTTTGCTCCCGCATTGTTCGGAAGCGTTATAAGGCCCGGTGCTGAAAAGTATCTTTCTTCGGCTTTATCATCTGCGGGAACAACAGATTATTCCACACAGATTGAACAAGCTCTTAATTCTATTCCGGAGTCTCTCGGCGGATTAATGCAGATAATCGGCATTAATAAGGAGGCGATAATGGAAAAATTTTCTTCTATTGATCTTAAGGGAGAAAATCCCGTTGAAACAATAATAAACACAGTTGTTGAGCCTGTCGGAACTGCACTTATTGAGTTCATCATGATTGCAATTCTTGCTTTAGTGTTAATTGTTGTAATTAAAATAGTTGTCAAGCTTCTGGATAAAATAATTACTGCTTTGCCTGTGGTGAAACGCTTCAATTCACTTTTCGGAGGAATTTTCGGAGCGCTCAGAGCAGTCATTGTTGTTGCTGTCTGCTCAATGCTTATCAGTGTGGTCGCAGGCTTTATCAGCAATGAAGCATTTATTGAAAGTGTTGATAATTCAATAATAGTAAATATTTTTGACGGTGTGCTCGCTTCCTTCAGCGGCATAAGTATATAATAAAGGAGTTTTTTGAAATGAAAGATTTATTTAAAGGCTGTTGGACAATCCCTAACCTTCTGTCCATGATAAGAATTTTACTCATCCCTGTTTTCGCATATCTCTTCTATAATGACCAGAAAATTGCTGCAGTTGCAGTTCTTGCAATTTCAGGTCTTTCCGATACCTTCGACGGTCAGATTGCAAGACGCTTCAACCAGATAAGTGCCCTTGGTAAAATCCTTGACCCCGTTGCAGATAAGCTTACACAGATTACAATTGCAGTTATGCTTCTGATTGATTTCAGAAACGCTGAAAACAGCCTTATAAGAGCTTTTGGCTGGGTTTTCCTTGTTTTCCTTGTTAAGGAAGCAGTTATGATAATCGGTGGCCTTGTTATGCTTCTTATGAATATCCGCCCCGGTGCTGCTGAAATCTGGGGCAAGCTTGCCACACTTATTTTCTATTGCGGTATGACCGTTATCATTGCAATCGGTCCTGAAGTTGGCGCACTTAATGAAGTTGTAGGCTTTGAGCTTCCTGAAATTGTAACAGGCATTATTGTTGTGCTTTCAGCTATTATGACATTGGTTGCTTTCCTCAGCTATATGCCTGAAACCTTCAGACAGTTCAAGGAGCACTTTGCAGAAAAGAAGGCAGCAAAGAAATAATTTTACATAAAAGAAAATTCTTTTATTGAACAGCAAATACAGTTTATAGGAGTACAAAATGAAAAAAATGATTTGCTCAAGATGCAAAAAAAGACCTGCGGTGATTTTTATTTCAAAAATCATTGACGGAAAAACTGTTCCCGAAGGTCTTTGCATCAATTGTGCTATGGAAATGAATATAGGACCCATTAAGCAGATGATGGAGCAAATGGGTATTACCGAGGAAGATGTTGATTCAATAAGTGAACAGTTCAGCAGCATGTTCCCTGATGCCGATGAAGAAGGTGGCTTTGAAGGCGGCGGATCACCCACAATGCCATTTTTACAAGGACTCTTCGGTGACCTTCAGAACAGTCTTTCTGTCAGAAATGAAAGCGGTAACGAGAACGTACCGTCAAAAACACGCAGTGAAGCAGATTCAGCAAAGGATAAAACATCCGGCAGAAAAAATCGCAGAAACAAAGAGAAAAAGCGTAAGTTCCTCTCACTTTATTGCACTGACCTTACACAAAAGGCCAAGGACGGAAAGATAGATAATATTATCGGCAGAGACAAGGAGCTTTCCAGAGTTATCCAGATTCTCTGCAGACGCTCAAAGAATAATCCCTGTCTTATCGGTGAGCCCGGTGTTGGTAAAACTGCAATCGCTGAAGCTCTTGCTCAGAAAATTGCAAACGGTGATGTGCCCGCTAAGCTTGCAGACAAGGAAATACATCTGCTTGACCTTACAGCTCTTATTGCAGGTACTCAGTTCAGAGGTCAGTTTGAAAGCAGAATTAAGAGCCTTGTTGATGAGGTGAAATATAACGGAAACATTATTCTGTTTATTGATGAAATTCACAACCTTGTGGGTACAGGTGATGCAGAAGGCTCAATGAATGCCGCAAACATCCTTAAGCCTGCTCTTTCCAGAGGTGAAATTCAGGTTGTAGGCGCAACAACATTTACCGAGTACAGAAAAAATATTGAAAAAGATGCAGCTCTTGAAAGACGTTTCCAGCCTGTTAAAATTGACGAGCCTTCAATTGAGGATGCAACAGCAATTCTTCTTGGTATCAAAAAGTATTATGAAGGCTATCACAGAGTATGCATCAGCGACGCACTTGTAAAAAAGACCGTTGTTCTTTCGGAAAGATACATCACAGACAGATTCCTTCCCGATAAGGCAATTGACCTTCTTGACGAGGCTTGTACATGTGCTAATCTTCGTAATAAAGCCATCAGTGATCTTGAAATCAGTGAGCGTAAGCTCAGTGAGCTCAAGGAAGATGAAGAAGAGCTCATGAATGAGACTGAAAATATGGATTATGAAGCTATTGCAAAGCTCAAAAGTGAAATTGTGCTTTGTGAGGGTGATATTTCAAATCTTACACAAGCAGCGAACGATAACGCTGTTACAGAAGCAGATATTGCAAAGGTTATCGAGCTTTGGACAGGAATTCCTTCAAGCAAGGTAATTGAGAGTGATCTTAAAAAACTTGCAAAGCTGGAGGATGTCCTCAAAAGTAAGGTTATCGGCCAGGATGAAGCAATCACCGCTATTGCTGCCGCAATCAAAAGAAGCCGTGTTCAGATAAGCCCCAGAAGACGACCTGCGTCATTTATTTTTGTAGGTCCTACCGGCGTTGGTAAAACAGAGCTTGTCAAGCAGATTTCAACTGAATTGTTTTCCACCCCTGAAACACTCATAAGACTTGATATGTCTGAGTTTATGGAAAAGCATTCCGTTTCAAGAATTATCGGTTCGCCGCCGGGTTATGTAGGATACGATGAAGCAGGGCAGCTTACTGAAAAGGTAAGAAGAAAGCCTTATTCAGTAATCCTGTTTGATGAAATTGAAAAGGCTCACCCTGATGTTATGAATATTCTGCTTCAGATACTTGATGAAGGAAGAATTACCGATGCACAGGGCAGAACTGTAAATTTTGAAAACACAGTTATCGTTATGACTTCCAATGCAGGAAGTGAACGAAAAGGCGGTGCATTAGGCTTCGGCAAGGAAAAAGGCGATGCAACCAAAGAAAAAATCATGAAAGCTTTGTCTGATTTCCTCAGGCCTGAGTTTCTCGGCAGAGTTGATGAAATAGCAATTTTCAATCAACTTACTGTTGAAGATTTTGAAAAAATTGCAGTGCTTTTACTCGAAGAACTTAAAGCTTCAATTCAGGAAAAGGACATTGATTTCAAATGGAGTAATGATGTACCCTGCTATCTTGCTTCAAAGGCTCACGGCGGACAAAGAGGTGCAAGAGACCTTCGTAACCTTATCAGAAAAGAAATTGAGGACGGAATAGCTAATATTATTATTGAAAATGCTGATTCCGAACTGTGTGCGATTGCAGCAGAAATCAAAGAGGATAAATTAGTTTTAAGTTCATTATAAATCTTGATTTTCAATAAAAAATCATCGGATTTTTCTAAAAAACACTTGACAATGCAACGCTGATTGTGTATAATAATCAGCGTTGCACATACATGCGGGTGTAGTTCAATGGTAGAATCCCAGCCTTCCAAGCTGGTCGCGTGGGTTCGATTCCCATCACCCGCTCCAAAAAGTTAATATATGCGCTTGTAGCTCAGTTGGATAGAGCAACTGCCTTCTAAGCAGTAGGTCGGGGGTTCGAGCCCCTCCAAGCGCGCCATTTGTGGTGGATATAGCTCAGTTGGTTAGGGCGCCAGGTTGTGGCCCTGGAGGTCGTCGGTTCGAATCCGATTATCCACCCCATTTTTTATATATAGGGATGTCGTCAAGCGGTAAGACACAACACTTTGACTGTTGCATTCGTAGGTTCGAATCCTGCCATCCCTGCCAAAAAATTCCTGTTCTTCGGAACAGGAATTTTTTTATCCAAGCCGACAGGCTTGGTATATCATCACGCGTCAGCGTGTATATCATCAACAACGGCAACGCCGTTGTTGTATCTCATCACACCGAAGGTGTGCATTTCTGTCGGCTTGATGATATACAACTTCTTGCGAAGTTGATGATATGCAATTCCTTCGGAATTGATGATATACAAGGCTTCGCCTTGATTTTGTAAAACTTGAATCTTGTAAATTTAATTTTAATGTGATAAAATCATGATATAAATATTGTTTTTGAAAGAGTGTGATTACATGAGAATGATTATATTTGCTGCTTCAGTAATAATGCTTATTTCTTGTGCTGCTATGATAATAATGCAGATAAAAGAGAAAAAAAGAATTATTAGTCCGTATATAATTCTGTTTGGCATAACTTTTTTTGTTGCTTTGTTCATGATTATTAAAATGCTTGTTATTTGAACTTGACTTAAAATGTTGCTTACTTTCAGGAGTGGTTTTATGGATTTTATTATTTATTTTTGCATATGTATCTGTGCAGTAATAGTCTTTGCTTTCTATATAAGAAGATTCGTTAATCAATATAAAAAGAGTAAAGGTGTAACTGAACCGTACAGACCGGAAGAAGTGCAAATAAAAGACAAATTTGAGACAGAAAAGTTCAAGGGTGAAGTTATTGACTTGAATTACTGCGAAGAAATGGTAGGTCATATGACACCCAAATTGGTTAAAACCTATACGGTCGTTTTTCAGACGGATGATAATAAAAAGGTGAAAATTAAAATTCCTCAGGATATGTATGATGGCCTCGAAGTAGGTCAATACGGTGAGGTTACACTTGTAGAAGGGGAATTGTATAGTTTTATTGTGTAGTTAATTTATCAAAACATATTGTATTTTCCTTGTTGCTAAATTGGTCGACAAACACAAAAATCCGACAAGTTTCGACTCGTCGGATTTTTCATTTATGTCCGCAGGACATAACTTCATTACGAGCATAGCGAGTACTTCATTTGACAGCTTGCTGTCAACTTCATTGTACGAAAAGCGGACATAAATGAATGAAGTTGTCTTCGGGCAAACGAGATTTTTGCCCTTCGGTTTAATCTGTATATCTTCACAACAAATGGAAAAATTAATAACATAAAATTAGTGGAGGTAATTAAATGTTTAAACACGAAAAAATGCTTTTTCATCCTGTTTCGGTAGAAAAACCAAATCCTCAATATGCGGCTTTGCTTCAGGAGCAGCTCGGTGGCGGTAACGGCGAACTAAAGGCTGCAATGCAATATATGTCTCAAAGTTTTCGTATTAAAGACCCTGAAATCAAAGACCTTTTTCTTGATATTGCCGCAGAGGAACTCGGTCATATGGAAATGATAGCGCAAACAATTAATTTGCTTAACGGTCATGATGTTGATGCTTGTAATGTGGAAGCCGGCGAAATACAGTCACATGTTATTCTCGGTTTAAATCCGGGGCTGATAAATGCTTCGGGCTATTCCTGGTCTGCAGACTATGTAACTGTAACGGGAGATTTATGCGCTGATTTATTAAGCAATATCGCCTCAGAACAGCGGGCTAAGGTAGTTTATGAATATCTCTACCGGCAAATTGAGGATAAAAAGGTTCGGGAGACTATCGACTTTCTTTTAAATCGTGAGGAAGCGCATAATCAGATGTTCCGAGATGCGTTTAACAAGGTGCAGAATTCAGGCTCTAATAAAGATTTCGGCACAACAAAAGCGGCTCGCATGTATTTTTCTATGTCTGACCCGGGACCAAATGCCTTCTCCGGTAACGAAACCAAGCCTGTATCATTTGAATAAGTTCGCATTATGATGCACAAATCTAAAAAATGACAAGAGTTTCTCTTGTCGTTTTTTTGTCAGCCGGCTTTTTTATGTTCTTCGAGCTGTTATCTTTTGTTTCTGACATCTTTTATTCCCTTCTTGTTGAAAAATTACGAAACATTTGATATAATCATTCTTATAAGAATTTAAGGAGAAGGATATATGGAAAAAACAGCTACAATCATTGCTCTTTCGGGAAAAGGGGGCGTTGGCAAAACTTCAATTTCAGCAGCAATTGTCAAGCTTTTGGTAGAGGCTTTTCCCGATAAAAAAATTCTTGCCATTGATGCTGACCCTGCTGTTGGCCTTTCAACTGCACTGGGTATTGAGGTGGAAACCACGATTGACGATATCAGAAAAGAAATAGTTTCAACTGTTGAAGACGGCAACACAAAGGCGGCAATTGAGCTTCTTGGTGATGCAAGATACAAAATTTTTGACGCTCTTGTTGAAACTGACGGTTTTGCATTTATTGCAGTAGGCAGGCCTGAAAGCGCAGGCTGCTATTGCAAAATAAACGCATATCTCAAAGAGGTTATCAGCATACTTTCGGCAGATTTTGATTTTGTTGTCATTGACGGCGAAGCCGGTATTGAACAGATTAACCGCAGAGTGATGGAAAAGGTTACGCACCTTCTTCTTATCACAGACGCAAGTAAAAAAGGAACTCAGGTTATTTCAACAATAAAAAGTGTTGCTGATGAGCTTGTTATGTATAAAAAAATCGGCACTATTGTCAACAGAATTCCTGACGAAAGCGTGATACCTCACATAAACACAAACGGTATTCCCGTTTTGTCTTATATTGAAAATGATAAGAATCTTGCAATTTATGATATTGAGGGTAAAAATATAATCGGTTTGCCCGAGGATTCTAATGTGGTCAAGGGTGTAAAAAAAGCTCTGAAAGAGCTTGAGATATTATAAGGAGAAAAAAATGAAGGATTTAAAACATCTTTACGAGTTTGAAAAGCTTTTGCAGGAAGCCAACAATGAGCTTGTGCAAAAAGCCAAGGCAGATGGCGGTATTGCTTTAGGTTATACCTGTTATCACATTCCTGAGGTTCTGCTTAACTGCGGCAACTGTTTTTCAGTAAGACTCAGAGCACCACGTACGGGCTCTATGGATATTGCAACCTATTATATGAGCAATTTCCTTTGCGGCTATTCAAAGGCCATACTTGAAAGAGCAATCGAAGGCGGATTTAATTTTCTTGATGCTTTGCTTTCATCGGAAAGCTGTTCGGAAATGAACAGAACTGCCGAGCATTTTGAACTTCTTAATCTTGTTGAAAGTGATAAATTCTTTCTCACTTTTCTCGATATGCCATTTAAAATTGAAGATCATACAGTAAGGCATTATGTAAAACAAACACGTGAGCATATTCTGGAAAAACTCTCATCGGTTTACGGTGTTGACACATCAGATGCTGCTCTTTTAAAAGCAATAGAGGAGCATAACGAGGTTTGTCGTCTGATGACGGAAATAGGGGACTACCGCAAGGAAGAAAACCCACGCATCACAGGATATGAATATCATATTCTCAATCTCATTACATATTGTTGCCCCAAGGCTCTTATTCTTCCTGCTCTTCGTGAAACTGCCGAGGAACTTAAAACCAGAGAGCCTGATGAAAAGAAAAATTACAGAGCGAAAATTGTAGTTGTCGGTTCGGAAATGGATGACCCTGATTTTACATCGCTTATCGAAGACAGTGGGGCTCTTGTCGTTGCCGACAGATACTGTTTCGGTGCTTTGCCCGGAAGACAGGAGATTATCATCAAAGAGGGTGAAGATATCCTGACACAGATTTGCCTTCATTATCTTAAAACAAGTCAGTGTCCAAGATATATGAGCCACGAAAAAGTGCAGGAAAGACGCGACTATGTAAAGCAGCTTGTTGATGAATATCATGCAGATGGTGTTATGTATGAACAGCTTAAATTCTGTGAGTATTGGGGCTATGAAAGAGCTCTTGCATCCTATGTTATGACAAATGATTACGGTGTACCCACAGCTGCTGTTGACAGACAGTATACTGCATCTGCTTCAGGTCAGCTGCGTACCCGTGTGCAGGCTTTTGTTGAAAGTCTGGAAATAAAGAAGATTCAGAAGGAAAGGCAGGCGAAAGAGAATGGATAACTACGGAAAGCTTTATAAAGACCGTACAGCTATACTTAAACATAGGGAATGGCGCGGCTTAAAGGATACAATGTATGATTATTACCGTTGGCTTGTCACCTGGAAAGACATGATAAAGATGGTGCTCAAGGCTCCTGTCTCCACTGTAAAAGGTATATGGCGCTATCGTTGGATGGCATCATACCTTTCAGCCCCTTCCTTTGTTGACAGACACGTTGCAGGCTTAAGAGGTCCTCAGCTTCGAATGGCACACCTTCATTACAATATGATTGTAAAGCATACAACAAAGCTTATCAATATTTCACTTCGTGCTGATGAAAAAATCAATCCGGGAAACAAGCTTTCAAAAAAGATTGTAATTATGGATGAAATTGTTCCTAACGAAGTGTTCACCGGCTTTCCGAACCTGATTCCAATGCCACTTCAGACTTTGCCGATATTCTTATCCTCAATGGTTGACCAGCAGATTACACCGCCTTATCTTGAGGTTACCGAAAGCTTCGGCGTACCTGCTGATGTTTGTCCGCTTCCCAGTGCCGAGGCCGGTGTTGCCATAGAGGATGACTATCCTAAAATGGGCTCATGTATGATAGGCACTAATATGCCCTGTGACGGTTCAATTATGAACTCCTCCTTCCTTGACAGAAGACTCAATCTTCCAACTCACTGCTTCGGTGTTCCTCTTCGTTACGATGACGAGAACACTCAGGAATACGCTGTGGAGGAAATTAAATCACTTATACGCTTTATTGAAGAGCAGACCGGTGAAAAATTTGATTGGGATGCTTACTTCTCAAGGATGAAAGACTATAATAAACAGCTTGAGTATGAGCGTCAGAAATGGGATATCAACAAAACTCCCTATCCTCAGATGACAGGCGCCTGCTTCTGGCTTTACAGAATTTTTTATTTCAACCTTTCAGGCGGTTCTAATGAAAAATTCCTCAAGGTTGACGAAAAGGTCAACAAGATAATGATGAAGGCTTATGAGAAGAAAACTCCCGTGTCAAAAGAAATGAGACACAGAGCTGTTGTATGGTCTTGTCCTGCTAACTATTACACAAGCTTTGCAAACTGGCTTGAAAATTGCTGGGGCATGAATGTTGTTATGGATATGGAAACCATGATTTCCTATCTTGAAATTGACACTGAGGATAAAGAACAGTCTCTCAAGGATCTTGCAAAAACTTATCAGCGTTCAATTATGCGTAAGCACACAAAGGGCGGTTATCGTCATGTTGTTGATGAGCTGTGGCGCATTGTTGAGGAATATAATGCAGATACCGTAATTATGTATGATCAGATTTCATGCAAGGGTATGGATGGTCTTACCGGTATATTTGATGACCAGGCAAGAGAAAGAGGTATCAATTTTATCTGGGTTCGTCAGGATCTTATGGATCCGCGTACCATTTCAAGAAGAGAAATGCGTGAGCAGGTAAACAAGTATATGCAGACAGTATTGCAGGAAGAGCCCCTTGATGCTTCTCTTGTAGATTTTGAAGACGATTTAGCTTGGTAAAGGAGAGGATAAATATGAAATATTTTGGCGGATGCGATGTAGGCTCAACCTACACCAAATGTGTTATCTTAGATGAAAACGGTAAAATTGTTGCTAATGTTACCAACAGAAGTAAAATCAATCCTGTGGCAAGTGCAGAAATTGCTCTTGGTGATGCAATCAGTCAGGTTGACGGTCTTGAAAGTGCAAAGGAGCTGTCATATCTCATCGGTACCGGTTACGGTAGAAACAAGGTGCCCTTTGCTGATGAAAACATTTCTGAAATCAGTTGTCATGCCATGGGCGTGCATGTAACCAACCCCGATGTCAAAGCTATTATTGATATCGGCGGTCAGGACGTAAAGGGCATTTCTATCGATACCGACGGTACTGTTAAAAACTTTGCTATGAATGATAAGTGTGCTGCGGGTACGGGTAGATTTTATGAAGCTATGGCAAATGCCTTTGAAATGACATTACCCGAATTTTCAAAGCTTTCACTTAACGCTAAAAATACAATTCCCATTACTGCTCAGTGTACTGTTTTTGCTGAAAGTGAGGTTATCTCTCTTGTAGGTGAAGGCAAGCCTATGGATGAAATTGCTGCAGGTATTCAGCTTGCTGTGGCAAAGAGATGCTTTGTTATGGCTAAAAAAGCAGGCGCCACAGACAGCATAACCCTCACAGGCGGCTGTGCAAAGAATGACGGACTTAAGAAGGCAATTGAAAAGGTGCTCAAAATCAAAGTTGTTGAGCTTTCAATTGACCCTCAGCTTATGGGCGCTCTCGGTGCCGCAGAATATGCCAGACAGAAAGGCCTTGCAAAGGTGAACTGATATGGAAATTATTTTAATTATACTTGCAGTTATTTTAGCTTTCTTTGTTTTGACCTTTGCAATTTATTGGTTTAATCTTGATATGAAGCTTGTAAGAGTTGTATACGACTGGCTCTGGAAAAACCGTTATGACAAAATGAAGAGGGATAAAAAGCTGTAATGAATTTTTTTGACTCTTTGATTAATGATGTTTTACTTTTGACAGAATCCTCACATCAGAATACTTTTTCCTGCTGTGAGGACATCTGGAAGGATACAGGCTACAGTGAGGTAATTCTGCAGCGTGATACTGCCTTTGAACTCAGCGGAATCGGTTTTAATCTTGTGACGGGTACAGATATAAGTGACGGTATAACTGTAATCGGAGATGACCTTCAATGCATCAGAGAAAACCGCAGGTTTGCAAGAATTTCCCTTGTACAGATTGAGCAGGAGCAGGATGAACAGAAGGCGTACAATCTTATCAGAAAAATTGAATATGTGAAATATCATCATTTCCCTGAAGGCTATATGATAAGAACATCTTCCCGTGCCCACAAAGAAGCTGTACGTGTTTCAAAAAACGCAGTAAAAAACGGTATAAGTTTTCAAAAAATCGGTAGCTTGCTTATAAAGAAATACAAAGAAAACAGGCCAGTAAAAGGTGTAAAGATTATTTACATAACAGCTCCTGAGATTGATTACAGTAAAATTGAGGAAATTGCACAAAAGAGTAACAGTATTACAGAAGCTCTTAATCATATAATGAACAGTGTTAAGTTTGACTGTGACAGCTGTAATTTAAAACCTGTTTGTGATGAGGTTGAGGGAATGAAGGAGCTTCATTTTAAAAGTGCATCAATGAAGGAAATATAGCTATGGATAAAAAAGATATTGTTGCATTTTTTGACGGTCTTGCCCCCATGTGGGATAAGGGACAAATCCGCAAAGAAGAAGTAATCAGTGTAATTCTTGATAAAGGCGGAATTGTCAAGGGAAAGCATATACTTGATGTTGCCTGCGGAACAGGCGTTCTTTTCCCGGATTATATAGAACGCGGTGTTGATGTTACAGGCATTGACATTTCCCGTGAAATGGTGAAAACTGCAAAAAATAAATTTCCGCACACACAAGTGGTTTGTGGTGATGCGGAAAAATATTGCTTTGAAAAACAGTTTGATGCTGTTATGATTTATAATGCTTTTCCTCACTTTGTTAATCCGTTAATGCTTTTTGAAAATTTGTCAAAGGCCTTAAAGAGTGGTGGCAGACTCACCGTAGCTCACGGAATGAGCGAAAAAGAACTTGAAAAATGTCATTCTTCAGCGGCAAAAAAGGTTTCGTTACCGTTGCCTTCAAAGGAAGTGCTGGCTGAAATGATGTCACATTTTTTCAGTGTTGATGTTATGATATCCGATGATAATATGTATATGGTATCAGGAACAAAAAGACAGTAATTTATAATATGCTTGTTATTGAAGCAAAAAATACAGCCGCATATAATGTGGCTGTATTTTTGTTATCACGTATGTGAGAATTATAAGCCGGCATAAAGCTTGCCTACAATAAAGTCTCTTAAACTACAGGGTACAACCTTACAAAGCACACTCAGTATTTTGTATGTGCCACCAATTGCATACAATGTTTTCACATTCTTTTTCAGCGCAATTTTGGCAATGTATTTGCCTGCAACAGAAGGGGAAATTCCCTTCATCTCGTCTTTTTCCATTTTTGATACGCTTTTGGAAATTCTGTTGTTATATATATTGTCACCCTCATTTTCCTTTTTGCGTGAATCTGTGAAAGAAGTGCAGATATCACCGGGTTGTATTGATGTAACTGTGATTCCGAATGGTTTGATTTCGTTATTCAATGCAGCAGTATATGAATCAATGGCAGCCTTTGAAGCAGAATAAAAGGCCTGAAACGGTATGTGAGCTACAGCCGCAACAGAGCTTATGTTGACTATTCTGCCATTGCCATTTGCTCTCATAATCGGAAGCACAGCATTTGTTACATTAACGGTACCAAAGAAATTAACATCAAACTGCGCTTTTGCATCACTTAAATGTGTAAATTCAACCGCGCCTGAAATCCCGAAGCCTGCACAGTTGACAAGTATGTCAATTTTACCCTCGTTTTTAACAACTGCTTCAACTGCAGCTTTTACGGATGCTTCACTTGTTACGTCAGCCGTGATATGTATTATATTTTCAAGCGGCATTGATCTGCGACTAAATTCATAAACCTTGCATCCCATATTTCTGAGTGAAACAGCAGTTTCCCGGCCAATGCCTGAGCTTCCGCCTGTAACAATTGCAATAATATTTTTCATTTAATCACCGTCCTTGATTATTTTATATTATAATCCTTATTGTGTCAATGCAGTTGAAAAAATGAAAATTATATGTTTTCCGACAAATTACGCTTATTTTCTTGTTTTTGCTGTGGTATGCTGAACAAAAAAGATAAGGGGAATGTTCTATGATTAAAACTGATATTGAAATGATTGATTTTCTGTCAGAGGAAGAAAAAGAGTTTTTGAACGTATTCAGAAGAGTTCCTTTTGATTTGAAACAAAAAGCTATCGAGGAAATATATAGTATGGCAACAACGCTTTCAGATGAAAGTGCTGAAATAAAAGCAAGTGTTACTTCGTGACGGAAGTAACACTTGCTTTTTAGTTGCTTTTGTTGTTCAGTATACTGTTTAGCTTTTTCATAATCTCAGAAGAAGGCTCCGGTAAATCGCCGAAGGGGAAGGTGAGATTCATTTTGTCATATTTGACCTGACATATCTTTTTGAAAGGCAAAAGCTCAATTTTATCAACGCAAGGATAATCTCCGGCAATTCTCGTAAGCTCTTTGATGTTTTCTTCATTATCGTTTAGGGTTGGAATAATAACCTGACGCAGTGTTACGCGAATATCATTGTTATTGAGATATTCAAGAAACTCCAAAGGCTTATCAATTGAGCAGCCGACATGCTTATTATAAAGCTCATCTGTGGTATATTTCATATCCAGAAGAACTCTGTCTGTTTCTGTAAGCAATTCTCTGACTTTATCGTTAAGTATGCTGCCTGACGTGTCAAGGCAGGTATTGATGCCGTTGTCGTGGCACAGTCTGAAAACCTCTTTAACAAAATCGGGCTGCAACAGCGGCTCACCGCCTGAGATAGTGATTCCGCCCTCGTTTTTGAAATATTCACGGTATCTGAGAACCTTGTTGATTATTTCATCGGGCGTACAGGTTTTACCTTCGTTGATTTTCCAGGTGTCAGGATTGTGGCAGCAACCGCAACGCAGATTGCAGCCCTGCATAAACACAACAAATCTCAGGCCGGGACCATCCAGTGTACCCAGACTCTGAATAGAATGAATATAACCTGTTATTGAATTTGTCATATGCTTTCGTGGAATGTACGGCTGATAACTTCTCTTTGCTGCTCACGTGAAAGCTTATTGAAGTTAACGGCATATCCTGAAACACGGATGGTGAGATTCGGATAGTCTTCAGGATTTTCGTAAGCCTTCATAAGAGTTTCACGGTTAAGCACATTTACATTGATATGATGTGCTTTTTTGGCAAAATAACCGTCAAGAATATTAACAAGATTATTGATTCTGTCTTCCTCTGTTCTGCCGAGAGCTTCAGGCGTAATTGAGAATGTGTTTGAAATGCCGTCGCGGCAATCATCATAGCTGATTTTTGCAACAGAGTTAAGAGAGGCGAGTGCACCGTTTTCTTCACGGTTGTGCATGGGGTTTGCACCGGGAGCGAAGGGAGCGGTTGCCTTTCTTCCGTCGGGAGTTGCACCTGTGTTTTTGCCGTACATAACGTTTGAAGTAATTGTGAGTACGGAAAGTGTGTGAATTGCATGACGGTATGTTGATGTTTTACGCAGCTCAGTGATAACACGGTGTGTCATATCCTTTGCGATAAGGTCAACTCTGTCATCATCATTACCGAATTTCGGAAAATCACCGGTTGTTTCAAATTCAGTGATATAACCGTCACGGTTCATAATCGGTTTTACGTTTGCAAATTTAATGGCACTCAATGAGTCGGCAACAACAGAAAGACCTGCAATACCGAAAGCCATAAATCTTTCAACCTCAGTATCATGAAGAGCCATCTGTGTTTTTTCATATGCATACTTATCATGCATATAATGGATGACATTCATGGTGTTTACGTAAAGGCGGCTGAGCCACGAAATATAAATTTCGTATCTTTCCATTACTTCCTCATAATTAAGTGCTTCACCGCTCATTACAGGCATCTGGGGGCCGATGTGAATTCCGCTTGTGGTGTCATAGCCACCGTTGATTGCAATAAGAAGAAGCTTGGCAAGGTTGCATCTGGCACCGAAGAATTGCATCTGCTTACCGATTTTCATTGCTGAAACACAGCAGGCGATGGCGTAGTCGTCACCGTAAATGGGACGCATGACATCATCGTTTTCATATTGAATTGAGTCTGTATCTGCGGAAACCTTTGCACAGAATTTTTTGAAGTTTTCAGGCAATGATGTTGACCAGAGTATAGTGAGGTTGGGCTCCGGTGATGAACCAAGGGTATAAAGGGTATTAAGCATACGGTAGCTGTTTTTTGTTACAAGAGTTCTTCCGTCTTCACCCATACCGCCGACAGCTTCAGTAATCCACATAGGATCTCCGCCGAAAAGCTCATTGTATTCAGGTGTACGCAGATGACGTGCTGTTCTGAGCTTCATTACAAAATCGTCCATAAGCTCCTGGGCACCCTCTTCAGTGAGAATACCGTTTTCAATGTCACGCTCAATATAAATGTCAAAGAATGTGCTAACACGTCCAAGTGACATAGCAGCACCGTTTTGTTCCTTGATTGCACCGAGATAAGCAAAATATGTCCACTGAATTGCTTCGCGGGCATTGGCTGCAGGCTGGCTGATATCGTAGCCGTACATTGCTGCCATCTCTTTCATATAACCGAGAAAAGCTATTTGCTGATAAAGCTCCTCATCAAGACGGATCTGTTCAGTGTTGAATGCCTGATTTTCAAGGTTCTTTTTATCCTTTTTCTTTTCCTGTATGAGCTTATCAACGCCATAAAGTGCAACACGACGATAGTCGCCGATGATTCTTCCGCGTCCGTATGCATCAGGTAAGCCTGTGATTACATGACACTTACGAGCCTGACGCATTTCATCGGTATATGCACGGAAAACGCCGTCATTGTGTGTTGTGCGGAAGCGGAATTCTTCTTCAACCTTTCTGCTGAGCTTGTAACCGTAGGCTTCGCATGCCTGACGGACCATTCTCATTCCGCCAAAAGGATTTACGCCTCTTTTAAGAGGACGGTTTGTCTGTAAGCCAACAATCAATTCGTTCGCTTTATCAATATAACCGGGGGAGTAGCTTGTAAGCGATGAAACAGTTGCAGTGTCTATGTCGAGAACACCGCCGTACTGTCTTTCAAGGGTGAAAAGTGATTGCAATTTACCCATAAGGTTTCTTGTGCGTTCAGTGCTGCCGGCGAGAAATCCACTGTCGCCGGTGTATTCTTTATAGTTGGTCTGTATGAAATCCCTGACATTTATTTCATTCTGCCAGACACCGCTTTTGAATCCGTTCCAATTCTCATGAATCATTATTAATTCCTCCTGTTTTAATAAAAAATAAAAGGGCTAACCAGTTTACAGATAAACTGATTGCCCAGACGGTCGACATTAAGCATTTACATTCCCATGCGGTGAACCGCTAATCCGTCAGTTATGTAAACGTTACATACAAATTATACAACATATAGTGTTATATGTCAATCCAACAGCAATAAAACTGTATTCATTTTTTTGAAAATAATTTGTTTATTTTGCCGAATACGCTGATTTTTGATATCTTGTTGTCACACACGGTAAACGATGAAGAATTTTTAAATTTTTTTAAAATTCCGACATTTTTATACAAAAGTCATTTATTATACTTGCCTTTTTTTATGGCTTATGATAAAATACTTTTTATGAAAATATTTGAAAAGGAGAAGATTAAATGAATATTTCATCATTTCTTCACAAACTCTTCGGAACAACACCCGATAAGGGCGTTCAGCCGAAGGAAGCTATAGCTTACGGCGTAGCAGGCTTCGGCCAGAACTTCATTTGCACTATCATCGGCTCTTACCTGACAGTATTTATGACTGACGCACTTCTTTTCGGTGCTGAAGGTGTAAAGGTCGGCGCTATGGAAGGTGCAATTGCTGTTGCCATCCTTATGCTCGCCACAAGAGTATTCGATGCTTTCAACGATCCTATCATGGGTTCAATTGTTGACAAAACCAGAACAAAATGGGGTAAATGCAGACCTTTCCTTAAGTGGATGGCTATTCCCATTGGTATTTGCACAATTCTTTGCTTCCTTCCTGTATATCAGGCTAAGACTGCATGGACATTTGCTACAATTTCCGTTCTTTATGTTATCTGGTCTGTTGTTTACACTGTTGCTGATGTTCCTTACTGGGGTCTTGCAACCTGCCTTACCAATGACACAACAGTCAGAGGTAATATCCTTACGGTTGTACGTCTTGTATGTACAGTAGGTGCAGGTATCGTTACTGTTGGTGTTCCCATTATCACTAATGCTGTAACAGCAAAGTTCAAGTATACAGAAGCTCATCTTGAGCAGATTATGGTTGATAAGGCTGAACAGATTGCCGGTATTGTTGCAAATCAGGGCAAGACAGTAGAAGAAGCTGCACGCTCATTTATCGGCACTGTTATGAATGATAGTGTTCAGGCTAACGCTGACACTCTTAAGTGGGTTTACTTTATCTGCGCAGTTGTTTTTGTTGTTGCTGCAATGCCTATGTTCTTCTACGGCTTCAAGAACACAAAGGAACATATTACAGCCAATTATGAAAATATTCCCTCATTCACTCATAACCTGAAGCTCCTTTTCAAGAACAGAGAACTTCTTCTTATCGTTCTTTCCGGTGTTCTTGGTGGTGCAAGAATGGTATACACTTATACCGGTGGTCTTTACTTTGCAAAGTATGTTCTTAAAAATGAAGGCCTCTACGGTATTATCACTCTTCTGGTTATCCCCGGCGGTCTTGTGGCTTCACTTCTCGTTCCCTGGCTTACAAAGAAATTCACCAAAAAATACACCTATATACTTGTACACCTCTTCGGTGGTGTAGTTATGGCTGTAATGTATTTTGTCGGCTACGATGCTCCGTGGAAGCTTGCTGTTGCTGCAATCGGTCTCATTCTTCTTGGTATTCCTCAGGGTGTCAACAACATCATGAGCTACGCTATGATTGGTGATACTGTTGACTATCTTGAATGGAAAACAGGTGAAAGAGGCGAAGGCATCTGCTTTGCAATGCAGACTCTTATCAATAAAATCGGTATGGCAGTCGGTGCCTTTATCGGTGTTATGTCAATGAGCATTGCAGGTATCGATGCTGAAACAGGCTTTGTTAAGTCACCTGATGCACTTTGGAATGTTCTTATTCTCTCAGGTGTTATCAGTATGTTTGCTTGTGCAGTTCCTATGTTCTTCTATACTCTTACCGAAAAGCGTCAGAGAGAGCTTGTTGCTGAAATCGATGAAAGAAAAGCAGCTGCAAACAAATAATATTAAGGGCGGAGTTTTCCGCCCTTGAAGTTTATAAATAATTAAAAGGAGTATGTTTATGGAGAAAAAATGGTATAAAGAGATGTCCGTTTATCAGATCTGGCCCCGTAGCTTCTGCGACGGAAACGGCGACGGTATCGGTGACTTGAAGGGTATTCTTTCAAAGCTTGATTACATAAAAGAGCTTGGCGTTGATGCGATCTGGTTTTCACCCTTATATCCTTCACCTAACGCTGACTACGGTTACGATATTGCAAATTACCGTGATATTTCAAAGGATTACGGTACTCTTGAAGAATTCAAAACCGTTCTTGATGAGGCTCACAAAAGAGGTCTTAAGGTAATAATGGACCTTGTTGTAAACCATACTTCAACGGAACATGAATGGTTTAAGGAAAGCATGAAGGGTGAAGACAATCCCTATCACGATTACTACATCTGGCGTAGAGGCAGAAAACCGGGCAAAGAGCCTAATAACTGGCTTTCAACCTTCCAGGGTAAAGCATGGGAGTACTGCAAGGAAATTGACAAGTATTATCTTCATGTTTTTGCAAAAGAACAGCCTGACCTTAATATGGATAATCCTAAGGTTCGTCAGGAGGTTAAGGATATTATCAAGTTCTGGCTTGATATGGGTGTTGACGGATTCAGAGAAGACGTTATTACATTTATTTCAAAAGAACCCGGACTTCCTAACGGCTTCCCGATTCCCACAGCTTGCGGTATAGAGCATTATACCAACGGACCCAATCTTAAGAAATATCTTAAGGAATTCAAAGAAATTTACGACCAGTACGATTGCTTTACCGTTGGTGAAGCCCCCATGATGACTCCGAAAAAGGCCCTTGAATTCATCAAAGAGGGCGATGACCAGCTTCTGAATATGATGTTCCATTTTGAACATATGGGATGCGACAATATTATCACTAACTGGCTTGTAACACCGTTCAGACCGGGCAGACTCAAGAAAGTATATGCACACTGGCAGAAGGAGCTTTACGGCAAGGCATGGAATGCAAACTATATAGAAAATCATGACCAGCCCAGAATTATTTCACGTTACGGAAGTGAAAAATACCGTCAGCAGAGCGGTAAGATGCTTGCAACAATGTACATTTGTCAGAGTGGTACACCCTTCATATATCAGGGTCAGGAAATTGGTATGACCAATCCGAAGATTCCCACAATTGACAGATATAAGGATGTTTCATCATTCAATAACTATGCAATGTTCAAAAAGTTCGGTATTCCCGATAAAATCACAATGAAGTTCTGTATGTATGCTTCCCGCGATAATTCGAGAACACCTATGCAGTGGAGTGCGGAAAAGAATGCCGGCTTTACAACAGCTGACGAGCCCTGGTTCGAGATTAATCCTAATTACACCGAGATCAATGTTGAAGCAGAAAAGAATAATCCCTATTCAATTCTTAATTATTATAAGAAGCTGCTTCAATTCCGTAAGGAAAATGATATTGTAAAATACGGTGATTTTGAGCTTCTTAAAACACCGAAAGAAATTTTTGCATATATCAGAACCTATGAAGGACAGAAGATGCTTGTTCTTTGCTCCTTTACTGAAAAAGAAATGGCTTTCAGAGCGCCTAAGGAATTTGATATTAATTCTGCTGAGCTTGTACTCTGGAACTATGATAAAAACCCTGTAATTCATAACGGATTTATGACAAGACCTTATGAAACAAGAGTATATCTTATAAAATAATAAAAATATCCCTCGGTATTCACCCAGTGAATACCGAGGGATTGTTTATCTGTATTTAATAACCGATTGCCGTTCCGATAAGAAGTAATCCTGAACATGCAATAAACTCTGCGAGAAACAGCTTCCATGCACATCTTATGTACTTTATATAAGATATGTTGATAATACCAAGGGCGATAATCAGCAGACCGTTTGTCGGGAAGAGTACATTACATATACCGTCGCTAAGACAAAAGGCTACAATAAGGTTCTGTCTGCCGATATTAAGCATATCAACAAGAGGGAGAAGTATCGGCATGAGAAGAAAAGCCTTTGCAGAACCGCTGCCGATAAAGAACTCAAATATGGCAATAGTAACGAATATAATAATAATTGCAACGTAAGGATTAACGCCGCTTATCAGATTATAAACCCAATAAAGCAAGGTATCAATAATTTTTCCGCTTTTGAGTATATATGTTACGCTGATAATAATCATAATAATCGGTGCGCAGGGGAGTATTGTTTTAGCACCTTTTTTGAATATTTCAGAAAGCTCTTTTTTGCTGAGTCCTGATATGGAACCCGCACGCAGACCTCCGACGGTGAAAAGTATTGCCATGGATACAAGCGGCAGATACCCGATTATGTCAGAAATGCTTTGGTTTCTTACAAGTGTGTTTGTAAGAAGACATATGACAATAATTGCCAGAACTGCAACAAGTGCACCCACAAAAGCTCTTGTAGCTTTTGGTAAGTTGGGATTCTTTAAGGCTTTTTCCATTTCTTCTTCATTGAGAAGTCTTTTTCTGAGCTCAATATCACTTTCATAGCAAAGAGATTTTTGAGGATTTTTTTCAATCCTTTTGGCATATAAAATCAAAAAAGCGGTAAGAACAGCATATACAACCAAGAAAACAAGCATCCTGAAAAGAACACCGGAAAACATGGGCATACCTGCCATGGACTGTGTTATGCCAACATTAAAAGGATTAAATGTTGCAGCGGCATATCCGAAGGATACAGAAACAAGACTCAAGCCTAATCCTACAAAAGAGTCCCAGCCTAATGACAAAGATATTGCAACAGCAAGAGGAACAAGAGTGATAGATTCTTCAAGGATTCCCGCAAAGGATGAAAGGAGCATGCAGGCAAACACCACAAGGGAGAGAAGAATATATTTCTTATCAGAAAACCTTTTTACAATGGTTGACATTATGTATTTAAGAACGCCGCTTTTATCAAGAACAAGGAATGTTCCGCCAATAATTATTATAATCATTATTATTGCAACACCGGTCAATGCATCGCCTGTTGCAAATATAAAGGTTTCTATGGGTGCAAGAAAAACTCTCCAGAAGCTGTAGCCTACATCTTCTCGCGGAATTTCATGGTATGTACCGTTAATTATCGAACCGTCGGCAGCAGTGTCATAAACACCCGTAGGTACGGTTTGGGTGAGAATTCCGGCAAATATCATTATGGCGGCAAGAAGTGCCGTAATCCCTATAATTGTTTTTTTATCAATTTTGATAAGTGTGTTATTGTCTTGTGACAAAACCATCACGTCCTTTAAATGTTGTTATTGATTTCAAGAATTTCACGTCTGTCAAAGATGGTGAGCTTGTCAAAACCGCATTTTTTGGCTAAAAGCATACCATCGCGAATACCGGCCCCTACATCATATGCACTGTGAGAATCAGAGCCGATTGTTATATATTTTCCGCCAAGCTCTTTATAACGTAAAATAATATTTTCATCAGGCATTGTTCTGCCCATCAGCTGTCTTAAGCCGGAGGTGTTGATTTCCAATGCCTTGTTATTTTTTATAATTGCATGAAGCAGTTCGTCTGTTTCTTTTCGGATTTTCGAATAGTCAAAATCCATTGCATATTTGCCTTGTATCCTTCTCATGGGGCAGGTTATGTGTGCCAGTACATCAATTTCATTGCAATATGCAATCTCGGTTAATTCGCCAAAGTAGTTTTTCATAAATGAGTATACATCTATTTCATTATAAGGGATGTCTTTTACATCGCATGAAAAACCTTTAGGGTTGTGAATACTGCCAAGCACAACATCGTAGGAATGAGAGTTTACAATATGCTTTGTCAGACCGATATCAGATAAAGGTTGTCCTATTTCAACTCCGACCAGAACAAGCAATTGACCTTCAAAGGCTGATTTTGCTTTCATGCATTCAAAATATGAATGAAAATTCATGCTATTATACTTGTTTTTTATAAAACTGTCAACCTCGCAATGGTCTGTAAACGCCAATGCACGTAAACCTTTTTCAATAGCCTGTTCACAAATGAACATAGGTGAATGATGACCGTCAGGTGAATTGTCAGAATGCACATGTAAATCTATTATCCGCTCAGTATTCACGTTTTGCCTCCTTAAAGGATTTTTTATAATTATACATTAAATTAAGAAATTATGCAATATATTTCAGAAAAATACATTGATAAATTTAAAATATACATACAGCATACTTTTTTCAGCATTTCTGTTAATAAAGCTTACCAAATACTTACACTTATATATTTGTGTATGAAACATAAAATATATTTGCAAACGCAAAAGCTTTTAAAAAGGAGAGTGTAAGTAATGGCTAGAAATTCAAAGGGTATGGTACCTGAAGCAAGAGATGCTCTTGACAGATTCAAGATGGAAGCTGCTTCAGAAGTAGGCGTTAACCTTAAGCAGGGTTACAACGGTCACCTCACATCTCGTGAAGCCGGTTCAGTCGGCGGTCAGATGGTAAAAAAGATGATCGAATCATACGAAAAGAACATGAAATAAGCTTCGTGTTAAACTTAAGGACATCCGTCAGAAGGATGTCCTTAATCTTTTATTCATTCACGTTTTCAGTAATATCTGTTACCTCAATATGAACTTTTTTGGGTGTGATGATTTCCTTTTTTACATTTGATTTAGGTTTTATTATTTCACGCTTAGGATAACCCTCATCGATATATTCAATACTCTGAGTGTTATCTTCTGTTTCTGTCTTTTCAACTTCGGCATAAGCTTCAATGAAAATATTATCAGAACATTCGGTATCTATTTTGCCGTATATGATTTTTCTCTTTTTCTTGCCTGTATTGAGCTTTTTAAGAAGGTAATAAACAACAATGATAAGCGCTGTTATAATGGAAATAAGTGCACCTTCATACAAAGCAGGGACTTCATATTTGAATTCTACACTGTGATTTCCCTTTTGTACCTTTACACCAAGAAGTGATTCACCAACTTTAACAATACTGTCTTCGGGCACTCTTTCTCCGTCGATATAGACCTTCCAGCCGGCGTCATAGGGGATGGATGTGTAAAGAAGAGAATCTTTTTCTGCAGTGAATCGGCCTTTAATGTATGTGTCATCAAACTCTTCCGTCAGCATCTGCTGTTCACTGAGAATACTGTAGCCGGCATCCATAACTTCTTTGTCAAGAGCATAGGCAAAAAATTTAAGATTGCCGGTGTTGGCTTCAAAGGGGATGTTAATGTTGATGATGTCGCCGGTGTTGTAATATCCAAGGTCAAGCAGTGCATCATGGGTTGCATTGTGAGTCATTGTGCCAAGAGGGGAGTTGACAGTTATATCCTTTGATTCCGCACCGTCAACATCAAAGTAAATATAAACATTTGTATCTGCCGGAGCATTAAGATAAATTGTTGCAGACCCTTCAAGATCATCTGTAGTTTTGTCAAAATAGAAGTTGGATGAGCTTAATGCTTCAGTGAAGGGTTCAACGTTTGAATAGGTAATGTGGGTAGGATCAAGTCTTATGAAGGGGCTGCCGAGTCCACCTGTTGCAAGGTTGAAGTAGTCGCCTTGCAAAGCAAAGGGGTCACTGCCCGTGTTTGTTTTCCAGCTTGAAATATATTCGTCCGTTGCCCAGGTTACGGTGTTGCTGTCAACAAGATAAGCAATAGGTAAATAATAATTATTTTTATATGCTGTATATTTTGAATGTGTTGCAATTTGTGAATAGTTAGGTGATGCAGAAAGAGCATCGGGCGTGTAATTATTTACAATATATTTCATTGAGAACATCATGTTATATACGGGTGTCTGCGGATTATAGGTGTAGCTGTTAATTCTGTTACTCATCATTCCAAGGTCGTCCTGCAGATTTGAGAATCTTTCATAAGCCATGGAAGAAAATACCGAAGCACCGTTGTAGTAGTACCATGACGGGTCCATTCTTGTACGAAGATCAGTGAGCTCCATTCTGTAAAAGTCGCCGTCTTCAATTGTGTCAAGGGTATCCTTCATAGTCTGGAAATCGTCGTAATCGGATACATATGAATCTTTTGAAATTGTAATGCTGACAGTGCTTGTGTCACACATAATTGCCTCACTGCAAACACATACGATGAGAAGTGCCGCAACAGACATTGCCTGATACCTTTTGTCAAGGAATATTGTGAGAACAAGAACATAAAGAACAATAAGTGTCAGTGTGAGAATAACGGTACCGTTTGTAACATTTTTTGATGTGAGCTCTTCAACAAGCATCACAAAGCATACTAATGATGCTCCCACAGCGCCTATATGTCTTGCCTTGAATTCATTAAGACGCACAAAGGTCTTATATGCCATAATAAGAAGTATAAAAGAATATATAAAGGACTGACGGTAGGGGAGATCGTTCGGGAAATGGAATCCGTGCCAGATGAAATTAAAGAAATTTACATTGAAGCTGAAATATAAGAAAGTAAGAAGAGCGATTGTTGCAAGCTTTTCCTTTTTGGAAATGCTTTTTGTAAAGAAGTATAAGGGCGCAAGTATAAGTGTAAGAACACCGCAATAAACATTCGGCAGTACATCGTCGCCGCTGGATCTGATTGTTGTTGTGAGGTTTGCAAGGTGATTTGCAAAAAAGTCAAAGAATGTGAAATATGATTCAGGGTTTGTGGGGAATGGATCATCTGTTGCAGAACAGGATTGAAGAACCTTGAAAACGGGAAGCAGAACAATCGCCATAATACCGGCGGCGGTAAGTGCTCCTAAAGCAAATATAACACCGCTTCTGAGTAATCTTCTGTTCTTAAGGGAATTAACCTTGCTGTAGCTTTCGCTTACATGAGAACTGAAATTGTAGCTCTTGAAGTAATAGTAAAAGAAATATACTACAGAAAAAACACACAGCATATAGGATGTATAGTAGTTTGAAAACATTGACAGTGCCAGGCTGATAACAAAGGTTTTCATTTTACCGTTGTCAATGATTCTTTCAATGCCGAGAAGTATTACAGGAAGAAGTATCATTGCATCAAGCCACATAACATTCCAGTAATATGCAAGCATATAACCGCAAAAAGCATAAAGAACACCGAATGCACTTGAAACATAGGACTGGCTGTGCAATGATTTTTTAATGTAAAATGTAAAGGCTGCGGCTGAAAGTGCAGCTTTGATAAGAATCATGGCTGCAATAGCTTCGGTAACGTTTTTGTGCCCGAAAAGCACAACAATTGCCCCGATGGGACTTGAAAGGTAATTGAAATAATTACCAAGGAACGCACTGCCGAATCCCGATGACCAGGAATAAAACAGACTGTCACCCTGTGTAATGCGTTCATAAAGCTCAGCAAAAAGCGGACCGTACTGATGATAAAGGTCCATTCTTAAAATTGTGTTATCGCCAACGGGAATCATGCTGTTGCACATGTAAATAACAAGCATTGTAGCTGCAGCTGTAAGAAAAGAGATTATTATATACTTGTATTCATCCCAGAAACTTCTTTTTTGTTTTAACATTTTCAGCCTTCTTTCTGAGTTTAATTATTTTTGACATAATAAATATATATTACTATATTATTCCTGAATCTTCAAGTGACTTTATTATAAATTAATCTTTTGTTCAGTTTTATATAAAAAGTGTTTTTTAATCTTGAATCCGGATTTGTGTTGTGTTAAAATGATGGAAGAATTTTACAGGAGATGTTTTATGAAAGAAGTAACAATTTACTCGGACGGTGCGTGTTCAGGTAATCCCGGCCCCGGCGGATGGGGAACAATATTGGATTACAAAGGAAAAAGAAAAGAGCTTTCCGGCGGTGAGGAGCACACAACAAATAACCGCATGGAGCTTACTGCAGTTATTGAGGGACTCAAGGCCTTAAAGGAGCCCTGCAAGGTTAAAATTATTACCGATTCACAGTATGTATTCAATGGTATCACCCTTGGTTGGGCACAGTCATGGAAAGATAATAACTGGAGAAAGAAAGATAAAAAGCCTGCTTTAAACCCTGAATTGTGGGATGAGCTTCTCGGTCTTGTAGCTAAGCACGATGTAACGCTTGAGTGGATTAAGGGACATGCGGGACATCCTGAAAACGAAAGATGCGATGAGCTTGCTGTCAAGGAAAGTCAGAAATTTTTAAAGTAATTAAAAAAAGAGAGGATCGTCCTCTCTTTTCATATTTAATCTCTTTTTGATGTGCTTACCGGATTTTACCGTATACACATCCGGTAGTCAATTTTTACTTTATATCTTGATTTATTTAACTCCGGCAGTTATAATATATGTATAAAGGATTGAAAGGAAGTTTTACAATGTATAAGAATGTAACCGTTTTTGACCATCCGCTTATTCAGCATAAGCTTTCAATACTCAGGAATAAAGAAACAAGCTCAAAGGACTTCAGGGCACTCGTTTCCGAAATTGCCACACTTATGTGTTATGAGGCAACAAGAGACTTACCTTTAGAAGAAATAGAAATTGAGACACCTATCTGCAAAACAAAAGCAAAGCATATTTCCGGCAAAAAATTGGCAGTAGTGCCCATTCTCCGTGCGGGACTCGGCATGGTTGACGGTATGACAAGCCTTGTTCCGTCATGCAGAATCGGTCATATCGGACTTTACCGTGATGAAGAAACTCTTCAGCCTGTTGAATATTACTGTAAGCTGCCCAAGGATATCGGTGAAAGAGACGTTTTTGTTGTGGATCCTATGCTTGCTACAGGCGGCTCAGGTATTGATGCTGTATCTCAGATTAAGCTCAGAGGTCCCCGTTCAATTCGTTTTATGTGCATTATTGCTGCACCTGAAGGCGTGGAGGCTTTCACAAAAGCTCACCCGGATGTTCATGTTTACTGTGCTGCACTTGACGAAAAGCTTAACGAAAAAGGATATATCGTACCGGGTCTCGGTGATGCCGGCGACAGAATTTTCGGCACTAAATAATTTTTTAAATTTTAAAGTGTGAAAGTGTTGACATTTTATATTCTTTGTGGTAAAATTCTCTCCAATATCACAAATGCGTTGAAGAAATTATGAATTTTCATCTTTTGATTTCAGAGAGTCGGTGGCCGGTGCAAACCGATACAGAATGATTATTCAGTCTCGTTTCTGAGCAGGATTGCTGAAGGCGGTTGTTGTGTAGGCAGTCACGGATGCCCCGTTATCATGGCTAAAGGCTTGATTGAGTCTTGAAGAGTGACCGCAAATGCGGTAAACAAGGTGGTACCACGGATTTTATTCGTCCTTGAAGTTACTTAATGTAATTTCAAGGATTTTTTGTTGTAATACCTTAGCTTCCGATAAGTGATAAATCAAATTTTAAGGAGTAATTAAAAATGGAAAAATTATCAATTGCAGACATCACATTGAAGCAAGCTGCAAAAAACAGTGATTATGCTTTATCCTTCAGAGAGAAAATCGAAATTGCAAAGCTTCTTGATAAGGTGAATGTTTCCGTTATTGAGCTTCCGCAGATTGTTAAGGAAAAAACAGATGTACTTCTTATAAAATCTATTGCATCATGTGTTAAATCAAGTATTTTAGCTGTTCCTGTAAATCTTGAGGAACAGGACGTTGAAAGAATTGCAGACGCTCTTAAAGGCGCAAGAAAACCCAGAATACAGGTTGTGGTTCCCACTTCAACTGTTCAGATGGAATATATCTGCAAGAAAAAGCCTCCCATGGTTCTTGAAATGATAAAACAGCTTGTTTCCAAGGCAAGAAGCTTTTGTGCTGATGTTGAGTTCGTTGCTGACGATGCGACAAGAAGCGAAGTTGATTTTCTTTATTCTGCAACAGCAACTGCAATTGAAGCAGGTGCAACAACTGTTACTCTTTGTGACACTGCAGGAACCATGCTTGCAGATGAAATTGCTGTTTTTGTTGATGACGTATATGCAAATGTTCCCTCACTTGAAAATGTTTGTGTCGGCATACAGTGCAGTAATGAAATGAGCATGTCCGTAGCATTGTGCGTATCTTCCATTAAATCCGGTGTCAGAGAAATTAAAGTAACTTCAATCTCCGGTAATGAAGCTGCATCACTTGAGCATGTCTGTCGTGCCGTTAAATTCCATGCAGACGAATTTATGCTTGATACTTCAGTCAGAATGACTGAATTCCTCAGAACTTCAAAGCAGATTGAGTGGATTGCAAATGCCAAAAGAGGCAAAAATGCAGCCTTTGATTCAGTTATCGGCACTGTTGGTAATGATTTTGTGCTTAACGAGCATGACGATATATCAGAAGTTGCAAATGCTGTAAAGGTTCTCGGCTATGATCTTTCTCAGGATGATATGTCAAAGGTATTTGAAGAGTTTAAGCGTATCAGCCGCAAAAAGCCCGTTGGCGCAAAGGAGCTTGATGCAATTATTGCTTCTGCTGCACTGCAGGTTCCTGCAACATATTTTCTTGAGTCTTATGTAATTAACAGCGGTAACGTTATCGCTGCAACTGCCAACATCACCATGAACAAAAACGGTGAAAGAATCAACGGACTTGCCGGCGGTGACGGCCCGATTGACGCTGCCTTTCTTGCAATTGAGCAGGTTGTGGGTCATCGCTATGAGCTTGACGATTTCCAGATTCAGTCAGTAACAGAAGGTCAGGAGGCAATGGGCTCAGCTCTTGTAAAGCTCCGTAACAACGGCAAGCTTTATTCAGGCAAGGGTATTTCAACCGATATTATCGGCGCAAGTATCAGAGCATATCTTAATGCAATCAACAAAATAGTATATGAGGAGGCATAAACCATGATGAAGCTTTCCTTTTCAATAAACGGATGGAAGGATTATACCTGGCAGGATTTTACGGAGCTTGCCGAGGAAATCGGATTTAAAGGTATTGAACTTCACAATGTTCTCGGCTCCGCTCTCATAGAAAAAGACGGTCCTTTCCATAAATATAACTCAGCTGCCACAATACGCAAAATGGCAGATAAGGGCATATCTGTACCTTGCGTAGACGTAAGTGCAGATATTTCCTGTGAAAATGTTGCAGAAAGTGTTAAAGCAGTTACTGAGTATATAGATTTTGCTGCATCAATACGTGCCCCTTATGTAAGGGTTTACGCTTCAGGTAAGAATGAAAACTCCAGAAAAAATGTTGTTGCATGTTTATCTGAGGTAGTTGATTTCGCATCTGAAAAGAATGTAACGCTGCTTATCGAAACTTGCGGAATGTTTGCAGATACCGCCGCACTCAGAGACGTTCTTATGGAGTTTGCCTCTGATTCAATTGCAGCCCTGTGGGATGTTTATCACACTTATTGCGAACAGAAAGAGGATACCGAAACAACCATTACCAACCTCGGTGCTTATATCAAGCATGTTCATCTTAAGGATGCTGCTACCGTTGACGGTGTAATAGAATACCGTCTTATCGGAGAAGGTGAAGTTCCCGTTGATGTTGTTATCAGTGCACTTTCTTCTGTTAATTACAGCGGTTTTATTTCACTTGAATGGAACCCTGACTGGATGCCTGATTTAACTGAAATTGACGTAATTTTTGCACATTTTGCACAGTATATGCAGAATTTTCAGGCTCCTTCAAGAAAAAAGAGCCACCTTTACCTTAACAAGAGAGGTACGGGTAATTATGTGTGGAAAAAGGAAGCTCTTATTGAGAAAACTTTTTCACAGGTTCTTGATAAAATGGTTGATGAATTCCCTGACCAATACGCATTTAAATATACAACCCTTGATTATACAAGAACTTACGCTGAATTCCGTGATGATGTTGACGAATGCTGCAGAGCTTTTCTTGCTCTCGGTGTTAAACCGGGCAGTCACGTTGCTGTCTGGGCAACAAATATTCCTCAGTGGTACATTGCTTTCTGGGCAGCAACAAAAATCGGTGCTGTGCTTGTAACTGTAAATACAGCTTATAAAATCCATGAGCTTGAATATCTCCTTAAACAGTCAGACACACACACACTTATCCTTGTTGAAGGATACCGTGATTCTCATTATTCAGATATCATCGGTGAGCTTTGTCCTGAGCTTGAAAATACAAAAGAGGGAAGTCCTCTTCATTGCAGAAGATTACCTTTCTTAAGAAATGTTATAACTGTCGGATTCAGAAAAAAAGGCTGTCTTACATGGGATGAGGCGATTGAAAGAGCTGAAAATGTTCCTGTTGAAGAGGTGTACAGAATTGCGTCAAATGTTGACCCCAACGATGTTTGTAATATGCAGTACACATCGGGCACAACAGGCTTCCCGAAGGGCGTTATGCTCACTCACTATAACGTTGTTAATAACGGCAAGTGCATCGGTGACAGAATGGACCTTTCAACGGCAGACAGAATGATGATTCAGGTGCCCATGTTCCACTGCTTCGGAATGGTACTTGCAATGACAGCTTCTATGACTCACGGCGCAACACTTTATCCGTTGCCTTATTTCACGCCCAAGCCGTCTCTTGCCTGCATTAATCAGGAAAAGATTACTGCTTTCCACGGTGTTCCCACAATGTTCATTGCAATGCTTGAGCATCCGGATTTTGATAAAACAGATTTTTCACACATGAGAACAGGCATAATGGCAGGCTCACCTTGTCCTATTTCTGTAATGAAAGACGTTGTTGAAAAAATGCATATGGACGAAATCACCATCGTTTACGGCCAGACTGAGGCTTCACCGGGCTGCACAATGAGTTCAACTGATGACTCACTTGAAGTACGTGTAAGTACAGTTGGTAGAGCTCTTCCCGAAATTGAGTGCAAAATTGTTGACCCTGAAACCGGTGAGGATCTTCCTGTTGGCGCAACAGGTGAATTTGTTGCTCGCGGATACAACGTTATGAAGGGTTATTACAAAATGCCAAAAGCAACGGCATCGGCCATTGATAAAGATGGCTGGCTTCATACAGGTGACCTTGCCTGCAAAACAGAAGACGGTAACTACAGAATAACCGGCAGACTTAAGGATATGATTATCCGTGGCGGTGAAAACATTTATCCGAAAGAAATTGAAGAGTTTATCTATACTCATCCAAAGGTAAGTGACGTTCAGGTTATCGGGGTTCCCGACGAACAATACGGCGAGGAAATTGCTGCATGTATTATTCTTAAGGAAGGGGAGACCATGACTCAAGACGAGATGAAGCAGTATGTAAGAGACCATATGGCAAAGCATAAGGTGCCAAGATACGTTGATTTTGTTGACTCCTTCCCGATGAATGTTGCCGGTAAAATTCTTAAATATAAGATGCGTGAGGATGCTATTGAAAAATACGGTCTTCAGAAAGCAAATTCAGTTGAAACAGCATAATTTTATAAAAGATGCTCCCTTTTTCCGGAGCATCTTGCTTTTTTAGATAAGTTAAACTCATTCGGGTTTTTTAGTGAAAAAATCTTAAAAAATGCGAAAAACATATTGACTTTAATTTCTTAAAGTGCTAAAATACTTGCAATTAAATATTAAAAGCTGTGACGAAGACGGAGGAAGCCGTAATTTTGCAGAGAGTCGGCGGTGCTGAAAAGCCGATAAAGGAAAGCTTCACAATCCTATCACTTCTGAGCTGAAGGTCCGAAAGTCCCTTGTGATTAGTAGATACCTTTCGTGATTGCTGCGTTAATGCATAGGGCTTGAATGAGCTTGAGGTGGCGGCAAGTGTCGCAATTTGAGTGGTACCGCGGGTATGATTTGATTATTACTCGTCTCAAAGGATAACTTTGGGACGGGTTTATTTTTTGTCCTATAATCTATACAGACAGGAGGCAGAATGCAATGGAAATGAACAAAATTAGCAATGAACTTAAAGAGGTGGCTTTTCGAATTAAGGAGATGCGTGAAATTGCCGCATATACCCCTGAAGAGATGGCTGAAAAGGTTGATCTCAGTGTTGATGAGTATATTTCCTATGAATCAGGAGCTGATGACCTTCCTTTCTCTTTTATTCATAAGTGTGCAAAGGTCTTCGGTATCGGAAAAACAGACCTTCTTGAGGGTAGAAGCAGTAATCTTTCATCTTATACTGTTACCAGAAAGAATCAGGGTAAGCTTATTTCAAAGGATGAGGATGACGGTATAGAAATTAATCATCTTGCTCTTCTTTTCAGAAATAAGCTCGCTGAACCCTATCTTGCTAAATATGAATATAAGGCTGAACTTCAGGATAAGGAAATTGCGACCACAACTCACAGCGGTCACGAGTTTGACTATGTTATTTCCGGTAAGCTTAAAATCCGTGTTGGAAAGCACACCGAAATTCTTGAAGCCGGTGACAGTATTTATTACAGAAGCTCAACACCTCACGGAATGATTGCCGTTGACGGTGAAGATTGCACATTCCTTGCAGTTGTTATTGCCGGCGATGAGGCAACAGAGCAGAATGTTGTTAAAGAATCCTATGTTGCCTCAAAAGCTAAGCATAACCTTGTTGTTGAAAAGTTTATTGAAGCTACAGAAGATGAGAATGGTCTTCTTCGTGATATCAGTTTCAGGGATGAAGATAAGTTCAACTTTGCTTTCGATGTTGTTGATGCAATTGCTGACAAGTATCCCGATAAGCTTGCTATGCTTCATATTTCAAATGATAAGACTGAAAAACGCTTTACCTTCAAGGATATGAAAAAGGAATCAGCCCGTGCCGCTAACTATTTTAAGAGTCTCGGTATTGAAAAAGGCGACAGAGTTATGCTTGTATTAAAGCGTCACTATCAGTTCTGGATAACAGCCCTTGCACTTCATAAGCTTGGTGCAGTTATCATACCTGCAACAAATCAGCTTGTAGTTCATGATTTTGAGTACCGTTTTGAAGCAGCCGGAGTAAAAGCAATTCTTTGTACTGCCGATGGAGACACTGCAAATCAGGTTGACATTGCAGCAGCAACATACGGTAAGCTCGAACATAAAATTATCGTTAACGGCGAAAAAGACGGTTGGAGAAGCTTCGACAGTGAATACAAGCTTTTCAGAAGCATTTTTGAAAGAACAGAAGACTCTGCCTGCGGTAACGATTCCATGCTTATGTTCTTCACATCAGGCACAACAGGATATCCCAAAATTGCCTGTCACTCATTTAAATATGCTCTCGGTCATTTTGTTACAGCCAAGTATTGGCACTCAGTTCAGCCGACAGACCTTCACCTTACAATCTCCGATACCGGTTGGGGTAAGGCAATGTGGGGTAAATTCTACGGTCAGTGGATGAGCGAAGGAGCAGTCTTTACCTATGACTTTGACAGATTTGATGCTTCGGAAATTCTTCCGATGTTCAAAAAGTATAACATTACTACCTTCTGTGCTCCTCCCACAATGTACAGAATGCTTATCAAGGAAGATTTGTCCAAGTATGACCTTTCTTCAATCAGATATGCAACAACAGCAGGCGAAGCACTTAATCCGGAGGTCTTCTATCAGTTCCAGAAGTCAACAGGTCTTGTAATTATGGAAGGCTTCGGACAAACAGAAACCACTCTCACAATAGGCAACCTTGTAGGTACAACACCCAAGCCGGGTGCTATGGGTAAACCCATTCCCGGATATGACATTGATATTGTTGACCTTGACGGCAATCCTTGTCCTGACGGTGAGACAGGTGAAATTATTGTAAGAACCGATAAAAAAGTTCCTTGCGGTTTGTTTAAAGGTTATTTCCGTGAAGAAGAAAAAACTGCTGAAGTATGGCACGACGGAATGTACCATACAGGTGACACAGCCTGGAGAGATGAAGACGGCTACTTCTGGTATGTCAGCCGTATTGATGATGTTATCAAGTCATCAGGCTATCGCATCGGCCCCTTTGAAATTGAAAATGTAATCATGGAGCTTCCCTATGTTCTTGAATGCGGTGTATCAGCTGCTCCCGATGAAGTGAGAGGTCAGGTTGTTAAGGCAAGTATCGTTCTTACTAAAGGAACTGAGCCGACGGAGGAACTCAAAAAGGAAATTCAGAATTACGTCAAGAAAAACACAGCTCCCTATAAATATCCGAGAATTGTTGTGTTCAAGGATGAGCTTCCAAAAACAATCAGCGGTAAGATTCAAAGAAACAAACTGTAATTTATCGTCAATTTTAACAAAGCTGACATCTTTAATTTATTTAAATTCTTCAGTTTTAAAGCAGAATTTTGTTGAAAAAATAGTATAAAAGTTTTATAATATAAGGCATATAAAAATGAAGGGGGATTATGTTGCAAAAGCGTGTTACTCTTTTTGCGGGTCATTACGGCAGCGGAAAAACAAATATTGCTGTCAACTATGCTCAGTACCTGAAAAAACAGAATCTTCCTGTTGTTATTGCTGATTTGGATATTGTAAATCCTTATTTTCGAACCAAGGACAGTGAAAATGAGCTCAGGGAGCAGGGGATTGATCTTATTTGTTCTCAATTCGCTAATACGAATCTTGATATTCCTTCTCTGCCGCAGAGTATGTACCGTGTGATTCATGATAAAAGCAAATATGCTGTTATGGATATCGGCGGTGACGATGCAGGGGCAGTTGCTCTCGGAAGATTCTCCGAAGCGTTGATGAGCGAAGATAATTACAACATGTATTTTGTTGTTAATTTCTTCCGTCCGCTTACCCAAAATGCTGAGGATGCTTACATAGTCCTTAAGGAGATTGAAGCAGCTTCGGGAATGAAATTTACAGGTATCATCAACAATTCAAATCTTGGTTCACTCACAACGGTTGAAGATGTTCTTTCAACAAAGGATAAAGTTAATAAGCTTTGTGAAATGTCAGGTTTGCCTCTTCGTTTCACAACGGTGGAGAACAGGCTTTATAACGGTTTCTCTGAGGAAACAGAAAATCTTTTTCCCTTGAAATTACAAAGTAAAATTATTTAATCGGAGGTAAGTTTATGCCTAAGGTAACGTTTAATACAGATAAGTGTAAGGGCTGTGGTCTTTGTGTGATTGCTTGCCCAAAGAAAATCCTTGTTATCGCAAAGGATAAAATCAATGCAAAGGGTCATTCGCCTGCTGAAATGACTGACGAAAGCAAGTGCATCGGTTGTGCCTTCTGTGCAACTATGTGTCCCGACTGCATAATTAAGGTTGAAAAGTGAGGTTAGGAAAATGGCTGAAAAAGTACTTATGAAAGGTAATGAGGCAATTGCAGAGGCTGCTATTCTTGCAGGTTGCCGTCATTATTTCGGTTATCCCATCACTCCTCAGACTGAAATTGCCGCATACATGGCAAAGAAAATGCCTAAAATCGGCGGATGCTTCCTTCAGGCTGAAAGTGAAGTTGCAGCAATCAATATGGTATACGGTGTTGCTTCAACAGGTAAAAGAGTTATGACATCATCATCAAGCCCCGGAATTTCACTCAAGGCTGAAGGTCTTTCATACCTTGCCGGCAGTGATTTGCCTGCACTTGTTGTTAATGTTCAGAGAGGCGGTCCCGGTCTCGGCGGGATTCAGCCCTCACAGTCAGACTATTTCCAGGCAACAAAGGGCTGCGGTCACGGTGACTACAGAATGATTGTTCTTGCTCCTTGCTCAGTGCAGGAAATGGCAAGTCTCACCGTTAAAGGTTTTGACCTTGCTGATAAATACAGAATGACATCAATGATTCTTGCTGACGGCACCATGGGACAGATGATGGAGCCTGTTTCACTTGAAGAAGCTGTTGTTGAGTCATATGACAAATCATGGGCTGTTACAGGCACAAAGTGTGAAAGAGAAAAGAATATCATCAATTCACTTTCACTTGTTCCCGAAGAGCTTGAACAGCTTAACTTCGCAAGATATGAAAGATATAAGCAGATTGAAGAAAATGAAGTTATGTATGAAGAGTACATGATGGATGATGCAGAAATCTGTGTTGCTGCATTCGGTATTGCCGCAAGAGTTGCCAAAAATGCAATTGTAAAAGCAAGAGAAGAAGGCATCAAGGTTGGTATGATTCGTCCTATTACTCTGTGGCCTTTCCCGCAGAAGGCCTTTGAAGCAGCTGCCGATAAGGTCAAAAGCTTCATTTCCGTTGAGCTTTCAATGGGTCAGATGATTGAAGATATTAAGCTTTATACACATTCAAAGAAGCCCGTTACTCTTTGTAACAGAGTAGGCGGTATGATTCCTTCACCTGAGCAGGTGCTTGAATCAATCAGAAAAGCAAATGAAGGAGGTAATGAATAATGGTAGTTTTTGATAAACCCAAGTCACTTTGTGATGTTCCTTTTCACTATTGCCCGGGATGTACTCACGGCATTATTCACCGCCTTGTTGCTGAAGTAATTGATGAATTAGGAATTGAAGGCAGAACAATCGGTGTTGCGCCTGTTGGCTGTTCAGTTCTTGCATATAATTATTTTGCATGTGATATGGTAGAAGCAGCACACGGACGTGCTCCTGCAGTTGCAACAGGTCTCAAGCGCTCAGACCCCGATAATCATATTGTTTTTACATATCAGGGTGACGGTGACCTTGCATCTATCGGTACTGCCGAAACTGTTCATGCAGCAGCAAGAAACGAAAATATTACAATTATCTTTGTTAACAATGCAATTTACGGTATGACAGGCGGTCAGATGGCTCCCACATCACTTCCCGGTCAGGTTACTCAGACCTCCCCCTACGGCAGAGATACAAGCCATTGCGGCTTCCCCGTAAAGGTTTCCGAAATGCTTTCACAGCTTGACGGTGCTTCGTATATTGAAAGAGTTGCAGTTAACAATGTTAAGAATGTCAGAAATGCAAAGAAGGCCATCAAAAAAGCTTTCCAGAATCAGATTGATAAAAAAGGCTTTTCACTTGTTGAAGTTATTTCAACCTGTCCCACAAACTGGGGTATGACTCCTGAAAAAGCTCTTGAGTGGGTTGAAGAAAAAATGATTCCTTATTATCCTCTTGGTGTTTATAAGGACAGAGATGCTGAAAAGAAGGAGGAAGAATAATGAGCACAACACAGATTCTCATTGCCGGCTTCGGCGGTCAGGGTGTTCTTTTTGCAGGTAAGCTTCTTGCATATAAAGGCCTTATTGCTGAAAAGCAGGTTTCCTGGCTTCCTTCCTACGGCCCCGAAATGCGTGGCGGCACAGCAAACTGCAGTGTGATTATCAGCGATGAGCCTGTTGGTTCACCGATCGTATCAAATCCTGATGTTCTTGTTGCTATGAACCTTCCTTCACTGGAAAAGTATGAAAAAGATGTAGTTTCAGGCGGTATCATTATTGTTGACTCAACTCTTATCGGCAAAAAGGTTGAAAGAGAAGATGTTACAACATATTATGTTCCTGCAACAAAAATGGCAAAAGACGAAGGCTTTGCAACACTTGCAAATATGATTCTTATGGGCAAGCTTATGAAAGCAAGTGATATGCTTGATTTTGACGGTATTGATGAAACCGTTAAGAAGGTTGTACCTCCCAAAAAGGCAAATCTTATTGATATCAACATAAAAGCCCTTAAAACAGGCTACGATTTTGAATAATCAGAGGTGTTTACAATGGAAATTAAAGTAACAAAAACCACTGCGCCCAAAGCTAAACCTGCGAAGGGCGAAAAATTGGGCTTCGGTCACATTTTCACTGACCATATGTTCATGATGAACTATACAGAAGGCGAAGGCTGGCACGATGCAAGAATCGTACCTTACGGAAATATTTCTCTTGATCCCAGTGCCATGGTTTTCCATTACGGTCAGGAAATGTTTGAAGGTCTTAAGGCATACAGAGGCGAAGATGATAAAATCTACCTCTTCCGTCCTGATATGAATGCAAAAAGAGCAAACGCATCAAACGAAAGACTTTGCATTCCCGAAATTCCCGAAGAAATCTTTGTTGATGCTGTTAAGGCTGTTGTTGATATCGACAGAGATTGGGTACCCTCAGACCCCGGTACATCACTTTACATCCGTCCTTTTGTAATTGCAACTGACGAATTTCTTGGTGTTGCACCTTCAAAAACTTACCTTTTCATTGTCATTCTTTCACCCTCAGGCGCATACTATGAAAGCGGACTTGCACCTGTTGGCATCTGGATTGAAGATGACTATGTAAGAGCTGTTAAGGGCGGTATGGGCTTTGCAAAAACAGGCGGTAACTATGCTGCATCTCTCATCGCACAGGTTAAGGCACACGATGCAGGTTATTCACAGGTGCTTTGGCTTGACGGTGTTGAAAGAAAGTATATTGAAGAAGTCGGCGCCATGAACATCATGTTTAAGATAGGCGGCAAGGTAATTACTCCCGCACTCAACGGAAGCATTCTTCCCGGTATCACACGTAACCCCATTATCAATGTATGTAAGGCATGGGGCTATGAGGTTGAAGAAAGAAGAATCTCAGTTGATGAGCTTGTTGAAGCTGCTAAGAACGGCAGCCTTGAAGAAGTATGGGGCACAGGTACTGCAGCTGTTGTTTCACCTGTCGGAAAGCTTCGTTACATGGACGATGTTATGACTATCGGTGACGGTGGTATCGGTGAGCTTACTCAGAAGCTTTATGATGAACTCACAGGCATTCAGTGGGGCAAGAGAGAAGATCCCTACGGCTGGAGAGTTGAAGTTAAATAAAATCTTACAAACAGAAAACCGTTGCAAGTTTTTATTGCAACGGTTTTTTTATCAGATCTTTTATTACCTCGCCGCCGATTATCAGCCCTGCAACGGAAGGCACGAACGAAATGCTTCCGGGAATGGCTTTCCCGTTTTCGTTTGTTTGCGGATTTTCGGGTTTTATAGGTTGCTCTTTTGAATAGAGCACCTTTAATTTTTTTATTCCTCTTTTTTTCATTTCAGTCCGCATCACACGGGCTAGGGGACAGACGCTGGTTTTATATATGTCCGTTATTTCAAATTTAGTAGGGTCGAGCTTGTTTCCTGTTCCCATTGAGGAAATAACCGGTATATTAAGCGTATTGCACTGTTCAATAATTGCAATTTTTCCTGAAACGGTATCTATTGCATCAACAATATAATCATAACAGCTGAAGTCGAACTCATTGATATTTTCCGGCAAAATGAAAATGTTGAATATGTTGACTTTAGCGAGGGGATTAATTTCGAGAATTCGCTGCTTTGCAACATCCGTTTTCTGCTTGCCAATGGTTTTATGTGTTGCAATAATCTGTCGGTTTACATTGCTTTCACTCACAGTGTCACAGTCAATAAGGTCGATATTACCAACGCCGCTTCTTGCAAGAGCTTCAACAACATATCCGCCGACTCCGCCGACTCCAAAAACAGCAACCCTTGAATTTTTAAGCTTCTCAAGGGCATCTTTGCCGATTAACATCTCGGTTCTTGAAAAAAATTCGCTCATTTCTTCTCCTTTTTATACGGTATTCCAAAGAAGATAAAGGCTGTGGCCGGTATAATACTAAGCACTGCAATTATCAGCATAGTTATATTGGATTTGAAATATTCAAACATTTTAAAAAATGCATCGGGCTGAAATAGGATTGCAACACCTGCAAGAACAGCAAAAACAGCACTTATAAGTACGGCGCCGGCAGCTGCGTCCTTTGCAATTTTTCCATACTCTGTTTTTTCATGCGAAGCAAGGTTAACAGCGTTTTCAATTGCTGTGTTAAAAAGCTCACCTGCAATAACAGTTCCGCTTGCAATAAGCAGCACAGCCCAATCGGTTCTTGTAAGAACAAACCAATCAGTAAGTGTGAGAATAGAGAACATATATGTAAGGCAGGTCAGGTGTATTCGCATATTTCTCTCTTTCAGTATTGTGACAATAATTCCTCTGAAAGCATAGAAAAAGCTTTTGAAGAGTTTAAGATAATGGTCCATAGCATTACAGCGAAAAATCGCTTACTCCTCCATGGTGTAATAGCTGCCGCTTCTGACAAGGCCTAACTGTGTGAGCACGGCCTCTTCTTTTTCTCTCATTCTCACAAGCTCAAGTCCGCCGGGCTCATGGTCATAGCCAAGAAGGTGAAGCATTGAATGTACGGTTAAAAAAGCAATTTCTCTGTCAAGGGAATGGCCGTAAAGCTCAGCTTGTTTAACAGCGTGCTCAATTGAAATCACAATATCACCAAGCATTTGTGCGCCTGTATCGTTGTTGATGTCATAAACACCTTCAATTCCCAAAGGGAAGGAGAGGACATCTGTTGAACGGTCAATGTTTCTGTGCTCACGGTTGAGAACGTGAATCTGTTCATCATCAACAATCGTTACACTGATTTCTGCCGAACCTTTGAAATCCTCTGTGATAAGAACTGCATTACAGCAGCGACGGATAAGCATTCTGACACCTGTCGGAATTTTGATAACATTCTGGTCATTTGTAATGATTACTTTTATTTTGTCCTTCATTTTTTCTTTTTGACCTCCTCATATTTTTCATATGCTTTAATGATATCCTGAACTAATTTGTGTCTGACAACGTCCTTTTCGGAAAATCTGATGGTTTGTATGTCATCAAGGTTTTTAAGAATTTTAATTACTTCAACAAGTCCTGAACGCTTTCCGTCAGGTAAGTCGATTTGCGTAACATCACCCGTTACAACTATTTTAGAGCCGAAGCCCAATCTTGTAAGGAACATTTTCATCTGCTCGGGTGTAGTGTTTTGTGCTTCGTCAAGTATGATGAAGCTGTCGTCAAGGGTTCGTCCTCTCATATAAGCAAGAGGAGCTACCTCGATGTTTCCTCTTTCCTGATACTTCTGGAAGTTTTCAGGGCCGAGCATATCAAAAAGAGCGTCATACAAGGGCCTGAGATACGGGTCAACCTTCTGCTGAAGATCACCGGGTAAAAAGCCTAATTTTTCACCGGCTTCAACGGCGGGACGGGTGAGGATAATTCTGTTAACTTCCTTTGCTCTGAAAGCCGCAACAGCCATAGCAACGGCAAGGTAAGTTTTTCCTGTTCCCGCAGGGCCTACGCCGATTACAACCGTATTGTTTTTAATTGCATCAAGATATTTTTTCTGACCCAAGGTTTTTGCCTTGATAGGTTTGCCTTTTGCACTTATGCAAACAACGTCTGAGCCTATGGCTGAAAGCTTATCATCATTTCCGTCATTCACAAGGGAAACGACATATCTGATGTTTTGCTCATTAAGGGCTTCACCTTTGTTAATAAGTTGAATAAGGCTGTTGACCGCTCTTTTTGCTTTGTCGATATTTTCTTCGTCTCCGTGAATTTTGATATCACTACCCCTGATAACAACACTCACATCAAACTCTTTTTCTATGATTTTAATATTTTCGTCGCAAGAACCGAAAAGCATAACAGCCTGTTCGATTCTTTCAATATTTATTGTTTGCTCTGCCAAATTATTGTACTCCTTGTCAGTCTGTAATTTACAAACTATATCCATTATATTTATCGTAAATTTTAGCATATTTTTTCAAAAAAGTGAAGGGTTTTTATAAAAAAATATTTAATTTTCATAAAAAATTACATTGATCGGGCTTTGCACACCGATGAAATCAATGCATTTAACTTTGTTGCTTATATAAAAAATATCATCTTTTCTTTTGATTTGATTTTGCAGATTTAAAATATTAGTGTTTTTATGTTCGTCATAGAAATTGTTGGTATATTGGTCAACTGCCATCAGTAAATTGTATTTGCTGTCTGCCAATGCGGTTTCTTCGTTACATAAAACCGTTTTGGTTGTGCCGAAGGGAAGCTTTAATTCCATGCAGCTGATATTTTTGTCATAACTTAGTTTTTTTGTGTATGACTTATTATTTGAAAACTTAAGCGGTAACTCAATGTGTAAAAAATGTGCTGAGTACATATCGTTAATATCTGTCATTTTATAGATTTTATTGTTTGCAGAGTATTTGAATATATCCGCTACTTCATGGTATGCCGTGATTTTTCCTCTTGCTTCATAATAAACACAGGACATATCTCTGTTTTCTATAACACCGCTTATAAGAAGATCGCCTTTTTTTACCGCGTTTCCTGCTGAAATTTCACTGTCGCCGTGATAAACCTCAACAGAAAGCACCATGCCGTCAAAATCTGCAACAATATTACATGGATCTGAAAACTCACTGCCTTTATGTTCATCAATATAATCTCTTACCTCAATAACAGCTTTGCTGCCTTTAATATTAATAGCCATCCACATCAGTCTGCTGTTAAAATGATTCACCGCTTGTCTGCTTATTTCCACTGTGTTTAGCAGGGAAGAAAGCTTGCCCGGTTCAAGCCCCAGGTTTTCCGTTACAGAAATGATTTCGTCTTTACCGACAGTATTTGTTCCTTTTACTTCAACAACCCAGATGAATTTGTTCATTATTACTGAAAACAATATATAAAACACAATTCCGATAAATAAACCAATTCTGCTTTTGTGTTTATTAATAAAGAAGGGTAAACCGAATTTACTTTTCAGCTTTACGGAGCAACCGGATTTTTTCAGTACGTTTTTTAGTCTTTTATAGTTTTTTACAAGTGTGCATGCATTAAGTGATTCTTTATTGATATTTACATCCCATATATTAATTTTTTCGTGAGCACACAGGTTTATAAATCTTTCAACAAAGCCGCCTGTCACTTCAAATGATACATAACCTCTCAGTAGCCGTATAAGCGTTATCGGATTCATACATACACCTTCTCAACAATTAGTGAAATCAATTCTGATTATTTCACCTGTTACTTTGATTTCTTCCGGAGAAAGCGAGTTTATGCCAAGCTTTTCACCTTCAAAGCTTATTGTGATTTTTCCGCAGTTAATTTTTACCATGTTGTCTGAATACTCGATTATACCCTTTGAACCGCAGATTAAAGCTTCGTTGTTCGATGTTAAGTCTACGGTAAAGGGATTGAGAATGTTTTGTGAAAAATTTTGCACCTGATTGATTTTATCTTTTAATTTCGTCATTTTATTGAGGGACCTCCATGTAAAATGTGTGTATATAACTAATATGTTTTATTTCAAGTGAATATATTTTATCAGGTGATATAAGTGAATAAAAAAATGTTTTTATATAAATATATGGTTTGGTTTGTATATTGTATTTCCTTGTTTGTGTTTCTTCTGTTGGCTTTTATGCTTATAAAACAAAGTGAAATCTCAGCTAACGGTGTAAAAAGGGGATTGGAAATGTGTGTAAACAAACTGATCCCGGCAATGTACCCTTTTTTATTTTTATCAGTCTTTTTTGTTTCAAGCGGAATTGCAGAAAAATGTGTAAAGCTGATACCGAATTTTTTTCAAAGGTTATTAGCGTTGCCGAAAGTATCCTTTATAATAATTCTGATGTCAATACTTGGCGGATACCCTGTTGGAGCCAAAATGACAGATAAAATGCTTCAGAAAAATAAGATAACAAAACAGCAAGCACAGCGTCTTTTGCTGTTTTGTGTGAATCCGGGACCGTCTTTTGTAATTAATGCTGTGGGCTTATATATGCTGAATTCAAAGCAAGCAGGGCTTATAATATTTTTATCTTTGGTTTTAGCAACGTTTACTGTTATGTTTTTTTCCAGATATATTTTTGATTACAGTTCTGAACTGAAAACAACTGATGAAGAATTAAAAAATATCGGTTTATGGGAAACTGCAGTTTCAGCGGTAAAAGAAAGCACTGAAGCTATGATAAGCGTTTGTTCATGGGTGATACTTTTCTCTTGTATTACAGATATGTTACAAAGCTTGCCTGTTTCGGAAGGTATAAAATTATTCGTCACCTCTGTTTCGGAAGTGACGAACGGTTGTCAGAATGCTGTTAATTATTTGCCTATACCTATAATTGCCGGAATCATTGGTTTCGGTGGGTTTTGTGTGCACATGCAGATAATGCATACAGTAATCAGAACAGGAATGTCTGTCAAATTATTTGTTGCTTCAAGAATTATCCACGCGTCACTGGCAGTGATGTATTGCATAGCATTGCTTAAGGTGTTTCCGGTATCCGCTCACACTGTTTCTTTAGGGAGTCTTCCTGCACGGGTTAACAGTGATGTATCAGCACCTGTAAGTATTGGAGTAATTTTAATGTGTGTTTTATTGTTGATAGGGGAAAATTATAATTTCAAAAAAACAAGAAATAAACCTGAAAATAAAATTTAAAACTTTTTGCAAAAAAAGTATTGACATTTGTCAGTATAATGTATATAATAACAAAGTCGTCAAAACGAATATCCGGGTGTGGCGCAGCTTGGTAGCGCGCTTGACTGGGGGTCAAGAGGCCGCAGGTTCAAGTCCTGTCACTCGGACCAGTTAAAGAAAGAACTGCTTGAAAGAGTGGTTCTTTTTTTATGCAGCCGATTGCATAAAAAAAGCGGGTCAGGCATCGTCAACGAAGAGCGTCCGGTGGACGATGAAGCAAGGTGAGGTTGGTGCAGCGGTAAAAATCATCGGCACCGCTGACGGCGGCCGTCCCCTCTGTAATTGACGTGCATTGTGAGGCTGTTGATATATAACTTGAGGCAGGTATTTTAACCGGAGCATAACATATCACAGCAAAAAAACAATATTTTCAGAAACTCGTGCCTTTAGGAGATAGGTTCGGGTTTATTTTTATGAACAAAAAGACAGTGTTATATTCACTGCGCTGAGCGTATATTTTTAATTAATTTTGTGTTAATTCTCTGTAAATTTTTATTTCAAATAATTGAAAAGACTCCAAAGGATTGTTAAAATAAGTACAAAATTAGGCGTAATGTTCTAATTTTTAATTCAGAAAGATTAAAAACAACGATATCAAAGGTGAATGGAATGAAACTTGAAAACGTACCTACAATCAGGGATTTATTAGATGTGGCTCCCACTAAACACAATGACAGAACATTTATCAGATTTATCCGTGACGGCGAAATTGTTGATAAAAAATTCAGCCAGGTCAGAAGTGATGGACTTGCATTCTGCCGTAAGCTGCGCCATGAATTGCCTGAAAGAACTCACATTTCCATAATTAGCAAAAGTACATATGAATATATCGTTTGTATGACAGGTGTAATTGTCGGCGGTCATGTTGCTGTACCTATTGATCCGGATTCAACTGCTCAGGAAGCTGCAGCAATTATCAACGATTCCGATTCAACAGCGGTTTTATACGGAGAGGAATTTTCAGACAGAATAGATGCTGTGAAGGCTCTTTGTCCTAAAGTAAAGTTCGAAATGGTAATAAGCTACTCTGATGAGTTTAATAAGGTATATGAAGAATATTCAGAAACCTCTTCCTATGCTTCATTATCTGACTTCAAGATGGATCCCGATGCTTGTGCACTTATCATCTATACTTCTGGTACAACAGGAGATAAGAAGGGTGTTATGCTTTCTAGTGAAGCTCTTGTAAGTAACCTTATTTTTGATCCTTATGATGATATTGTTATTCGTGTGGATACAATTCTTTCAGTTTTACCCCTTCATCACATTTTCTGTTTCATCTGCGGTTATATCGGGCCCCTTAATGTAGGTAACTGTGTATGTCTTAACGGCGAAATGCGTGATCTTTTCAAGAATATGCTGATATTCAAACCGGATCAGATACGCGTAGTTCCCATGATTGCTCAGGCAATTCTCGGCCGTATCCGTGCTGTTCAGGCTAAAAATCCCGGTCTTTCACCAAAAGAAGCTGCTGCACAGGTTACAGGCGGAAATCTTGATATGATGCTTTCAGGCGGTGCACATCTTGATTCTGCTTTGTGTAAAGCCTTTGAAGAATACGGTATTTTACTCAGACAAGGCTACGGAATGAGTGAAGCCAGCGGTAAGGTAACTCTTCCTGACCCTGATTGCCCGATTAACAGCGCAGGCAGACTTATGAGTACAGTTAATGCACGTATTGTTGATAATGAATTGCAACTTGATACTCCGGGTCTTATGCTTGGATATTATAAGCGTCCTGAGGAAACAGCCGAGGTTATTACTGAAGACGGTTGGCTTCGTACAGGAGATATAGGCCATATTGATGAAAACGGACTGCTCTTTATTACAGGCAGATTAAAAAATCTTATCATTCTTTCTAACGGTGAAAATGTTTCACCTGAGGGGATTGAAAACAGATATAAAGAAAACAAGCTTGTAAGTGAAGTTCTTGTTTATGCTGAAAAGGATGTTATTATTGCTGAAGTTTATCCTAATGCTGAATATGCTGAAATAGCAAATATAACAGACATAAAGGCAGTGCTTGAAGAGTTTACTGATAAATTTAACGAAACAGCTCTGCCTTCACAGACTGTTGCAAAGCTTATCGTTCGTGATACACCCTTCGAAAAAACATCAACAGGAAAAATCAAGCGTGTTAAAACAGAAGCTGCCGGGGGTGACGCCTGATGAAGCCGAAAAAGGGTGAGCAGGTATATAAACTGATACACTCTCAGGAAATGGTCCAGTATATGTGGAAGTATTCTGTTCATATGCAGTCAACACAGATTCCTGTTGCCATGGCTTTTGAAGAGCAGCTTGATTTCAGAATACTTGCCCGTGCGGTCAATATAGAAATTGAACGAAATGACTGTATGCGACTTCGTATATTCAGAGACGGTTTCAAGATAAAGCAGTTTTTCCTCGATGAATATAAGCTCGATAAAATACTTATCAAAGATTTTTCAACAAAGCAGGAGCAGGTTGAGTATTTTGACAGTGTTGCTTCAACAAAGCTTGATGTTTTCGGTGGCGAAACCTTCCGTATAATATTCTTCCGTACATATGAAAACAAATGCGGTATTTTTATAAATGCATCTCATATGATAATGGACTTTGTTGCTTCTTTTATGTTCTTCAAGGATCTTATGGCTGTCTATGACAGCTTGAAAAACGAACAGCCTTTACCCAGACCTCTTTCAAAATACGAGGATATTATTAAGAAGGAACAGGACAACCCTGAGCTTGAACAGCGCATTGCAAGAGAAACCAAGCTTCTTGATGAATGGGTGGCAAAGGACCGCCGTCCCTTCTATAATGCAATAAACGGTACCAAAGTGCTTGATATGCAAAGTAAGCTCCTTCGAAAAAAGGATCTTAACATGCCGCATATTTATCTTCCTGTTCTTGATTCCACACACCTTGTAAAGTGTCATTTAAGTGATGAGGACAGTAAGGTTATCTCTGATTTTATTAAAGAGAATCATCTCAGCCCTGAGTGGGTTATTCAGCTGGGATTCCGTATTTATCTATCAAAAATCAACCGTCATACAAACGATACTCTTTTCTGGGTGCTTTGCCCGAGAAGAAGAACGGTCAAGGAAAAACGTTGCGGCGGAACGCTTGCTTCTCCCATGCCTTGGCGTGAAATACTTGATGACGATATGAGCTTCATGGACACAATACACCAGCTGAGTGAGTCGCAGATATTTTTATTCCGTCATTCTGATGTGCCTTTCACGGCTGTCAGACAGATGGAGAGGGATCGCTATAAGCTTTCTTTGATGCAGACTGCAAACAGTATGATGTTCTCTTATCTTCCTGCCGGTGAAAATGCTTTTGGCGACAGAAAGTACGAATTCTCTGCATATAATTTCGGTCATTATGTTATGCCGCTTTATACCTTAACTATGCAGGAGCCTTCAACGGGACGTTTTGTATTTTCATACATCCACCGTTTGTGGCTTACAAAGGATGAGGATGTCTATAGTTTTCATGACGGTGTTGTCCGCACCATACTTGCGGGTGTTAAAAATCCTGATAAAACAATAAGTGAAATTATGGAGGAAATATAAATGTCGGAAATTTTTGAAATTCTTAAGGATATTATTTGTGAATATGTCGATGTAGATCCCGATGATATTAAAGAGGATTCCTCTTTACGTTATGATTTGGGTGCTACGTCTTTCGACCTTATGAATGTTGCTGATGCTATTGAAGAAAAATTCAAAGTGTCGGTTACAAATAAATCTCTCAAGACTATCAAGACAGTAGGCGATATTGCTGAACTGCTTTCAGCAAATGTAAAATAATTAGCAAAATTCTTTTAAAATATTAAGGAGAAAAAACAATGATTAATTTACCTAAATTCACAATGGATGATGTTCTTCCTGATTACGGGAACATGAATCTCTATGAATACCTTATAGCTTGTCTTTATCCCCATAAGGAAGATTACCCGATGTTCCAGTTCAAGCTTACGGATCACATGAGAAGTGAGTTCTTTGAAGATGTTGAAGCAATGGCTGTTTATTTCAAGGAAGAGCTCGGAATGAAAGCAGGAGATTCTTACTCTCTTTTCATCCCTAACTCAATTGAAGAGGTTGTAACTCTTTTTGCGCTCAACAAAATCGGTTGTATTGCAAATCTCATTCATCCGTTGTTCCCTTCGGAAGCAATGAAGGCCTCTGTTACATATACAAAATCAAAGGGCGTTTTGCTCTATGATATGTTCCTTCATCAGCATGCCTCAACACTTGCAACAATAGAAAACCTTGATGTCATTGTTACTACTCCGGTTCTTTATGCAGCGCCTGTTGTTAAGAAGTATTATGTACGTCCCGATGAAAAATTCCTTGCCATTGCTGCTGCAAACAAATTAAACGTCAAGTTCTTCGGCGATATTCTTAAGAAGTATCAGGGACAGAAAACTGAAGGTCTTTACAGAAGCGGTGACCTTGTTGCCGTTTATATGAACGGTGGCGGCACAACAGGTGTTAGCAGAACAATCATGCTTTCTTCAACTGCTCTTAATGCAGTTACAAAAAATGCTCTCGGTGCTGCAACTCTCAGCGAATATAAGCCCGGAGAGCTCGCCAAGATATTGGCACTCCCGTTCTTCCATGCTTACGGTCTTGTTGCCGGTCTTTTAACCACAATGATTTCAGGCTGGAAGTCAGTTCCCATGGCTCGTTTTGAAGCTGATGAATATATTTCTTATCTTAAGGCTAACAAGTGCTATGAAGTAGTCGGCGTTCCCAATATGTTCCGTAAGCTTCTTGATCATCCCGATTTCGCAGGTGAACACCTCAAGTATGTAAAGTACGCTTTTGCCGGCGGTGACTATGTGCCCTTGGATTTCCTCAAGAGATTCAATGATCTTATGGCTAAGTACGGTGCAGAAGCAACGCTCATGCCCGGTTACGGTCTTACAGAATGCGGTGCAGTTGACTGTATCAATATGCCCTGGCTCACAAAGCCCGGTACCGTAGGTAAATACCTCAAAACCGTCCGTGCTGCTATCTTTGATGAAGAACAGAACGAGCTTCCCTTAGGCGCAGTTGGTGAAATAGGCTTTACAGGTAATACTCTTATGAAGGGTTATCTCATGCCTGACGGCAGACTCGGTGAAGGCCTTTACACTGATAAGAACGGCAAGCAGTGGGTTCTTACAGGCGACCTCGGCAAAATGGATGAGGACGGATATATTACTTTCATTGCAAGAAAGAAGAGAGTTATTATCATTTCAGGCTACAATGTATTCCCCGCAGACATTGAAAACCTGCTTGAGCCTCTTCCGTTCCTCACAGAATGCTGTGCTGTTCAGGGTTATGATGAGGACAAGAAGCCTATTGTGCGTCTTTACATCGTTCTTTCTCCCCAGGCTGACGAAGCAAAGCTTGACGAATATAAAAAGACAATCATCGATATGTGCTCCACTCTCAGCACATTCTCAGTACCCCGTGATATTCGTGTTATTGACGCCCTTCCCAGAACAAGACTAGAAAAGGTTGACTTCCTGAAGCTTACTGAAGTAAGAACAGAAGAACATAAGACCTGATCAGATATTAGCTTAAATAATAAATAAGAGGCTGTTTTATACAGCCTCTTTTAGTTAGTAATTTAGTTTTAACGTAGATTATTCTTTTATATATTTTTCACCTGACTTTTTCAGTTCGCAAATAAAGCGATTGTCAAGCTCGGAAAGCTTGTATCCGTTTCTGTATATCAGAACATCTTTATAAATCTTTTCATCAACGGATGTCTGTATTTCCAGAAGACCGTATCTCTTAAGAGTTTCCTCGGGGATAGGGGAGACCCACATGAATGTATTTGGCACTCTGGAGAGAATCTCCATCTGGCTTGCTCTTTCAAAAACATATATTCGCTTATCCACAGATTCCGAAAGCTCTGCTTTTTTTACATCAATCAGAGGCATTGACGGTACATAAGGGTCGGCGTGACATATTTCAATAAATTCCGAAAGTTCATCGGATGTTATATTATCCATTCTGGCAAGGGGACTATTCTCTGATGCAACAAGAACATAGGAAAATTCTGTAACGGTCTCACTGTTGAGTTTTTTGTCACGGAACATGATGTTATAATGCTCATCAAAGGTGGATTTATAACGCACAATGCCAAGATTATAATCTTCACGTAAAACATTGTTAATTGTTTTCATTGAATTTGTTTCTTTATAGAAAAACTCGGCCGGGAAGTCAAGGCTTATTTGTTTTGAAAACTCTGTGAAAGCCTCAGCAATATAGCTTGCTCTCGGTGCACTGAGTGAAAATTGCTGCACCTTCCTTTTGCCGTTGATATAGATATCCTCTACCTGTTCAACCTGAGCAATAATTCGACGTGCATATCTCAGAAATTCCTCGCCGTCATCGGTAACCGTAATTCCTTTGGATGTTCTTTTAAATATTGTAATACCTATGTGTTCTTCAAGCTCCTTGATTGCTCGGCTGAGATTAGGTTGACCCATATATAAGTTTTCGGCGGCTTTACTTATTGATTTTGTTTTTGCAATTTCTGTGGCATATTTAAGATGAAGAATGTTCATAAAGCTTTCCTCGCTTCGATGTTTTTCGATAAAAATATATTAACACTAGATTAACATAAAAATGAAAAAAATTCAATAGAAAGTGATTTTAAGCAAGGAGAATACATTTTTAAAAAAATTACAAAAATCTATTGACAAATAAATTCATGTTTGGTATACTAACTCAAGTTGAAAGCGACATGGGCCATTAGCTCAGTTGGTTAGAGCAACCGGCTCATAACCGGTCGGTCCGGGGTTCGAGTCCCTGATGGCCCACCATTGTTTGTTTTATAGGGGTATAGCTCAGTTGGTAGAGCAGCGGTCTCCAAAACCGCGTGCCGAGGGTTCGAGCCCTTCTGCCCCTGCCAAAGGACATCACGTAAGTGGTGTCTTTTTTATTTTTTAGTTTAAGGGTAAACGAACTCGAGGTGCGCGGAGCGTGCCGGGCTTTGAGTCTGACCGCCGCCGGTGGCGGATGAAGGGAAGACGAAAAGGCGCAGCGGTCAAAATTGCTTGCGCTACAAGCAGAAAGAGCGATAATGTTCTGTATTCAGAAAATAATTTTAATTTTTTTGAGCAGTTATCAAATAATTCTGTTGGGTTGAAAGTTGCATCTATTATATGCTATAATCATTTTAACAAACTTGAATTTATGGTAGTGATAATATGACAACAAAATTATTAATACAAGCTCTTTCAAAATTTATTTTAGGAGTTATATTAGTAGGATTGTTAGTTTTTATTCCTGCAGGAACAGTATCTTTTTTTGAAGGATGGCTGTTTATGGGAATTCTTTTTGTACCGATGTTCCTTGCAGGAATTGTAATGATGTTCAAAAACCCTGAACTTTTAAAAAAGCGACTTAACGCAAAAGAAAAACAAGCGGAACAAAGTCTTGTGGTGAAACTCAGCGGTCTTATGTTTATTGCAGGCTTTATTATTGCGGGACTTGGCTTTCGTTTTAATTGGTATACCCTACATAAAGGTATTGTGATCGGTGGTGCGATAGTATTTATTCTAGCTTATATTCTTTATGCAGAGGTGCTCAGGGAGAACACATATCTCAGTCGTACTATTGAAGTGCAGGAAAATCAAAAGGTTATTGATACAGGACTGTACGGCATTGTCAGACATCCAATGTACAGCGCTACGTTGCTTTTGTTTTTATCAATACCGATTGTATTAGGTTCGCTATATTCATTTATAATTTTTCTTGTATATCCCTTTATAATTGCTAAAAGAATCAAAAATGAAGAAGAATTCCTCGAAAAGGAACTCACCGGTTACCGTGAGTACAAAAATAAAGTAAAATACCGTTTGATACCTTTTGTGTGGTAACGTCAAAAATTTATGATTTACGGAGATAACCTTATGAACTATCAAATTATACGATTGGTTGATAAGCCTGAAATGAAAGAACGGATGGCTGATTGGTTTCATGAAAAATGGAGTGTACCCCTGGAGGCTTATCTGAAAAGCATGAGTGACAGCCTGACAGGCAAAAGCTCTGTTCCCGGGTGGTATGTTGCTGTTGAGGATTCTCGGATTATTGGTGGTCTGGGTGTGATTGAAAATGACTTTCATGACAGAAGAGACCTTGCACCGAATGTTTGTGCTGTGTATACAGAACCTGATAAACGCTGTCAGGGTGTGGCAGGCGCATTGCTGAACTATGTCTGCAAAGATATGATGGCAAAAGGAATTGATACATTGTATCTTGTAACAGACCATACTTCCTTTTATGAGAGATACGGATGGGAGTTCCTCTGTATGGTGCAGTGTGAAGGAGAATCAGATATGAGCAGAATGTATGTTCACAGAATGTGATAAATTTGAATTTCACGGGGTGTTTTAAGTGATAGAAATTACTGCTTGGATGGATAAGTTTCTGAAAGCCTTAAATGACAGCTTTGGAGAGCGTGTTTGGTTTGTAGGTTTACAGGGAAGTTATGGCCGTGGTGAAGCAACAGAAACAAGCGATATTGATGTTGTAGTAATACTTGATGAATTGACTGCCGAGGATATTCAGATTTATAATGCGATGTTAGATAACCTATCACACAGAGAGTTGATTTGCGGCTTCCTTTGCGGAAAAAAAGAGATTATGAATTGGGAGCCTTCCGACCTTTTTCAGTTCTACTATGATACAAAGCCAATAAAGGGCGACCTTGATGAATTACAGGCATTTATTGATGAGACTGCTGTTAACAGAGCAATAAAAATTGGTGCATGCAATATCTTTCATGGCTGTGTGCATAATATGCTGCACGAAAAAAGTGAAGATATTCTGAGAGGTTTATATAAATCTGCTTCTTTTGTTGTACAAGCAATAGCTTTTATACAAACAGGAAACTATATCAGCCAACAAAAAGAATTGTTGGAAGTTGTTTCCAAGGATGATAGAGCTATTGTTGAAACTTTTTTAGATTTAAAAAACGAAGGAATCGTTGATTTTAAAAAAATGTCCGAAACATTGTTCAGTTGGTCTGAGAACTGGATTAAAAAAAACGAAATAGAGTATCCTCACAAATCTGTTTATTCTGATAATCCTGCCTATAGGCTTGATTATAAATATTATTTTTAAAGGAGATTGCTTTTTGAGAAAGACAATCAAATCAACGGAGATTGCAGCCTGACCGGGAGGTTTGGGGTACAATCAACAAAGCTCCCGGTATTGAAAGTCAACAATTTTCAGGAGGAAAAACAATGAATAAAAATGACTATATAATTCGTAATGAAAGAAAAGATGAACACAGAGAAGTTGAAACTCTTGTAAGAGAATCATTCTGGAATGTGTACCGTCCCGGCTGTCTTGAGCATTATGTGTTGAATCAACTCCGAGACGATGAGGCATTCATTCACGAGCTTGATTTTGTAATGGAAAAAGACGGCGAATTGATAGGTCAGAATATGTTTATGAAGGCGGTTATCAAAGCCGATGACGGCAGAGATATACCTATATTGACAATGGGACCTATCTGTATCACACCTGCACTTAAACGGCATGGCTACGGAAAAATTCTGCTTGATTTTTCACTTGAAAAAGCCGCAGAAATGGGCTTCGGTGCAATTTGCTTTGAGGGCAATATCAATTTTTATGGCAAAAGCGGGTTTACCTACGCAAGTGAATTCGGCATCCGTTACCACGGCTTGCCTGAAGGTGCAGATGCATCCTTCTTCCTTTGCAAAGAGCTGATAACGGGTTATCTCGACGGCATAACAGGTGAGTACGCAACGCCTCAAGGCTATTTCGTGAATGAGGATGATGCTGAGAATTTTGACAAACAATTCTCACCAAAGGTTAAATTGAAACTTCCCGGACAAATTTTCTAAAAGATGAATTAGACAAGGGCGGTACACTTCGGTGTACTGCCTGATGTTTTTTAAAAAAATTTTTAAAATAATATTGACTCTAACGTAGCGTTATAGTATATACTTCTTTTGTGAGGTGGTAAAATGATGATGCAGATTAAGGAATTTGCCGAGTTTACAGGTGTAAGTGTGCGCACGCTTCATTATTATGATGAAATAGGACTTTTGAAGCCTGCTGTTGTGGATGAACATACAGGCTACCGTTTTTACGATAAAAATTCAATTCTTCGCATGCAGGAAATCTTATTTTACCGTGAACTTGATTTTTCATTAAAAAGCATCAGTGTTATTTTATCAGCTTCAAACTATGACAAAGAAAAGGTACTCGCCGAGCAGAAAAAACTTCTCATACTCAAAAAAGAGCGATTGGAAAGGCTGATTTCTGCAATTGACGTTGCCGTGAAAGGAGAATCTGTTATGACAGCTTTTGATAACAGCGAATTTGAAAAATACAAAGCTGAAGCACAAGAAAGATGGGGCAAAACCGATGCATATAAAGAACACTCTGAGAAGACAGGAAATTATTCAAAAGATAAGTGGAATAATCTTGCCGATGGTATGAATGAAATTCTCGCAGAGTTTGCAGTTTGTATGAAAGACGGAAAAGCTCCCGATTCAGCTGAGGTGCAGAACCTTGTGAATCTGTTGCAAAACCATATCACTGAAAACTATTACACCTGCACAAATGAAATTTTAGCAGGTCTCGGTCAGATGTACGCTCTTGACGAGCGTTTCAAAAACAACATTGACAAACACGCTGATGGTAATGCCGAATTTATCAGCGCAGCAATAAAAATTTATTGCAGGTAACAAAAGCATGATAAAATCTCCTTGTTCGGATTATTTATAAACAAGGAGATGCTTAGTTTTTTATATGATTTAAATAGCGTCAATTAGTTAAATTTCAAAAAAGGTTTAAAGAAAAGAGCAGCGCATTGAAAATTATGGCAAAAAGTGGTATAATAAAGCAAACATAATTTCAGGAGTGATACAATGAATTATAATATAACAGATTTAAAAATCATTTCACCGCTTGAAAAAATCTATGACAGAGATAAAATGCCTGAAGAAGAATTTAAAAGTTTTTCAATTCTGAAAAATGAAAAAAAATCTTTTCAGGTTGCAATTGAATCAACTTGTGACACAGATTCTGCCTTTTCAATCAGCAGTGACCTGAATAATATAAAGGCATATACTGTCAGGAACGTTAAATCTGACTTTCCGATGTTTAAAAAGGGTGCTGATGATTATTACAGATTCAGCGAGAGCGGTTATTATCCTGATTTGTTATTGCCTGCTGAAAATATAATACATCTCAGCAAAGGCATCACTGTACTTTGGGTTGAGGTTGATGCTGCAGGTAATAAAGCGGGCAGTCATAAAATTGATGTTTCGGTTGATGATAAAATAACAAGTGTTAATGTTGATATTATTAATGCTGAATTGAATTTTGATGATTTTATATACACTTGTTGGTTTCACTCGGATTGTCTGATGTCTTATTATAATTTCGAGGCTTTTTCAGACGAATATTGGCGTGTTACGGAAAACTTCCTCAGAACTGCATGCGAGTACGGAATGAATTGTGTGCTTACGCCCATTTTTACTCCACCGCTTGACACTGAAATAGGAAAGGAAAGGCCCACGGTACAGCTTGTGGATATAAGTGTATCAGACGGTAAATATACTTTCAATTTTGATAAATTAACCCGTTGGATTGAAATGTCAAAAAGCTGCGGAATCAAGTATTTTGAGCTTTCTCATTTTTATACTCAGTGGGGTGCAAGGCACGCACCGAAAATAATGGCACTTGTTGACGGAGAATATAAAAGGATTTTCGGTTGGAAAACAAAGGCCGGTTCCGGTGAGTATAAGAGATTTTTAAAAGCTTTTTCAAAGGAATTAAAAAAATATATTGAAGATAACGGCTTGAAGAATTATGTATTAATTCATGTTAGCGATGAACCTAACTTTTCAATGATTTCTTCATACAGAAAAGCTTCAAAATATATCCACAGTCTTTTTAAGGGATACAAGATTGTTGATGCTCTGTCTGATTACTGGTTCTATAAGTTAAAGATTGTTTCTAATCCTATTCCTGCAAATGACCATATAGATAAATTTTTGGGCAAAAAAGACGGATTGTGGACCTATTATTGCAGTGCACAGAACAACCATTATGTTTCAAACAGATTTTTCTGTAATGAATCTTTGAGAAACAGAGTTCTGGGTTATCAGCTTTATAAATTCAATATAAAAGGATTTTTACATTGGGGATATAATTTTTATTACACCCAGCTTTCAAAAGGGCTTGTTGATCCGTATAAAGTAACAGATGCCGGAGGAAAATTCCCGTCAGGTGACAGCTTTGTTGTTTATCCGGCACAAGACGGAACTGCATATCCGTCAATCAGATTAAAAGTTTTTTACGATGCTTTGCAGGATATGGCTGCATTAAATACCTTAGAATGTTTAACAGACAGAAAAAACTGCATTGACATTATTGAAGAAAACGGCAAACATAACATTACGTTCAGAGAATATCCACACTCTGATGAGTGGATGCTGAATACAAGAGAAAAAATAAATAGGGCAATTGAGTCTGCGATTTAACAGAATTTGTTGACGGTTTGGTTAAGAAAATTTTTCTTTTGATAAAAAAGTTCTTATATCTATTGCATTTTCCTTTTTCTTGTGATATACTACATCGAAATCTATCAAGGGAAGGTGAGAAATATGTTCAGAACTGGTTTTCATTGTGCTGATATTTCTTGCTTTCAGATTTGTGATAATGTTGTTTCTTTTAACGGGTAACTTTTTTGTTACCCGTTATTTTTTTGCACAAAAGTCACTTTAACATATTGAAAAATCTGTCAGATTTTAGTATAATAATCTTTAAAGAATTTTGTTGTTGTATATGCTGTCGGATATATACGTTTTTGATGAATATATATTCGAAATGCTTTACAAACGCAATTCTAAAGGTGTATAATATTCCAGTAATGGCATTTTTGTTTTAATCACACCGCCGAAAAAAAGGAGCGAATTTAAATGAAACACTTACTTAAACTTTTAGATTGGTCAACAGAAGAAATTCTTGACTGTCTTGACTTGGCTGACAAGCTTAAAGCTGAAAAGAAAGCCGGTATAAAACACCCTATACTTGAAGGCAAAACTCTCGGTATGATTTTTCAGAAGTCATCAACAAGAACAAGAGTATCTTTTGAAGTAGGAATGTATGATTTGGGAGGAACTCCATTATTCCTTTCTTCAAAGGATCTTCAGATCGGCAGAGGAGAGCCAGTTCAGGACACTGCAAGAGTTCTTTCAAGATTCCTTGACGGTATCATGATAAGAACCTTTGATCAGCAGGAGGTTGAAGATCTTGCAAAATACGGCTCAATCCCCATCATTAACGGTCTTACCGATTTCTGTCATCCCTGTCAGGTGCTTGCTGACCTTCAGACCATCCGCGAATACAAGGGCAAGGACCTGAAGGGTAAGAAGCTTTGCTATATCGGTGACGGTAACAATATGGCAAACAGCCTTATCGTCGGATGCATCAAAGTCGGCATGAAGGTTGCAATTGCTTGTCCTAAGGGCTATGAGCCTGACGACAGTGTTGTTGAATGGGCACATGAAAACGGAGATCTTCTTGTAACCGAGGATATTCTCGAAGCCGCTAAAGGCTCAGATGTTCTTTACACCGATGTGTGGGCATCCATGGGGCAGGAGAGTGAGGCTGCAAAGAGACAGCGCATTTTCAAAAGTTACCAGATAAACGATGCTGCTGTTGAAGCGGCTAACGAAGACGTTATGGTGCTTCACTGTCTTCCTGCACACAGGGGAGAAGAAATTACAGATAAGGTTCTTGAAGAACATGCTGATCAGATTTTTGATGAAGCAGAAAACAGACTCCATGCACAAAAGGCTGTTCTCGTTAAATGCTTCACTGAGTAAGCATTTATTAAGGCCGACAGGTGCTATTAACAGTTAACAAAACATTGTAAATACATACAGAAAGGAAGTTTCACGGTTTTTGACGTGAACAAGGTGCTACGAATGAAAAAACGTTATTTGGTTCTGCAAGACGGAACAGTATTTGAAGGCTACGCCTTTGGTGCCGACAAATGTGCAGTTGGTGAGCTTATTTTCTCAACCAATGTAGTCGGTTATATTGAAACTCTCACAGACCCCTGCTATTACGGTCAGATTGTTTTGCAGACCTTCCCTGCAGTGGGTAACTACGGCATAATTGAAGAGGATTTTGTTGGTGAAGCAAAGCTCAGCGGTTATGTTGTCAGAGAATACTGTGATTATCCTTCAAATTTCAGATGTGAATATGACCTTGATACCTTCCTTAAAAATAACAATATTCCCGCAATTTACGGTGTTGATACCCGTGAAATCACAACTATTATCAGAGATAAGGGTATTATGAATGCTGCAATCTGCGACGAAGTACCGCCTATATTTGACGGTATCAAAAATTTCAGAATTGTTGATGCAGTGAAAAATACTGCAGCTAAGCAGAAGTCAGAATTTGTACCCAAGACAGATGCAAAATCTCATGTTGCAATTCTTGATCTCGGTTCAAGTAAAAACCTTGAAGTTAATCTTATGGATAAGGGCTATAAGGTAACACTCATGCCTTACAACAGCAAGGCAGAGGAAATTATCGCTCTTTCTGCTGATGCTCTTGTTATCACAGAGGGCGCAGGTGACCCGAAGGAAAACGGAGAAATTATTGCTGAGGTTGCTAAGCTCTTCGGAAAAATCCCGATGATCGGTATCGGTCTCGGACATCAGATTATGGCTCTTGCAAAGGGCGCTGACACAGAAAAGCTTCTTTACGGTCATCACGGAGGAAATCAGCCTTCAAAAGTCGTAGGTACAGCAAGAACGCTTATCACAAGCCAGAATCACAACTATGCAGTTATAGCTGATACTGTAAAAGACGGTGAAATCACTCACATCAACATGAACGATAAAACCGTTGAGGGTATCGCTTACAAAAACGATAAAGCACTTTCAGTGCAATTCATTCCTTCAGAAGAATGGGTTGTTGAAACAATTGAAAATTTGAAATAAGGAGGAGTTAAAAATGCCGCTTAATAAAGACATAAAAAAAGTACTTGTAATCGGTTCAGGCCCTATCGTTATCGGTCAGGCTGCCGAATTCGACTACGCAGGCGCACAGGCTTGCCGTGTTCTGAAAGAAGCAGGTGTAAATGTTGTTCTTGTTAACTCCAACCCTGCAACAATCATGACAGATAAGGCTCTTGCTGATGAAATTTATCTCGAGCCCCTCACAACAGAAACCGTTAAAAGAATTATTGAAATTGAAAAGCCTGATTCACTTCTTGCCGGCCTCGGCGGTCAGGTGGGTCTTACCCTTGCTATGCAGCTCTGGAAGGAAAATTTCCTTCAGACTCACGGTGTGCAGCTTATCGGTACAGATGTTGAAGCAATCGACAAGGCTGAGGACAGACAGCTTTTCCGTGACACAATGGAGGCTATCGGTCAGCCCTGCATTCCTTCTGATATTTCCAACGATGTTGAAACATCGGTTGAAATTGCAAAACGTATCGGTTATCCCGTAATTATCCGACCTGCATTCACTCTCGGCGGTGCTGGCGGTGGTGTTGCGTATAATGAAGAGGAGCTCCGCATTGTTGCTAAAACAGGTCTTGATGCTTCTCCCATTACTCAGGTTCTTGTTGAAAGATATATCAAGGGCTGGAAAGAAATTGAATTTGAAACAATGCGTGACAACGCAGGCAATGCAATTGCAATCTGTTCGATGGAAAACTTCGACCCTGTTGGTGTTCATACAGGTGACAGTATTGTTTGTGCTCCTGCACTCACACTTTCCAACAAGGAATATTCAATGCTCCGTCAGGCAGCTCTTGACATTGTTTCCGCTCTTAAAATCGTTGGCGGCTGTAACTGTCAGTTTGCACTTAATCCGGAATCCTTTGAATACGCAGTAATCGAGGTTAATCCCAGAGTTTCACGTTCCTCTGCTCTTGCATCAAAGGCAACAGGCTATCCGATTGCAAAGATGACAACCAAGCTTGCTCTCGGTTATAATCTTGATGAAATTCTCAATGATATCACAGGTAAAACATGTGCATGCTTTGAGCCCAGTGTTGACTATGTTGTTGTAAAGTTCCCCAAGTGGCCCTTCGATAAATTCCTTGGCTCCAGCCGTAAATTGGGCACACAGATGAAGGCTACAGGTGAGGTTATGTCCATAGGACATTCCTTTGAAAACGCTGTTATGAAGGCAATAAGAGGTGCTGAAATCTCACTTGATTCTCTTAATGCTGCTCCTGTAAGCGATCTTCCGCTTCTTGAAAGACTTGATATTGCCGATGACAGACGTATCTTCACCATTTTTGAAGCTATCAAAGCCGGCATTTCAATTGAAAAAATTCATGAAATCACCCAGGTTGATGAGTGGTTTATTGCAAAGCTTAAAAATCTTGCTGATTTTGAAAATGAAATTACAGGCAAGACTATTGATGAAGATACATATTTAAAGGCTAAAAAATTAGGCTATACAGATAAAACTCTTGCTAAATTCTGTAATTTCGATCCTGCCTTCCACAAACAGGCAAGCTACAAAATGGTTGATACCTGCGGTGCTGAATTCAGTGCAACAACACCTTATTTCTATTCAAGCTATGATAAAGCCTGTGAAGCCAGACGTTATCAGCGTTCAGGTAAGCCTGTTGTTGTGGTTCTCGGTTCAGGTCCTATCAGAATCGGTCAGGGTATAGAATTCGACTATTCCTCAGTTCACTGTGTATGGACACTTAAAGAGCTCGGCTATGATGTTGTTATTGTAAATAACAATCCTGAAACCGTTTCAACTGACTATGACACTGCAGACAGACTTTATTTTGAGCCTCTTTGTGAAGAGGATGTTATGAACATCATTGAGGTTGAAAAGCCCGTTGGTGTTGTTGTGGCTTTCGGCGGTCAGACTGCAATCAAGCTCACCAAATTCCTTGATGATAACGGAATTCAGATTCTCGGTACATCACAGGAGGGTATTGACACTGCCGAAGACAGAGAAAAGTTTGATGCACTTCTTGAAAAGTTCGGCTTCCTTCGTCCCAAGGGATGCGGTGTTATGACACTCGAAGAAGCTCTTGAAGCCGCAAACAGACTCACTTATCCCGTACTTCTTCGTCCTTCGTACGTTATCGGCGGACAGAACATGATGATTGTACACAACGATGTTGAAGTTGAAAGATATATGAAGAAGATTCTTTCAACAGGAATTGAAAATCCTGTTCTCGTTGATAAATACATGAGCGGCACTGAAATTGAAGTTGACGTAATATCAGACGGTAAGGATGTTCTTATTCCCGGTATCATGCAGCATATTGAGCGCGCAGGTGTTCACTCAGGTGACTCAATCGCTGTTTATCCGCCTTATTCACTTACCGATAAGATGACTGAAACCGTTGTTGATTGCTCTGAAAAGCTTGCACTTGCTCTCGGCACAAAGGGTCTTGTTAACATCCAGTATCTTATTTATGAAAATCAGCTTTATATCATTGAGGTTAATCCCAGAGCCTCAAGAACAATTCCTTATATCAGCAAGGTTACAAATGTACCCATGGTTGACCTTGCTACCAAGGTTATGACCGGTACACCTCTTAAGGACCTCGGCTACGGTACAGGTCTTTATGAAGCACCGCCGTACTTTGCGGCTAAGGCTCCCGTATTCTCATTTGAGAAGCTTAACGATGTTAACAGCTACCTCGGCCCCGAAATGAAGTCCACAGGTGAAGTTCTCGGTATCGGTAAAACACTTAACGAGTCACTCTTCAAGGCTCTTGTTTCATCAGGTATCAACATTCAGCCTACTTCAGGCAGCAATGAGCTTGGTGTTCTTCTTTCCGTTGACGAGCACGATCTTGATGAAATTGTTTCAATCGCAAAGAAGATGCAGGACCTCGGCATTCATATCTATGCAGCAAAGGAAACTGCAAGAGCTATCGTAAATCTTGGCATCAATGTTACTTATGTTAAGGGCATTACAGAAAGCGACTACTGCTTCAAGCTTCTTGAAAGCGGCAAAATTAACTTCATTGTTTACACAGGTGCACTCTTTGACAAAACAATGGATGACTTCATTGCCCTCAGAAGAAAAGCAATTCAGCTCGGTATTGCATGCTTTACTTCACTTGATACAGCAAATGCAATGCTTGACATCATGGCAAGTAACTATACCCAGCAGAACACTGAGCTTATTGATATCAACTCAATGAGAAGAACAAGAAATAAGTTCAAGTTCTCAAAAATGCACGGTACAGGCAATGACTATATCTTCATTGATAACCGTAACGGTGAAATCACATGTCCTGAATCACTTTGCATTAACTTCTGTGACAGACACACAGGTATCGGCGGATACGGTATTGTTCTTCTTGAAAATTCCGATGTTGCCGATGCAAGAATGCGAATTTTCAACCGTGACGGTAGTGAAGGCAAAATGGCAGGTAATGCAATCCGTTGCGTAGCAAAGATGCTTTACGATAAGGACATTGTCAAAAAAGAAGAAATGACAATTGAAACCGGTGCAGGTATCAAGAATGTCAAGGTTTACACCACAAATGACAGAGTAGTTTCTGTTGAAGTTTATATGGGCAAACCTACCTTCGATCCTAAGGATCTTCCCTGTACACTTGATGAAGAAGAAATCATTGATTATCCCATCACAATCGGTGCAGGCTCATATAATATCACTTGTGTCGGTGTTGGTAACCCTCACTGTGTGGTTTTCCTTAAGGATATTGATTCCCTTGACCTTAATGAAATCGGTCCTTATTTTGAAAAGGCTGATATCTTCCCTGAAAGAATCAACACAGAATTTGTAAGAGTAGTTAATCGCCACACAATCAAGATGAGAGCCTACGAAAGAGGAAACAAGGAAACCTTTGCTTGCGGAACAGGTGCAGCTGCGGCAGTTGTTGCTGCGGTTGAAAACGGCTTCTGTGATAAGGGCGAAGAAATCACCGTCAAGCTTAAAGGCGGCGACCTTGCTGTTACTTATGATGACAACGGTATTTTCCTTACAGGTAACGCAGTTCTCCTTTATGAGGGCGAAGCAGAATATTAATACCTATTGTCAATAATCGGTAAAAATTAATAACATAAAAACACAAGCAATTGCAAACAAGCAGCTGCTTGTGTTTTTTATGTGAAAAACATCTGAAATACCGTTTTCGAAATAGCTGATGCCATAGGCGGTATGTTCTCAACAGAAGAAGGCGTTCAGGACTTCCTTAACTGGCTTCAGAATGAAAGCGGATATAATCAGGCAGAAAAAAAGACCGTTCTGCAGAGAATTACAGAATGGCTGAATGATATTATTGAAGCTATCAGAGATGTAATGAATTCGGGTGAGCTCAACGGCGTAGGTAAAGCCTTTGCCCAGGAGCAGAGTGAGGCTCTTTCAGATATCAGAAAGCAGTTCCTTGAGGTGCTTGACGGCTACGGCGAGAATTACCGTAAGGGCGGAGCTGTTGAGGGGGAGAAAAGTACTAATTCAACTGGTATCAGGTTCAGTGAATCTATTAAGAACTACCCATATGATATGCAAACGGTTATAAGTGATTATATTGATTCGGTAGATACAAGGTTGTTGAAGTTGATTAACAAAGTAAAGAATCATTCTAAGGAATATTTTGAAAGATATACTATATGCGAAACATCAGATAAACTAATAAAAGATTTGGAAAAAACCTTGAAAATTGATGTTTTTGGATATAAAAATGCTATAAATACAAACGCTATTCATCATATTATAAAAAGGCATGGCTCAAGTGGTAAAGCAGATAGCAGTATGGCAAATGATAATGACATAGCAAGAATGCGATACATTATTGAAAATTATGATAGCCTTGAGCTTTTGACAGATGAAAATGGTAACATAGTGTACAGTGATGAATTTAGAAATTCAGATAATACACAGGCACCATTGATTAGACTGTCGAAAAGAATCAATGGCACATACTATTTAGTAGAAGCTGTTCCTGAAAATAAATATAAAAAAATATGGGTTGTATCAGCTTATATAAAAAATAGCAGTGCTGTTACGCAAGCTCCTAAAAAATCAGGAAGTTATCTTGCTTCTCCAACATCTGCTAATAATAGTATATCCAATTCCACCGAAAATGTCAAGGATTCATTAAAACTTTCCTTCCCCCTCACTGACCTTTACGACCTGAATGCAAGCAACATTGAAAAGGTGACGGAGCTTGGGAGGGTTGCGGCACAGCTGACAGCGCATATAAACTATATCGGCTCGTCACAGACGAAAAGAGTGCTGAGTGAGCTGAATATTCAGGCGGTTTCAAGAGAGCTGAAGAAGGAATACAGTTCAAAGGCTGACATGCATAAGCTGACGGCAGAGCTTCTTTCACTTTATCAGAAGTTTGAAAACGGAAGAGTTTCGCAGGATGTTGTGAAGGTTCATATTGATAACATTGTTGATATGGTTATAAACGATTCTGTTTATATGAAGCCTGATATAAGCGATGCGGCAAAGGAAATCCTTCACGAACTCAGAATTTGTAGTAATCCACTTGAAAATCATACCTAAATACTATATAATATTAATTTAGATTTAATACAATTAGGAGATTTTTTGATGAGCAAAAAAGTAATCGTTGTCGGTGCCGGTGCAGCAGGGTTGATGGCATCGGGTATTGCCGCCGAAAATGGCAATGAAGTCCTTTTGATTGAGCGTAATGACAAGGTTGGCAGAAAGGTAATGATAACAGGTAAGGGACGTTGCAATGTTACCAACAATTGCACTATGATAAATGAGCTTATCGGTGCTGTGCCTACCAACGGAAGGTTCCTTTACGGAGCATTTTCCCGCTTTATGCCCATTGATACAATGGAGTTTTTTGAGGATATGGGAGTACCGCTGAAGGTTGAAAGGGGAAACAGAGTCTTTCCCGAAAGTGATAAAGCAGTTGATATTGTTGATGCACTGAATGCTTTCAGTCAGGATGGCGGTGCAAAACGTATCAAAGGCAGAGTAACTGAGCTTATGATTTCTGACGGTGAAGTAAAAGGTGTACGCCTTGAAGACGGTGAAGAACTTGAAGCGGACAGAGTTATTGTGGCAACAGGAGGCGCTTCTTATCCTCTTACAGGTTCAACCGGAGACGGTTATGAGCTTGCAAAGCAGGCAGGTCACACAATTGTAGATCTCAAGCCTTCACTTGTACCGCTTGTATGTCATGAAGGCTTTTGCTCAGATTTACAGGGCCTTTCACTGCGCAACATTGAAATTACTGTTTTTGATACAGAAAATTACAAAGAGGTTTATAAGGATTTCGGTGAAATGCTTTTTACTCACTACGGTGTTTCAGGTCCCGTAATTCTTTCGGCAAGCTCACATCTTAAAGATCTGAAACCCAGAAGATATGAAATTCATATCGATTTGAAACCTGCTATCACTTATGAACAGCTGGACAAAAGAATCCAACGTGATTTTCTTGAAAATTCAAACAAGAATTTTATCAATGCTCTTGATGCACTTCTGCCGAAAAAGCTTGTACCTGTTATCGTACGCCTTTGCGGCATTAAGCCTGCAACAAAGGTTAATCAGATAACCAAAGAAGAAAGAGCAAGGCTCGTCAATCTTCTTAAAGATCTTAAGGTTACAGTTATGAAATTCCGTCCCATTGAAGAGGCTATTGTAACTTCAGGCGGTGTTTCTGTAAAGGAAATCGATCCCAAAACCATGGAATCAAAGCTTTGCAAGGGCCTGTATTTTGCCGGCGAAGTTATCGATGTTGATGCCTATACAGGCGGTTTCAATCTGCAGATTGCTTTTTCAACAGGCAGGCTTGCAGGGGAAAGCGTTGAGAATTCTAAATTGCGTTGAAAGCGAGTAAAGCAAATACCGCTCGCAGAATTTATGTGTGAGTATAATTCGACAAAGGAGAAAGAACTATGAAAGTTATTAACGTAGCAATTGACGGTCCTGCAGGCGCAGGTAAAAGCACAATTTCCAGAAAGGCTGCTGCCGAGCTTGGATATATCTATATCGATACAGGTGCACTTTACAGAACAGTCGGTCTCAATGCAATGAGACTCGGTGCTGATCTTCAGAGCGATGAATCTATCATTGCAACTCTTACTGATGAACTGAAGGTTGAGCTTAAATTCATAGACGGTGAGCAGAGAATGTTCCTTAACGGTGATGATGTTTCCTCTGATATCAGAACTCCTGAAGCATCAATGGCGGCTTCAAGAGTTTCTGCTGTTCCGAAGGTAAGAGAGTACCTTTTTGATTTACAAAAGGAGCTTGCAAAAAATAACTCCTGCGTAATGGACGGAAGAGATATCGGTACAGTTGTGCTTCCCGATGCGGATGTTAAAATTTTCCTCACTGCTTCACCTGAAGCAAGAGCTGAAAGAAGATACAAGGAGCTTGTTGAAAAGGGCATGGAAGTTGAGCTTTCAGATGTTCTGGCTGATATGATCAAGCGTGACTATGACGACTCACACAGAGCCATAGCACCTCTGAAGCAGGCTGAAGATGCAATTCTTTGCGACACAAGTGAGCTCACTCTTGAAGAGTCAATTAACCTTGTTATCAATACAATCAAGGAAAATATATAAAATTTTGTTGTTAAATCAACTTAGGAATGCACAATGCAAAATGGGACAACCTATAAACAGAAATCTGTATATAGTGAGTTGATTCAATTGCATTTTGATTATTCTGAAATTAAAAACAGCAAGGTATATGGTTTTGTTATACCGCCTTTATGGGTGCTGTCAAAAATTGTATATAAATCCCGTTGCCACGGCAAAGAAAATGTACCTGCCGAAGGTAAGCTTATAATTGCCTGCAATCATGTTGCTTTTTCAGACCCGGCTCTTATTGTGGCTAATTGCCCGCGCAATGTGCATTATATGGCTAAAAGCGAACTCTTTGAAAATCCTGCACTTGCAAAGCTTTTCAGCTTGATGAATGCTTTTCCTGTCAAAAGAGCAACATCTGACAGAAGAGCCCTCAGATATGCCAAAGAGATTCTTGATAACGGAGGAGCGCTTGGAATTTTCCCCGAAGGCAGAAGAGTCAGAGGGGGAGTAAGGCCAACAGAGGGCAGATCCGGTATAGGCTATCTGGCAAGAGTAACAGGCGCCGATGTGCTTCCCTGTTGTATCTATAAAAAGGAAAAAACTATTCGTTCGGTGGCTGTGGTGCGCTTCGGGAAGGTTATAAAAAACAGTGAACTTGGCTTTGATGGCGATGATAAATCAGCAGAGATGAAAAGAGCCACAGCTTTAATAATGAACAGAATAAACGATTTATGGGAGGAAGAAAGGTGCAACTGGAGGTAGCAAAAACGGCAGGCTTTTGCTTTGGGGTTAACAGGGCTGTCAATATGCTTTATAAATTGGTTGATGAAGGTCACAAGGTGTGCACTCTCGGCCCCATTATCCATAACCCTGTTGTAATTGAAGAGCTTCGTGACAGGGGAGTAATGATAATCGATAAGCCGGAAGAGACACCTGAAGGCTATGAGGTTGTAATAAGAGCCCACGGCGTTACCAAAGAAATTCAGGAAAAAATGGATGAGCTTTCAATAGGCTATATTGATGCAACCTGTCCCTATGTTCTTAAGATACACAGAATTATAAAGGAAAATTCAAAGCCTACCAATGTTGTTCTGATAGCCGGTGACGAAAAGCATCCTGAGGTCTGTGGCTTCAGAAGTCATTGTAAGGGTGAATCATATGTTTTCAATAACGCCGAAGAGCTTCAGGAAATTCTGAAAAATCATCCCGAATTTTCCGAAGCGGAAATTATCGTTGTCGCACAAACAACTTTTTCCGTAAAAGAATGGAAAAAATCCGCAAAAATTATTCAAAAAGTATGTACAAATTCAAATTCTTTTGATACAATATGTAAAGCGACTCAAGACAGGCAGAATGAAGCGGAGGAGCTTTCAAAAAGATCCGATGCAATGATAGTTATCGGAGGGCGTTTCAGCTCCAATACTGTCAAGCTCAATAATGTCTGTCAGAAAAACGCTGAAACCTTTCTCATCGAGAGGGTGGACGAAATGAAGGACATTGACTTTTCGTCCTTCAAAAAAATTGGTATAACAGCGGGTGCATCCACACCTGCACGTATAATAAAGGAGGTTGAAGTCATTATGACCGAAAACTTTAATGAACAAAAAAATTCAAAGGAGACTATGGATCAGGAGTTGTTCTATGCAGCAGTAGATAGCATTGACGATACAAGTGATAATCCGAATGTTGTTGGCATCGTTGTTGGCATCGCACCTAATGAGATTCAGGTTGATATCGGCAGAA
>JAZSHC010000020.1:0-69929 GCA_045533065.1 Acutalibacteraceae bacterium
TTTCGGGTTCATCAACTAAACCGCTGGCAATTGATATAAGTAAATCTTTCAAAGTGCGTACCTCCGAAATTATTTAAGGATGTCGCTCTTTTTAAGAAGAACTTTAACTGTGTCAGTGGGCTGAGCACCGTTAGCAATCCACTTCTGTGCCTTTTCAGCATCGATTTTGATTTCTGCGGGTTCCTTCATAGGGTTGTAGTAACCGATTTCTTCGATGAAACGTCCGTCACGGGGATATCTTGAATCTGCTACTACTACACGGTAGAAAGGAGCTTTTTTTGCGCCCATACGGCGAAGTCTGATTTTTACTGCCATTTTAATGACCTCCAAATATAAATTATTTTTTATTTAACACTGTTAGTGCTGTTTACTGTGTTTTTTTACATGCCGAAGCCGTTCATTCCGCCCATGCCGTTCATACCGTTCATCATTCCCGGCATGTTTCTCATGCGCTTCATCATTTTCTTTGATGATTTGCCGTTAAGCTGCTTGAACATCTTCTGCATTTGTCTGTACTGGTTGAGAAGCTTGTTGACATCCTCAACCTGCATACCGCAGCCCGCTGCGATACGGCGCTTTCTTGAGGGGTTGATGATATCCGGCTTTGCTCTTTCCTGAGGTGTCATTGAAAGGATAATTGCCTGAACACGGTCGAACTGTCTTTCATCAATGTCAACCTCGTCAACCTTTTTGCTAAGACCCGGTATCATTTTGAGTGTATCTTTAATTGAGCCCATTTTACGAACCTGCTGAAGTTGGTCGTAAAGGTCATTAAGATCAAATTTGTTTTTTCTGAGCTTCTGCTCAAGCTCTCTTGCCTTCTTTTCGTCAAGCTCCATTTCAGCTTTTTCGATAAGTGAAAGCATATCACCCATGCCGAGAATTCTTGAAGCCATTCTGTCGGGGTGGAAAACATCAATGTCGCCAAGCTTTTCGCCTGTACCGACAAACTTGATTGGCTTGCCTGTTACAGCCCTTGCTGAAAGAGCCGCACCGCCTCTTGTGTCACCGTCAAGCTTTGTGAGAAGAAGACCGTCAATGCCAAGTGCCTCATTGAAGGAGGTTGCAACATTAACTGCATCCTGACCTGTCATTGAGTCAACAACAAGCATAATTTCGTGGGGGCGAACTGTTGTTTTGATGTTTTTAAGCTCATCCATCAGCTCTTCGTCAACGTGAAGTCGGCCTGCCGTGTCAAGGAAAACGTAATCGTGACCGTGGTCCTTGGCATAGGCTACAGCCTGCTTTGCAATGTCAACGGGATTTATCTGACCGAGCTGGAAAACAGGTACACCTGCTTTTTCACCAACAACCTCAAGCTGTTTGATAGCGGCAGGTCTGTAAACGTCACAACCTACGAGAAGAGGTCTGTGACCCTGATTTTTAAGCATAAGTGCCAATTTTGCACTGTGAGTGGTTTTACCTGAACCCTGAAGACCGCACATCATAACAACTGTGGGTGGGTTATTGGCTGTGTTGAGCCTTGACTTGGTACCGCCCATGAGGTTTGTGAGCTCCTCGTTAACGATTTTGATAACCATCTGCGAGGGAGTGAGGCTTTCCATAACCTTTGCACCGATTGCACGTTCCGTTACGGAAGAAGTGAAATCCTTGGCAACCTTGTAGTTAACGTCTGCTTCAAGAAGAGCAAGACGAACCTCTCTCATTGCTTCTTTAACATCAGACTCAGTAAGTGAGCCCTTGCTGCGAAGCTTTTTAAAGGCGGCTTCCAGTCTTTCTGAAAGACCTTCAAATGCCATTGAATCAAATCCTTTTGATTTTATTTACTCATCATTCACTGAGCATACGTGTGAGAACATCAATTCTGGCTGTTGCATCATTGATTTCTCTTGACAGAATAGTTCTTCGGTTAACTTCGTTAATAATCTCAATCTGCTGTTTGATTTCCTGAAGTCCGTTTTTTGTTTTTTCAAGTCTCGCATGAAGGCCAAGATGCTCCTCAAATGAAAACAGCTGAGCTTCAGCACGCTTAATTGCATCACGTACACCCTGGCGTGTGATACCTTCATTTTCTGCAATTTCTGCAAGGGAAAGGTCATCGTTATAATAATAGCTGATAAAATCCTGCTGCTTTTGTGTAAGCATATCGCCGTAGATATCAAAAAGTATGATAACATCAAGATTTTTCGCCATTATTTCCCCTCCTCTCGCACATCTGTAAAGATTTTCAACTTTACAGCTTGGCTATTATACTAAATATATCTGTAAATGTCAATAGCTTTACAGAAGTTTTTTTATAAAAAAATAACGGCAGGGGAACCTGCCGCCATCTTTATTCGTCATCTTCCTCTTCATCAACGGGAGTGAGCTCAACACGGACTTTTCCTATCCTGCGCTCCTCAACATTGAGAATTGTGAATTTGAGGTTTTTGTATTCTACCTCGTTCATGTCACCGTCTTTGGGTAAAAAGCCTAAAAGGCTGATGATGAAACCGCCAAGTGTGTCATATTCGCCTTCCGGTATAATTTCACCCACAAGCTCATTGACTTCTTCAATATATGCAGTACCGTCGATTGTGAAAAGGTTTTCACTTTCTTCAACAATTTCTTCCTCTTCATCATCGTACTCGTCTCTTATATTACCCATGATTGCTTCAACAAGGTCTTCCATTGTAACAATACCTGCCGTGCCGCCGTATTCGTCAACAACAACAGCCATCTGAACCCTTTGTTCCGTCATTTCGCCAAAAAGATCACCGCAGTTTTTGCTGAAGGGAACATAATATGCAGGACGCATTATATCACTGGGGCTTTTTGTTTCAGGCAATGCTTCGGAAACATACTTAAGAAGGTCCTTGATATAAATAATACCGATAATATTATCCTGGTCTTCATGGTAAACAGGGATTCTTGAATATCCGTGTTCGATTGAAAGCTCCACAACCTCGTGAAGGGTATCTGTATCCTCAACGGCAATCATATCCGTTCTGTGAGTCATGATATCTGTTACATCAATATCGTCAAACTCAAAGATATTGTTTATCATTTCTTTCTGTATGTCTTCAATAACACCCTTTTCCTGACCCACATCAACCATCATACGGATTTCTTCTTCCGTTACGCTTTCTTCATCTGCATTTGGGTCGAAGCCAAACATACGCACAACTGCATTTGTTGAAAATGAAAGGATTTTCACAAATGGGGTGCACACCTTCTTGACAACCAGAAGCACATCAACTACCTTGTATGCAATCATTTCGGGCTTCTGCATTGCCATACGCTTGGGTGCAAGCTCACCAAGTACAAGTGAGAAATATGACATAATAATTGTGATAACAACAACACTTGCGCCACTGATGATGTCATCAAACTTATGAAGATTTGGGCTTATTCCCAATATGGCTTCGGTGAGCATCTGGGCAAAGGTTGTTGATGCACTTGCCGATGTAAGGAAGCCTGCAAGTGTAACACCAATCTGAATAGTGGACAGAAAATTAGAGGGATTTTCTGTAAGCTTTTTAATCTTTTTAGCCTTTTTGTGGCCCTCTTCGGCAAGCTTGTCAATCATATTATCGTTGAGAGAAACAATTGCCATTTCGCTCATTGCAAAAAATGCATTGACAAGAATCAAAGCAAACAATAAAACTATACTGAAAATAAGACTGCCGGGGTCATCCATTTTGGATATATCTCCTTTCGAAAATAAAAAATAAAGCTTGTACACAGTACATCAATTTGATATTATACTACAAATTATTCTTTTCGTCAAATGTTTGAAAAAAATATCTGTATATTATTTGACAGACTAAAGCCAAGGCGTTATAATTAACCTGAGGTGAAAACATGAGCAAGAAAACAATTATAATAATTGTGGCTGTTGTTGCTTTAATTGCCCTTGCCGCAGCACTGACATCGGTACACTCCGACAAAGATGACACAGACGTCACCCTGAGCAGTGTAAGCACAACCGAAACCGACACTGTAAACATTACGGAAAGCACCGTAGTTAACATCACGCCCGACACTGTGTGCTGCACGGTCTACGCGCCGAAGCACTGCACTGTGCTTCTTGAGGGAATTGAAGTGCCCTACAACGAAAGCTCTGACTGCTACAGAATTTTTGCCGAAATGACAGGTAAGCACGAAGTTACCGTATCGAAATACGGCTACAAGACAGTTACTAAGGAAATTAATTTCGACAAGGAAAAATATGCCGAGCTTTATGTTGACCTTGAAGTCACCGAGGAATATAAGAAGCAGGCAGAAAAGGCAGCACAGGACATCCTTTTAAAATTCATTGAAGTGTGTGCTGACGGCAGCGGCGACCTTTCCGGATTTAATTTTGTCAGTGAAAAAGACAAGTCAGATGCACAAAAGGTGGTTGACGGCATTTTAAATAACCTTGACATCGACACCGAGGATTATAAAACAGGAAAAATAAATGTGTCAGCCATAAAATGCAACGGTTTTGACAAAAGCGGCAATACCCTTTCCCATTCAAACGACATTGAAGGCAGTGTTGTCACTTTTACAATAGAATATAACTACACATGGGAATATAACGGAGAGAATTATCAGGATTCCGGTGTAGACAGTAAAACCTTCAATCCCTTTGTAAAGCTTGAAAACATTAACGGAAAATGGTATTTAAAAACCGTTTATCTTGATTTGAAAAAAGATATACATTAAACTTAAAGGAGATTAAACATGAAAAAATCAATCTGCATCATTCTGGCTGTAATTCTTGCATTTTCTTGCCTTTTTACAGCCACAGCTTCTTACGACTCATCCACACTTAAGTTCGGTGATGACGGAAAATTCAAAATCATGATGTTCAACGACACTCAGGACACCTGTGATATGAATTACAGAACAGCCGACTTTTTAAGAAAAGCTCTTGAAAGCGAAAAGCCCGACCTTGCCGTTATTGCAGGTGATATGCTTTCCGACGTTTTTGCTGCTCCCACTAAGAAAAGAGTTGCTAATGCACTTCGTCTTCTCAGCAGCTTTTTTGAAGAAGCACAGGTACCCTTCACCGTTACCTTCGGCAACCATGACCATGACCTTGAAAATGTTCTTTCCACCAATGAAATGATTGAAATTTTCAAGGAATCAGACTATTTCTGCCACAGTGAAGGCTGTGATCCCGGCACCTTCAATCTTCCTGTTCTTTCATCCGATTCAAGCAGAATTGCACTCAACATCTATATGATGGATACCCACAACAAGAACGCCGAAAGAGGCGGCTATGACGGTGTTCATCCCGAACAGGTTGAATGGTATAAGCAGACAAGTAACTCTCTTAAGGCTCTTAATGGCGGTGAAGCTGTTCCTTCACTTGTTTTCCAGCACATTCCGGTAAAAGAAATCCATCAGTTCTATATTGAGGGTGAAAAGGGCGGCAAGGATTCCTTCTACAGCCTTACAGAAACCGGCTGGTACAAGTTAGACTCCTCTCTTCTTATATCTTCCGCTGAGGAAACCTACTCTTATGAGCCTCCCTGCTCCGAGCCGACAGAAGTGACCACAGGTCAGTATGAAGCATGGCTTGAACAGGGCGACATCATCGGTGCTTTCTTTGGTCATGACCACATCAACAACTTCGTGGGCAGAACAAAGGACGGTATCGTTCTCGGTTATAACGGAGGCAGCGGCTTTGCTTCCTACGGCGTTGGCGACAAGCGCGCTGCAAGAGTTTTTGAAATAGATGAAAACGATGTTGCAAACTATTCAACACGCAGTGTATTTTACGGTGATATCACAGGAAACAACATGGCCTTCTATCCCTCAGACCCGTTCTCACCCCTCATCATTACACTGATTCTCAGAGCCTTCTATTCAGTTTTTGCAATTTTTAAATAATATTACATACAATAAAAGATATCTGCCGGGGAGCTTCCTTTGGCAGATATCTTTTTAGTTATTTTATTATAACCTTTACCGTTGGGCTGTAGCTGCTGTACAAGTATGACGCACCCGACTTTTTGTATGCTCTCACACGGAAATAATAGGTCTTTGAGCTTTTAAAGCCTTTTTTATAAACCTTTACAGTATCGGCAGGATAATTACCAAGCTTTTTAAATCCGCTTGTGGGCTTTGTTGAATACCATATCTGATATCCGGTTTCGCCGCTGACATTATTCCACGATATGGTTACTCTGCCTTTGGCAGTTGAAGCGAGCTTTATTTTTGGTGTTGCGGGAGCTGTGTGTGTTGTAAGTGATGTATAGGTATCAGCCCATACAGTGCCCGAAGCTGTTTTGATAAAGGGCTTAACGGCAAATTTATAGCTTTTACCCGTTGAAAGATTTTTTACGGTATATTTTGTTTTGGTTGTTGATGATACAACGGTTGACCACTTTTTCTTTGTGCTGTCATAACGGTACACCTTGTAGCCTGAAGCACCTTCACAAGCCGACCATTGAAGCGTGATACTGCTCGCTTTCTGAGAGCTTGCTTTTAATATTGAAGGTGGCAAGGGCTTTGTTGCAGTTTTAATTGAAACGTACTTTGGAGCAAATACGGTTTTTCCTGCTTGTTTGACATAGGCCTTTACTGCAAAACGGTAGTTTGTTCCCGCTTCAAGATTTTTGACTGTGTAGGATGTACCTTCAATGTTTTTAACGGTCTTCCAACCGCCGTTGTATTTGTATACCCTGTAGCCCGTAGCTCCGCTCACCTTTTTCCAGCTGAGGGTTACAGAATTTTTACTTTCAGACGCTTTCAGGCTTGAAACAACTCCCAGAGTAAGCTTAGAGCCTTCATCTGTAACAGTTTTGGTTGCTTTTTTACAGCTGCTGCAGGTTGATGTCTTGGTGCCGTTAGCAGAATAGGTTGCGTTTTTGTCGCTGACATATGTTTTAAAGCTATGTGCTTTCTTTGAACCATTTTCAGTAACGGTATTTTTCTGTTCGCAGTTATCACACTTTGCAGTTTTTGTGCCGTCCTTCTGACAGGTGGCGTCGTTGTTGCTTATATAAGAAATGAAAACATGAGACTTTTTGCTTCCTTTGTCAGCAACGGTATTCTTCTGCTGACAGTTATCACACTTTGCGGTTTTTGTACCGTCCTTCTGACAGGTGGCGTCGTTGTTGCTTGCATAATCTGTAAAAGAGTGGCCCGTGGCTTCCAAAGCCTTTGTTTCACGATAACCGCACACACTGCATACCCTTTCTTTTTCACCCCGTGTGCAGCCCGGTTCAACTGTTGTTTCCCATTGTGAAAAGCTGTGCTGAATCTGAAAAACTGTTTTCCTGTTTATGCTGCTGTCAAAGGCTGACTCTACGGTAACGGTTGCTTCGCCCTGTTTATGAAATGTAAGCACACCGGAACCCTCCTGCGGATTATAATTCACACTTATCACGGATTCATCGGAGGAAGCAACCCTGAGCTCACACCCTATGTCAGCTCCGCCAATATAGCCTGTTATGAACCTTACGGTAGAACCGGGATGGTATGAGCTTTCCTGTATAGTTGAATAACTGCCTTGCTGTTGCGTATTCTCCCACATGCCGTAAACATACTCAGGCAGAGTCAAGGTGATAATTACAGAGCATTTTTTGCATTTAAACACATTTTCCGATAAAAGCTCATAGTCATGACCGCTCTTAACGGTATAAACCGATGTATCGGAAATATCATCAAGTTGTATCTCATAAAAGGTCTTTGCAGAATCACCTCTTGTGTACCACATCAGCTTACCGTTCATCACAACAGGAGCACAGTCGGAAAGCTCACCCTTAAATTTGTGGACAGAGCCTGTCAGCTTGCCTTCTGCATCAAGCTGTGCGTAATAAACCTTACCGAGACGACTCCAGAGAATAACAAAGCGGTTATCCGAAATTTTAACAAGATGGGGTGTTGATGCACCTTCGTCCCCTTCTTCGTAATTTGTAAGGTATGCTATATTAACCGATGAATCGGTAAGACTGTTCTTCGGCACCGAAGAGACAAAAACATTCCTTGTTTTCTGCTTTTTAGCAGTATTCTGCGGCACTGAACTGCCAGCTGTAATATAACTTGTGTCAGAATATTCAAAGCCACCCACACTGCAGCCTGTGTAATTATCTCCGATTTCTCCCGCAATGGGAAGCATATCCACCACGGTGCATACATCACGGTAGGTCTGAGTAAAATCACCGTCAGATACATCGCCGGCATATTTAAAAAAGGCGATGCTTCTGGGCAAGGCATCACCGTGATCAAGGGCAAGTAAAGCATTGTTTTCAACATGAAGAAACTGATTGAAGGAGTGGCTGACATAACCGTATTTATTGTTTGAAACAGAGGTTTGCGAAGAAATTATCTGCATAGTTTCAGTGTTGAGCTGCATTGTAAGATTAGCCTGATGATTCAGACCGTCAGAGGATTTATACATTTCATGGCTTGTTCTGATAATGATATATTTCCCGCAGTGAGCAAACCTTGCGCTGCCTGCGTCAAAAGGCACTGTGGTATTACAGTTTTTGACTCCCACAGAAGCAATACGCTTCCAGCTTTTATCGTATTTTGTTATACGGAAAACCTCAACCGATACACCTTCATTGGGATTTTCCTGACCCGTGAGGACATAATAATTATCACCCACAGCATAAAAACCGCCGAAAGCAGGAAGCTCATAAGGTATAGTTACAGTGTTTTTCAAGGTATAATCCTCTGAATAGTATTCTGCAAGCATACCGTCAGCACCGTTAATGTATTCAAAATTCATGAAGCCGTCGTCACCGTCAGGCACAATATATGAATATACGGGCCTACTCCACGTGTCATAATTCTGAGCGTTCACATTGCTTCCGCTATACTCGTAACAGTTCTGATTTCCGGCAGCATAAACGCGATTTAAACAAACCGACGTCATTAAAACCAAAATCAAGACGAAAAATGACAACCTCTTCATTTTTTAACTCCTGAAAATTATTTTTTTTCGCAAAGCTGAACAACCGTTTCGACATGGGTTGTCCTCGGGAACATATCAACGGCAGTTACTTTTTTCGTTTCGTAGCCCTGTTCACCGAACAAAGCAAGGTCCCTTGCAAGAGTTGCAGGATCACATGATACATAAACAATTCTGTCAGGCTGCATATCGGAAACGGTTTTAACAACATCTGCTGAGCAGCCCTTCCTCGGTGGATCGAGAATGACAACATCAGGTCTGATGCCCTCGTCATAAAGGGTTTTTGCAGCGCCCGTTGCATCGTCACAGATAAAACGTGCATTTGTGATGCTGTTGAGTGCTGCGTTTTCTTTTGCATTATCTATTGCCTGAGGTATAATCTCAACACCTATCAGGCTTTTCACCTTATCTGCCATGGTAAGACCGATTGTGCCAGTACCGCAATAAAGGTCAAGCAAGGTCTCTTTGCCTGTAAGTTCAGCATATTCCTTGGCTTTGTTATATAACAGCTCCGTTCCTTTAGGATTTACCTGATAGAAGGAAAGGGGTGAAATTCTGAACTTCAGTCCGCACAATTCATCTTCGATAAAATCGCTGCCCCAAAGTGTAATGCATTCATCTCCCAGAATTACATTAGTGTTCTTTTTGTTAATGTTAAGAACAATGGATTTTATATTTTCATCCAAAGCCGTCAGGCGATTGATGAGATTTTGTTTTTTTGGAATGCTGTCACCATTGATTACAAGACAGACCATAATTTCCTTTGTTTTTTTTGCCTGCCTGAGATAAATATGCCTCAGCAGTCCTTTCCCCGTTTTTTCATCATAAACCATTACAGAGCTTTCTGCAATATACTTTCTTATGCCGGATATTATTGCATGAAAATCTTCACTCTGAAGAAGGCAGTTATCACTGTTTATTATTCTGTGGGTTCTTTTTGAATAAAACCCTATGTTTATTTCGCCATCAGGACCGAGGCCTATGGGAATCTGTGCTTTGTTTCTGTAATGCACAGGCTCTTTTATGCTGAGGATTTCCTCAGCTTCAATATCCAGTCCGCCGATTCGCTGAAGTGCATCGGTTACGGTCTGCTTTTTGATTTCAAGCTCCTTTGAATAGCTGATATGCCTGTATGCACAGCCTCCGCAACGGCTGTCATGAATACAGTCAGAGTCTATTCTGCAGTCTGCTTTTCTTAGTATCTTTTTTATTTTACCCACCGCATAGTTCTTTTTTACCTTAATGATATGTACCAGAAGCTCATCTCCCGGTGCGGCACCGTCAACAAATACTGCCATATCATTAAAACGACCTAAACCACTCCCCATTGAAGTGAGAGTGGTTACGGTAAGTCTTATTTCATCGTTTTTGTTAAGAACACTGTTATTTTTCATCTTATCACCGTGTATAATAGCTTGGTGTTACCCCATCGTAAAAGAGCTTATGAGTGTAGGCCACCTCATCCTCCCAGTCAACAAGAACAACCTCAAAATTATCAATAAGAGTGAGAGCTGACGACTTGTGAGGCAGAACACACTGCTCAAAATCACTTGAAAGATAGGTGGGAACATTGACAAGCTGTGATACTATTTCCATTTTCGAAAGGTCTGTTGTGATATAGGGAAGAATTCTGTTAAGCACAAGGTTAAGCTCAAACACATTCATGCTCTTTGCCTTGTTTGCAAGGGAAGTCAACACATTTCTCTGCCTTTGAGTTCTTTCTCTGTCTGTGTCAATTTTACGAAGACGGACATATTCCAGAGCCATAGCACCGTTGAGCCTGTATGCGCCCTTTCCGACATAGTTATATCCGTTTGCAGTAAGCTTACTTTTAAGTGCCTTTGCCTCTGCCGATGTGAGCGTAATATCCACACCGCCAACAGCATCAATAAGCTCCTGAAAAGCGGAGAAGGTTGTGCTCACATAGTTATCAATTCTGATTTTATAGTTATCTTCAATAGTTCTGATAACAAGCTGAGGGCCGCCATAGCCGTGAGCATGATTGAGTCGTGTGTTTTCATAACCCGGAATTGACACATAGGCAGTTCTGGAAAATGATATCAGTTTGATTTTCTTTGTAACCTTATTTATACTTACAACAATCATGGCGTCTGACCTGCCGTAAGGGAAGGTCTTGCTTCCTCCGTCAATACCCATAAGCAGAATGTTGATAACGTCATCGCTGTACCATATTTCATTATTATGGGCATTTTCCTCAATAAGCTTATCGTTTTGCTCAAGCTTATCCTTGACCTTATCATTCTCTTTTGCGGCCTGAATAATCTCATCGTCGTCGTCATCCTGAGGAGGCTGCGGTTGAGTCTGAGGTTGTTCACCGGAAGAACTCTGAGTGTTTTCAACATTGTTGCTTATGTTGAAAATATTGCTTCCGTTTTTGATTACAACCCTGCCCGACTGTTCGATATAGAAATCTGAAATGCTCATGGTTCTTCCGTCAGAAAATGTTGCTTTACCCGAAGAGTCAACTGTTATGCCTGTTGAAGAGATAAAATTTCCGTTCTGAAAAACAACTGTACCGTCTTTATAGATAGTTGTTCCGTCTGACAAAACCGCAAGTCCGTCTGCCATTATATATGAGCCGTCCTTAAGGATAAGCGTACCGTCAGGATTTCTGACAGAGCCGTCTACATAATAAACACGGCCGTCAGCCAGAGTAAAGGAGCCGTCGGAATTCAGCTGTGAGGCATATATTGTAATATACTCACCCGTTCCAAGCTGAACCTGTGTTGTTTCCTCCTCAGTGGTATAAACAACAGAGGGAGGCTGTGTTCCGTCGTCATAATTGATTTTATTAAGATAACCGTTAATCACTGCAATAACCGTGCACACAAGAAAAATGAACACAACCACACAAACCGAAACAACCTTGTGCTTGTATAAAAGCTCAACAAGCTTGCCAAACAAAACACGAGCATTCTTTATGTATGGATTCATTTTTTTAAGCAGGCTTTCCAGTGCCTGTCGGAATTTTTCCATTAGTATATTCACCTGTCTCAATCAAAATACGTTCTTTTTACCTGTTCTTTCAAGCTCGATACAGATTTTAAGACCACCGAGCTCACTTTTTGTAGCATAAATTCTGCCTGCATGGCTTTCAATTATCTCGCGGCAGATAGAAAGGCCCAAGCCCGCCACACGTCTACCCTTATCAGAAGTATATAAGGGCTCAAAAATTTCTTCAAGCTTGTCATCTTTTACGCCTTCACCTGAATCGTCAATGAATATCATGAACTTTTCCTTTTCAGGTCTGATATTCACACTGATTATCTTTTCCTTTTTATCGAAGTGCTTCAGGGAATTTGAAAACACATTGCCGAAAACTCTTTTAAATCTGATTATATCAATGGCGGTTTGTGCATTCCTGTCACCTGAAACAGTCACCTGCAAATCAACACCTGAGTTTTCAAGCTCATCTGCATATTCGGATATAATATCATCCATAAGCTCTTTGGCGCTGATTTCTGTTTTTTTGAAATCACGAAGCTTGTTATAGCTGAGATAATCATCGAACTCTTCCATAATGCTTCTGATTTGCTCGCTTTTTTCATAAACCGTTGAAAGATACCTTTTCCGTCTTTCTTCGCTCAGATCAGCCTTTTCAAGCTGCTCCGTATATCCCATAATTGAAGTAAGCGGAGTTTTTATATCATGGGAAATGGATGCTATTATTCTTCGTTGGTTATTTTGCTGTTTTTCAAGATTTTCCGTCATGAAAACAAAGCGGCGGTAAATTTCACCTGCATATCCCTTTATTCTGACATCCTTCAGCTCACCTGTTTTGTCAAAGTCTTCAATTGCTTTGTAAAGGGACCTGAAGGGTCTGAGCATCACTGTGTAGATTGTAAAAATCAAAAGGCAGAGTGCGGAAATACCAATAAGGAACTCCGCAAAAAAGAACTTTGAAAGAGCTCTGACATCACCGACATAATCCCTGAGAAGATACACAGAGGATTTTATAACATAAGCCCTGCCTTTGTATTCGAAGGGGGTTTGCACCTTAACATCAAGGGCAGACCATGTTCTTCCGATAGAGCGTGTAACAACCTTGTTTTCGCTGTTTTCAATAACGATAACTATATCCTCGTATTGCTCAACAATTTCACTCCAGGTTTCAATACTGTCTTCCTCTGACAGCTTTTCAATAATTTCGTTGTTGTATCTTTGAAGAATTGCCCTGTCATTATATGCGACATCGGCAACAGCCCTTGTCACTGATACGTTATAGGAATAAGCAAACGCTGCAATAACACCGAGTAATATCATTATCATCAGAAAATTGGTTTTTCTGCTTTGAAACACAGCATTCACTCCCCTTCATTTTACATCAGCTGCGGCTTACAAATTTATAGCCTACGCCCCACACTGTTTTTATATATTCATTTTCCGTATCTATTTTGTCACGGATGCTTTTGATGTTAACGGCAACAGTGCCGATATCGCCGAATTCTGTATCCCACACATGGTTGAAAATCTGTTCTCTTGTGAGAACCTTACCTGCATTTTCCATAAGATACTGAAGAAGCTGAAATTCCCTTGTAGAAAAAGAAACAGCCTCTCCGTTTTTGTAAACCTCGTATGAATCTGTACGGATTTCAATGTTGCCCACCTTGATTACACCGGCTTCAGGGTCAGCGTGGTTTCTTTTATCACGTCTGAGGTGAGCCTTGATTCTTGCAACAAACTCTTCAACAACAAAAGGCTTTGATATGTAATCGTCACCACCGGCCTCAAGACCGTTTACAGCATCTGCTGAATTGCCCTTTGCAGTTACAAAAACAATGGGACAGCTGACTCTGCTTCTTATAAAGCTGCAAAGCTCAACGCCGGAAAGCTCAGGCATCATTATGTCAAGGGTGATAAGAGAAATATCAGAGCTGTTGTTCATTATGTATTCATAGGCACTTTTTCCGTCAGTTCTGATTACCGTTTCCAGGCCTTCATCCTCAAGCGCATCTGAAATAAGCTGAGAGATGGAAATATCATCATCAACGATAAGTATTTTACTCATATCTATCCGCCTTTCTTTTTCCCTATATAAATTTTTACATAACTATACAGTATAATATAATAATATATTTTACTTTAAAAATAAAGTACTTTAACACTAAATTATCAAAAATATAACAACTTGACTCCGAAGATATGCTTTAACGGACAAAACTTAAGAAAGTCTTAAGAAATTAACAGTGTCAATCCATTCTTTTTTATGATATAATGAACGGGAGGTGGAAGTAAAAAATGAGAATTTTAGTTGTAGACGATGAAATTGAAATTGCAGACCTCATTGAGCTTTATCTTCGTAATGAAGGCTTTGAGGTTGAAAAAAGATATAACGGACAGGAAGCCGCAGAGCTTATCGAGCAGCAGAGCTTTGACCTTGCAGTGCTTGACGTAATGCTGCCGGGCGTTGACGGCTTTTCCCTTTGCGCCCGAATCAGAGACAAACACAAATACCCTGTAATCATGCTTACAGCAAAAACCTCTTATACCGACAGAATCTCCGGCCTTTCTCTCGGTGCCGATGACTATGTTACAAAGCCCTTTAATCCCCTTGAGCTTGTTGCCAGAGTGAAAGCTCAGATAAGAAGATACCGACAGTATAATACTTCCGAGGAAGAAAAAAGCACAATTGAAATTTCCGGACTTGAGCTTAATACGGAAGACCATACATGCCGCCTTTACGGTGAAGTTATTACCTTCACACCAACAGAATTCAGAATTCTTCAGCTGCTTATGGAAAATGCCGGTAAGGTTGTATCCACGGAAGAAATATTCGAAAGGGTCTGGGGTGAAGAATATCTTGACAGCAACAACACTGTTATGGTACATATAAGAAGAATAAGAGAAAAAATGCACGAAAAGCCTAAGAACCCGAAATTCATAAAAACAGTGTGGGGAGTTGGATATAAAATTGAAAAAGAATAGTAAAGAAAAAAAGGTCAGGAGCACAAAAAATGTAGCCCTCACAGTACTGCGCAGCTTTTTTCTGAGGAATGCTTATTTCTTTTTGGCAACCGTTGTGATTTACATAATCATATACCTTTTTGCAAACCTTAACCCTGATTTCAACAGAAGCCTTGCAAATCTTTACATCAATTATATTGCTCCATTCCTTCTGAACTTTTTTAACGGAAGCACCCTTGAGTTTTTTTATGTTAATCATTATATGCTTTGCTTTGTTGTTTTTTTCTGGTGGTTCCTTTTCAACTGCTTTATTACCTCGGTTTCAACTCTCGCCGCTTTCAACAAAACCTGCAAAAGTCTTGAAGCCTTCACTGATATGGAAAGCGATATCGCATCTTTTCCCAAGGAGTTTTCCGATGTTGAAATTAAGCTGAAGGACATTAGACTTGAAGTTCTTGAAAGTCAGAAGCAGGCAATTGAAGCCGAAAGCAAAAAGAATGACCTTGTTATGTACCTTGCTCATGACCTGAAAACACCCCTTACTTCAATTATAGGTTACCTTACGCTGATTGATGAATCTCCTGAGCTTACAAGGGAACAACGGGCAAAATTCAGCGGTATTGCCCTTGACAAGGCCTACCGCCTTGAGCAGCTTATAACTGAATTCTTTGAAATCACAAGATTCAACATCAACAACATCACCCTGCAGAAAAACCGTATCGACCTCAATATGATGATCCGTCAGATTGTTGATGAATTCTATCCCATGATGCAGGAAAAAAGAATACGGGTTGATATTGATATTCCCGAAAAGATTATCATGCTTGCCGATTCGGATAAAATAGCCCGTGTGTTCGATAATCTTCTTAAAAATGCTGTAAACTATTCTTATGAAAACACCATGATAAGGGTAGGTGCAAGAATCAGACAGAACAGAGTAATAATCAAATTCCGCAACAAAAGTGACGAGATCCCCCCCGAAAAGCTTGAGCGTCTTTTTGAAAAATTTTACCGTACGGACTCTTCAAGAAATTCTGCTGCAGGCGGTTCAGGCCTTGGACTTGCAATTGCCAAACAGATAACCGAGCTCCACGGCGGCACAATAAAAGCAAAAAGCTCTGTTGATTACACGGATTTCACCGTTATCCTGCCTTTTATAAATGCAGGTGAGCTTACAGACGAGCAGCTTGACTTTTAACAAAAACAGGCAGTTGACATTAACCCTCCGAAATTATATAATCATTAAAGGTTATATTTTCGGAGGTATTTTTATGGCTGAAAAAGTTCTTGTGGGTATGAGCGGCGGTGTTGACAGTGCTGTTTCTGCTTATCTTTTAAAACAGGCAGGCTTTGATACTGCAGGTGTAAACTGCCGTTTTTTTAAAGGTGAAGATGTTTTCTGCCCTGAAAATCTGTCCGATGTTGAGGATGCAAAAAACACTGCAGAAAAGATGGGCATTCCTTTTTATGTTTTTGAGTTTTACGATGAATTCAAAAAATATGTTATACAGAATTTTATTGACACCTATGAAAAAGGGGCAACTCCCAACCCCTGTATTGTGTGCAACAAAAACCTTAAATTCGGTACCATGCTGAAAAAAGCCCGCGAAGAGGGCTTTTACAAAATAGCAACAGGCCATTATGCAAGAATTGAAAACCAAAACGGACGTTTTCTTCTCAGAAAAGGTGCAGACATAAAAAAAGATCAGAGCTATGTGCTGTACTGCCTCAATCAGCAGCAGCTTTCAAGCACACTTTTCCCCTTAGGCAGCCTCACCAAGGATGAAGTGCGCACAATTGCCCAAAGTATCGGCTTCACCTCTGCAAGAAAAAGTGACAGTCAGGATATATGCTTTATTCCCGGCGGTAAATATGCCGATTTCATTGAAAAATACACCGGTAAAAAATACCCTGACGGAAGCTTTGTCAGCACAGACGGCAGGATTCTCGGCACACACAAGGGCATAATCCGATACACCGTAGGTCAGCGCAAGGGGCTTGGACTCGCTCTTCCCGCACCTATGTATGTAAAAGAAAAAAATGTGGCGGAAAACAAGGTCATTCTTTGTGATAACGAAAGCCTTTTTACAAAAGAGCTTGACGCCGATAACATTAATTTTATCCCCTTTGACCGTCTGGACGGTTCTCTCAGAGTTAAAGCGAAAACACGCTATAAGCACACCGAACAAAATGCAACTGTTACACAGACAGACGAAAATACATTCCATCTTGTTTTTGATGAGCCGCAGCGTGCCATTTCAAAGGGCCAGTCCGTTGTGCTTTATGACGGTGATTACGTTATTGGCGGAGGAATTATAAAATAAAGCAAAAACCCGCAAATAGCCTTAAAAAGGTCTGTTTTGCGGGTTTTTATAGCACTTTAACACAAAAAAGCATTGGTCATTTTGTATAAAAATTCCGTTGACAGTAGAAAAATATTATTGTACAATAGTCATAATAATACAGCAATGCGTGGAAAGGATTTTCTCATTTTGAATTATATGAATCTCAGCGATGAGGAACTGATTAAACTGATAAGGCAAAATGACACCGAAGCCTTTTCACTTCTCACTGCAAGGTATACAGACAAAGCAAGGCTCGTTGCCACATCCTTCAGAAATGCTTCTGTTGAAAAGGACGACCTTGTTCAGGAAGGAATGATAGGTTTTCTTTCTGCTGTTCGCTCTTTTAAAAATGACGGATCGTGTTCTTTTGCAACATATGCTTCCCATTGTATGAAGAACAGAATTCTCAGCGTTATCAGAACCAACTCTTCAAAAAAGCGTATTCCTACGGATCTTGTTATCCCTTTGGAGGAAAATTCTGATATTTCTGAAATTGTTCCGTCGCCTGAAGAAAGGTTTATTTCAAAAAGCGAGGCAGAATACATATCATCTGTTATTTCCTCTTCCCTCTCCCCACAGGAAAGCCGTATATTCATCCTTTATCTTACAGGCCTTTCTTACGGTGAGATTGCCGAGACAGTCGGTGTTTCTGCTAAAGCCGTTGACGGTGCATTGCAAAGAGCAAGGAAAAAGCTGCGCGAAAAGCTCAGTTTATAATACAAGCCCCATAGCTCAAAGCAGAGCGTTGGTTTCAAAGAATCGGTGCAATTCCGATAAGGGCAATTAAAATTCAAGCGAGGTAAAAAAATCATGTACGAAGACAAAACACTCAAATGCAAAGAATGCGGAAATGACTTCATCTTTTCTGCAGGTGAGCAGGAATTCTATGCTGAAAAGGGCTTCCAGAACGAACCCCAGCGTTGCAAGGATTGCCGTATCGCTCGTAAGAACGCAGCAAAACCTGCACGTGAGATGTTCATCGCAACTTGCGCATCATGCGGCGGCGAAGCTAAGGTTCCCTTCAAGCCCACTGAAGGCAGAGACGTTTACTGCAGCGATTGCTTTGCAAAGATGAAAGAGGAAGAAGAAGCATAATTTGTATTTGAAAGTTTTTGTTTAATTACTTTATAAATAGGTTTTATGCAACCGGAACATTTTTGTTCCGGTTTTTCTTTATATTAAAAACAGTACTGCTCACAAAGGCAGTACTGTTTTTGTTATACATAATAATCTGCAAATGCCTCATCACCGTGTGGCAAAAGCTCAAAGCTCATCTGTTCATCGATTTCGGGATGCAGGAATGAAAGGCTGCATGACCACAGGGCAATTGTTTTGCTGTCATCCTTCGCACCGTAACGCCTGTCACCGTATAAAGGCATTTTCCTTGAAGCAAACTGAACTCTTATCTGATGAGTTCTGCCCGTGTGAAGCTCTATTCTCACAAGGCTGCTTTCCGCCCTGAACTCAAGTGTTCTGTATTCAAGAAGTGCTCTTTTAACACCCTTGCGCTCTTTTTTGGCAATGAAGGATTTATTCTTGCTTTTGTCAAAAAACAAAAGGTCTTCCATAATCCCCTCAGATGACTCACCGTGAACAACGGCAAGATATTCCTTTTTCATTGTTCTGTCTGTCACCTGCTTTGAAAGACCGGCGGCAGCCTTCTGAGTTTTTGCAAAGACCATGAGTCCGCCCACTTCCCTGTCAAGGCGGTGAACCACATAAATTTCACCACCGGTGAGCTCCTTCAGCCTGTGCGGCATATTATCCTTGCCGCTACCCTCCTGAGAAAGGATTCCTCTTTCCTTTTGGCATACTATAATGTGCTTATCTTCAAAAATAATATTCATAATCCACCCTCCGGCAAAAGGGATTTTTATCCTTTTCCTAAAAAAGCTGCTGCGTTTCCGCAACAGCTTTCTGATTATTTTGCATAGTCTACTGCCCTTGTTTCACGAATCATGTTGACCTTGATCTGACCGGGATATTCAAGCTCCTGTTCAATCTTTTCAACAATGTTGTGGGCAACAAGTGCCATTTCTTCATCGCTGACAATTTCAGGCTTAACAATAATTCTGACCTCACGGCCTGCCTGAATTGCAAATGCCTTTTCAACACCCTGGAATGATTCAGAAATCTGTTCAAGGGTTTCAAGGCGCTTGATATAGTTCTGAAGGTTTTCTCTTCTTGCTCCGGGTCTTGCAGCGGAAATTGCATCCGCAGCCTGAACAAGGCAAGCAATTACACTCTTAGGTTCAACATCGCCGTGGTGTGCATGAATTGCATTTACAACAATGTCATTTTCCTTGTACTTTTTAGCGTACTCAACACCAAGCTCAATGTGTGAGCCTTCCTGCTGATGGTCAACAGCCTTACCGATATCGTGAAGAAGACCTGCACGTCTTGCAAGCTTTACATCAGCACCGATTTCAGCAGCCATAAGACCTGCAATGTAAGAAACCTCAAGAGAGTGATTGAGAACATTCTGTCCGTAGCTGGTACGGTATTTAAGGCGACCGATAAGCTTTACAAGTTCATTGTGAACACCGTTGACGCCTGCATCAATAACAGCTCTGTCACCGGCCTGCTTAATTGTCTGGTCAACCTCTCTTTTTGCTTTTTCGTGAATCTTTTCAATAAGAGCGGGATGGATTCTTCCGTCGGAGATAAGTCTTTCAAGAGTAATTCTTGCAACCTCTCTGCGTACGGGGTCAAAGCTTGAAAGGGTGATTGCTTCAGGTGTATCGTCAATAATAAGGTCAACACCTGTGATTGTTTCGAGGGTTCTGATATTTCTGCCCTCACGGCCGATGATACGACCCTTCATTTCATCATTGGGAAGTGCAACAACAGACACGGTTGCTTCCGATGCGTGGTCGGCAGCGCAGCGCTGAATTGCAGTTGTAATGATTTCTCTTGCAAGATTTTCGGATTCTTCACGAACAGACTGTTCATATTCCATAATCTTGACAGCCTTTTCTCTTTTGAGCGTTTCTTCAAGAGAATTGAGCAAATCGACCTTAGCCTGTTCTTTTGTATAGCCCGATATCTTTTCAAGCATTTCTAACTGACTTCTTTTGATGCTTTCTGCTTCGGAAAGTTGATCTTCTGCTTTTTTAATTTTTTCTTCAAGAATTTCTTCTTTTTTCTCAAGTGTTTCTGTTTTCTTGTCAAGGCTTTCTTCTTTTTGAATCATTCTTTTTTCCTGACGTTGAACTTCGTTTCTTCTTTCGCGAATTTCACGTTCAGCTTCATTTCTGAATTTATGAATTTCATCCTTTGCTTCAAGAATAGCCTCTTTTTTCTTTGTTTCCGCTTCGTTAACAGCCTGGTTTACAATTCTTGCGGCTTCGTCATTAGCTGAGCCGATAAGACCTTCAGCAGTTTTCTTTCTGTGAAGACCACCCATTACAAAACCGATAGCACCTGCAACAGCAGCGCAAACAACAGCAACGATAATTGTTATAATCATACTCTTTTCCAAAGTAGCAGCACCTCCTTCTTTTTAAGTTTCTTAAGTTGGCAACATATATCATGCGGTATTCCGCCGGTAACTATATCACCGATGTGGTTCATCAAAAGAATTACAGTAATGTTACTCGAAGGATAGATATACACTATCCTGTATATTTTAAAACAAAATACACAATATGTCAAGTAAAAAAAATATTAAATAGTATAAATTTTACTATATTTGATGGACTTTTTTTATTTTTATGCAGGTTACGGCACACTTTAAAGGAAAAAAATACATCCTCATTCTTTCATAGAATAAAGATGTATTTTTTATTTGTTTTATTCTTCAGCTTCCTCTTCTTCAGCCTCTTCGGGAAGTGCCGTATCACGGTGCTTCTTGGAAAGAAGATAACCCGCAAGAGATCCAAGGGTAATTATACCTGTGGGAGCTGCAACAATTTCCGGATTTTCCTTAACTGTTTCGGCTGCCTTTTCCACAAAGGACTGCTGAGTTGTGCTTTCCTCTTCAGTGAAAATGGAAGAGGTTGTTATGATATTTCCGAAAGCATCTGTTTCGTATGCTCCGTCAATAAGGTCTTCAAGATAATTAAAGTCAAATCTTTCAGTTTCCTTTTCCTGTGTGTTTTTAACGGTGGTTGAAGAATTGTCTTTTTTGGTTGTTTCCACACTGTAGGTTGTAAGCGCCTCTGCATTTACTTTTGTTGAAAGCTCAGCCTGAATTTTATCATCTACAGCAGCAAAAACACTGTCAATTTTTTTACCTGCTTCAGAATCCTTGTCAGGTACAATTGTGTTAACAAACTTTTCAACCTCTGCAACCATATCGTTTTCAGACTGAACAGCATTTTCATCGTTAAGGGCAGCATCCTTGATAACAGTGAATTCATAAACTGCACTGTCATTACGTGCACCGTCATTATAGGAAACAGAAAGCTCTATCTTTTCTTTCTTGAGAGAGGTGAAAAGATCTACGCTTGTTGTTGTGCCTGCTGTGATGGGGTTGCCGTTAAGCTTCATTGTAACATAATCGTTACTGCCGCCGGGAAGCTGGTCTGCAAGGGCAAAGGGTGTGAACCAGATTTTTTCCGTTGTTTCCGCAACAACAATTTCATAATTCAGCACATCACTGTATAATTCATCCTCAAGCATGAAGCAACCGTTTGCTTCAGCGAGTTCAAAAAGGTCTTCAGCTGATAAACTCTTATCGTAAGTCACACCTTTTTCGTCAAGCATGGTGTGGAGAATAAGTCTCTGAACGGCAAGCTTGTCTTCACTCTGACTTGCCGCAACAAGCTTGATGGGGTTAACGGTTATGTCATACATGGTGTTGAAAATTGATGCATAGTAAGCATAGTCAACATATTCCTTCTGAGCGGTAGTGGCCTCTGTATAAACCGTCAAGGGTACCTGATATTCATAATGAGCCGCTGTGAGAACCTTCGCCCAATGGAAGACCTCATCAGGCTTGGGATTCTGGCTGATGGGTATCTGTTCAAACTGAGTAACATACTGCTTCATGGTGTTTACTGCCATACCTGTGAGAGTATCAACACCTGAAGGAAGAACAGTGTTTGTAAGTGCAGAAAGGATAATTACCGTTGCACCGTCAAGGGTTGAGCCCTTGGGAATTTCAACCTTCTTTTCATAAAGGGCATAAACAGCATCATATTTAATTGCGGCATAGGTTACAGCGATTGCCATTTTATCTTCGGCATCCTCATTGCCGGGAAGCCTGATGCCGTAATCCTGAAGATAAGAGCGCATTTCATCAAGGGAGCCTGTCATACCTGTTGCTGTTACAAGATAATACAGTGCCTCATTGATTTCACCGTATGCAGCAGCAACGGTGTTTTCATCAAGCAGATACAGGTTTGAATACTGATCAACCTCTTTGATGAATTCGTCATATGTATGGCTGCCGGGATAATCCGTAGGCTTCGGAGTAATCTTCTTTGATGTTACAGCCATGGCATCGTCTCTTACAACCAGATTGTCAAGCCATGCATAATTATATTCCGGTGATGATGAACGTGTGTTGCCCGGAAGAACGGCAAAGGTACCCCCATAGGTTGTGATGATTGCAGATGCAGGGCACACCGAAAGAGCAAGCAATATCATTAAAGAAAGAAATAAAGCAAGAAATTTTTTCATCTTCAAGGAAAGCCTCCTTTAAACTTCATTCTGATTTATATACATATAGTCATAATACCACTATTATACATAGTATATGATACAACTTTCCTTTTAAGATGTCAACCGAAACGCAAATTATTTCATAATTTAACCCCTTTTTTTCTTAAAATTTACAGGCAGTTGACAAAAAAATACATTTTGTTTAGAATGATTTAAAGGAGTGATAAAATGGAAAAGAAAATACTGAGAGTTTCTAAAAGAGAAATTCTTCTCGGCACGGCCCTGTTAGGCGGATTGGGACTGCTTATGCTGGGTGCAATGTTCTTTGAAAGCGGATTTGACCTTTCACTTTTGCTTGATTCCGATGTTATTATTTTTGGGCTGATTTATGTGACGGTTATTGTCGGTTATCTTGGCATTTACGCATATCAGTATAACAACAATATTCTTGAATACGGAAATTACGGTTTTGTTGTTCAGGACAAGACTTATTCCTACAGTCAGGCTTCAAAGCTTGTTGTGGGGCGCCGCGGCAGACACGGAACCTTCTATCATCTTTATGTTGGTGACGAAGTGATTTTCAAGTTTTCAACAGTATATGAAAACAAGGACGATTTTATTGAAGTATTGCAGAAGAACGGAGTTCTGATAGTGGCATAAAATTTTAACAGCACTGTTCAACCAAGAGCTGAACAGTGCTGTTTTTTTGTTTGCTTTATTATTGACCTCGCCGGTCAGGCATTCTTTTCTTGAAAGAAAAGAATCAAAAGAACTTTACTTATTCTTCGTTATTCAACAGTCCGATACCGAGAACATCAAGCTGCTCTGTGTCAACAATTGCAGGACAGTCTGTCATGGGCTCACTTGCGTTCTGTACCTTCGGGAAGGCAATAACATCACGGAGTGTTTCAAGACGAAGCATCTGCATAACAAGTCTGTCAAGACCAAGTCCAATACCGCCGTGAGGGGGTGCACCATATTTGAAAGCATCGGTAAGATAACCGAACTTTTCATGTGCTTCTTCATCGGAAAGACCAAGAAGATTGAAGATTCTCTTCTGAAGCTCGGGGTCAGTGATTCTGATTGAACCGCTTGCAAGCTCAATACCGTTGAGAACAAGGTCATAAGCATTTGCTCTTACCTGTGCCTTATCTGTTTCAAGATAATCAAGGCATTCATCAAGAGGAGATGTGAACGGATGGTGCATTGCAACATACTGACCGAGCTCTTCATCCCAATCGAAGAAGGGGAACTCAACAACCCAGAGAAGGTTATATTTATCCTGAGGAATAATATCAAGCTTCTTTGCAACGGTCTGACGAAGTGAGCCGAGAACGGAAAGAGTTGTGCTTGCCTTGTCTGCAACAATAAGAATAACATCACCGTTTTCAGCGCCGCATTTTGCCATAATTGCCTGCATTTCATCCTCTGTCATAAACTTTGCAAAGGAGGAAGCAATTGTACCGTCTTCACCGATTCTTGCCCATGCAAGTCCCTTTGCTCCGATACCTCTTACAAATTCAGTGAGCTTGTCAACCTCTTTTCTTGTAAGGATTGAGAAAGCATTCTTTGCTGTGATTGCAGCAACCTTGCCACCGTTTTCAAGTGCGCCTGTGAACACACCGAAGCCGCAGTTTTTCACTTCTTCGCCTATGTCGGTGATTTCCATTGCATATCTTGTATCGGGCTTATCTGAGCCGTAGCGCTCCATAGCTTCCTTATAGGTAAGTCTGGGAAGGGGTGTTTCAATTTCAACATCAAGGGCTTCCTTGAACACCTTCTTCATATAGCCTTCAATGAGAGTGAGTATGTCTTCCTTTTCGATGAAGCTCATTTCAACGTCAATCTGTGTGAACTCGGGCTGACGGTCTGCACGAAGGTCCTCATCACGGAAGCAACGTGCAATCTGCATATATCTGTCAAAGCCTGCAACCATTGAAAGCTGCTTGTAAAGCTGAGGTGACTGGGGAAGTGCATAGAAGCTGCCCTTGTGAATTCTTGAGGGAACAAGGAAGTCTCTTGCACCTTCGGGAGTTGATTTGATGAGAATGGGTGTTTCAATTTCAACAAATCCGTTTTCATCAAAATAGTCACGGGTAATCTTTGTAATTCTGTGACGCATAAGAATATTCTTCTGCAAATCAGGACGACGAAGGTCAAGATAACGGTACTTGAGTCTTGTTAATTCCGATGTCTGGCAGTTTTCAATAATTTCAAATGGCGGTGTTTCACTCTTACCGAGGATACGAAGGTCAGTTACAAAAATTTCAACCTCACCTGTGGGGATATCCGTGTTCTTTGAAGAACGCTCTCTCACCTCACCCTTTGCCATAAGAACAAATTCACTTCTTACGGTGAAAGCCTTATCGAAAATTTCCTTTTGTGTGTTATCATCAAATGCAAGCTGAACAATACCTGTTCTGTCACGAAGGTCAACAAAGATGAGAGCACCGAGGTCTCTTTGTCTTTGTACCCAACCGCACACTACAACCTCTTTGCCGCAATCGCCTACTCTCAGATCGCCGCAATAATTTGTTCTTTTAAGTCCTGTCATTAAATCCATAATTATTACTCCTTATATTTCAAAATTTCCCATAACAGAGGAAAAATCAAGATTATCAAATTCCTTCAGGCTTTCGCTTATTGAAATGTTAAGAATGTCGCTTTCAAATGTGTCAAGATTAAGCTCCTGCTCCTCGCCTGTACCCATATTTTTAAGCTTTACCTGTCTGCTTTCCAGCTCACTGTCACCTATTACAACAGTAAACCTTGCACCGATTTTGTTTGCGTATTTCATCTGTGCCTTTACGCTTCTGCCTACAACATCAAATTCAACAAACATACCCTCGCGTCTTAAGGCATTTGCCATGGCTGCAGCCTGCACCGTTGCATTTTCGCCCATGGTTGCGATATAAAGCTCGCATCTGGCCTCTTCGGGGAAGGGAAGATTCTGGTTTTCCATAAGAAGCATAAGCCTCTCGATACCCATACCGAAGCCCAGTGCGGGAGTGTGGCTTCCGCCTACCTCTTCAACAAGACCGTCATAACGACCGCCGCCGCATACAGTACCCTGAGCACCGATATCTGTTGAAACAAATTCAAAAACAGTTTTTGAATAATAGTCGAGACCTCTTACTATGGTGGGATTTACCGTAAAGTCAATGCCCATAGCCCTGAGATAATTCTGTACAGATTCAAAATGTGCCTTGCATTCATCACAAAGAAAATCTGTGACCTTGGGTGCGTCCTTCGCAATATCAGAGCATACGGGGCTCTTGCAGTCAAGAATTCGCATGGGATTTCTGTCAAGTCTGCCAAGGCAGGTACCGCAAAGCTCGTCCTTTTTGCTTTCAAAATATGCGTGAAGGGCTGCGTGGTAATCCTTACGGCAATGCTTACAGCCGATTGAATTGATTTCAAGTCTGAGATTCTTTACTCCGAGAAAATCAAAAAGATTCTGTGCTACGGAAATAACCTCGGCGTCACAGGCGGGTGCTGCACTGCCAAGACATTCAATACCAAACTGATGAAATTCACGCAATCTGCCTGCCTGAGGTTTTTCATAACGGTAGCAGGATGTAATATAGCACATTTTCTGAGGCATAGGCTCGTTGAAAAGTCCGTGCTCAAGATAGGAGCGTACAACACCTGCAGTTCCCTCAGGACGAAGGGTGATTGAACGTCCGCCCTTATCCTCAAAAGTGTACATTTCCTTTTGCACAACATCGGTTGTGTCACCCACACCGCGCTGAAAAAGCTCTGTGTGCTCAAAAACCGGTGTGCGTATTTCTTTATATCCGAAATTCTGAGCAATCTCAAGGCAGGTATGCTCAACAAACTGCCTTTTGTAGCTTTCATTCGGCAAAAGGTCAAGTGTGCCTTTGATTGATTTTGTTACTAATGCCATAATAAACCTCCAACTGATTTATAGTTAAATAAATATCTGAATTAGTAGTCAGTAGCCAGTAGTTAGTAGTCAGTAGTTAGTAGTCAGTATGCCCTTCGGGCATGTTACAGTTTCAACAGGCTTCTGTTACAGAGATAAGCAAATAAAAATACCCCAATGCAAAACGCATTGGGGATGAAGAATTAACTCCACGGTACCACCCCGATTGAACGCACTGAGCGTCCCTCTCGATGCCTTAACGCGGCAAACGGACTTTACTCTGCTCAGGAATGTCTTCACCGTGATTCTTCCGTAAGGTGCTTCCAGCCAAGGCACCTCTCTCTGAACGGGAAAAACGACTACTCTTTTCCGTCATAGCATTTAGGATATTAAAATTTGATTTATGCCTTGGGGTTGACGATATCTCGCCAGTCAAGGTCACCCCTTTCAAGGGCATGAACAAGTGCTTCTGCAGTTGCAATGTTTGTTGCAACGGGAATGTTATGAACATCACAAAGCCTTAAAAGGTTTGCTTCGTTGGGTTCGTTGGGCTTTGCCGTTAAAGGATCACGGAAAATAAGAAGAAGGTCAATTTCATTACAGGCAATTCTTGCCGCAATCTGTTCTTCGCCGCCCTGATAGCCGCAAAGGAATTTTGTAATGTCAAGACCGGTTGCTTCACTGACTATTTTGCCTGTTGTTCCTGTGGCGCAAAGTGAGTGTTTGCTGAGTGTTCCGCAATATGCAATGCAGAACTGAGTCATGAGTTCTTTTTTTGCGTCGTGTGCAATGAGAGCAATATTCAAATCATTCTCCGCCTTTCTATCAACAATTCAATTCATCATAACAAAAAATTTGTCACATTGCAATAGATTTTTGAAAATTGAAAAGAAAAAACGATAACGATTGTGAAAAATAAACAAGGCTCTTTGTCTATTTTTATAATTGAAGAGCTATGTATTCACCGCAAATTCTTTTTGAAATATTCGTTAAAGGAATAAAGGACACCTGACCTCTTTTATAGACGGATTTACCCATAGCACCAAAACGGATTTTCGGATCCTCGGGCACAACACCGATGAGCTGAACCTGCGTGGAATCTATAACAGAATCCACATTTAAAAGCCTGCCTTTTCTGATATCCTTTTTCATTGCACGGTTAATTATAAGACGAACATCGTCTATACCAAGCTTATTCATCTGAGCGGCTGTTGTACAGGCACTTCTTACACACACAAGGTCAGGCGTTGAAACAACAATACCTCTGTCTGCCGCAGCACAGGAAACGGTCAGACCTCTGTCGATACCTGCCGGCGCATCTATAAGAATATAATCAAAGTCACTGTCATAATAAGAAATGAGTGCTTTCATTTTTTCCTGCGTAACACCGTCATAATCTGATGGGCACGTAATTACGCTTACATCCTCTGAAGCATAAACCGCATCCTCCGGTGCACAGCGGGAAAATATAACATCGCCCCAGTCATACAAAAGCCTTTCGGCAACTCCTGTGAGAAGGTCAACACTTCTGAGAATATCACAGTCTATAATAAGCACCTTTTTGCCCATGGCATGAAGCGCTTTTCCTATTCCCACAGTCAGGGAGGTTTTACCGACACCGCCCTTGCCTGATGCAACAACAATTTTTTCTGCCATTAATTTTCCCCCTTAATGTAATGCGAAACATCTCTTTTCAAAAAGGGATTTTCGTCACCTTACTGAAGCAGTGTGTTTTCCTTCTGCTCGTATTCGGTCATATCCTTTTCACGGAAATAGTATTCCATAATTGCAGAAGCAATGGGAGCAGTTGAGCCACCGCTTCCCGCACCTTCAACAGCAACTGCAATTGCAATTTCCGGATTTTCATAAGGTGCAAAGGTCATAATGAAACCGTTGTAGGTTTCAATCATTCTGCCCTTGACACGCTTTTCAATTGTGGTAGTACCCGTTTTAGCGGCAACCTGCACAGGTACATCGGAAAAGTCTGCATAGCTTTCAGTACCTACAAGAAGCATGCCCATGTGAACAAGCTTCCAGTTTTCGTCTTTAAAGTCTGCCTTTGAAAGCACCTGCGGCTCTGTTTCACTGATTGTTTGTGAAAGGTCTGAATTTTTAACGCTTTTTATGATGCTTGCCTTGTATCTTACGCCCTTGTTAGCAATTGTTGAAACGTAAGAGCAAAGCTGAATGGGTGTGAACTGGTTGTCACCGTGGCCGATACCCGCCTGAATTGTAAGACCGGGAGTCCACAGCTCACCCTTGCTTGTACGAAGGGCAACAGAGTCAACAGTACCTGCACTTTCCGTAAGCTCAATGCCTGTTTTTTCTCCGAGACCGAACATGGTGAAATATCTGTTCAGCTTTTCTATACCGAGAAGTCTTGATGTTTCATAGAAAAATATGTTACACGAATTGTAAAGGGCATCAATAACATCCTGATAGTAATGCTGACCCGTACATCCCGGCTGATAGTCTTCGTAATAAGTATAAATACCCTTGCATTTGATTTTGGTTGAAGATGTGATGATTCCTTCTTCAAGTCCTGCCATAGCAACTGCCGGCTTGATTGTTGAGCCGGGAGTATAGGTACTTCTCAATGCTCTGTTCCATAAGGGTGTTGCTTCGTCACTGTTAAGCTTTGCGGAATCCTCAACATAGGTATCATTATTGAAGGTGGGATATGAGGCAACAGCCAGACACTCGTTATTTCTTGTATCCATAACAACAACCGCACCTGACATGGGATAAATTCGTGAGGTTGAGGTCTGAAGCTCCTTAACTCTGCGCTCAAGTGCCTCCTGAGCCACCTTCTGCAGCTCATAGTTGATTGTGGTTATAACTGTGTTGCCTGCCACGGGCTCGACAAGATATTCCTCTGTTTTGTTTCCGTCAGCGTCGGTGGTTATAAGCTTCACACCGTTTGAGCCTCTGAGCTCAGATTCCATTGCAGCTTCAATTCCGCTTTTACCGATAACATCGTTGATTGTGTATCCTTTTTCCTTATTGGCTTCATATTCGCTTTCGCTGATTGCACCAACTCTGCCAAGAATGTGGGGAGCAACGGAGCCGTCAGCATAAGCTCTTTCGGTAGAAATCTGCAAATCCACACCCGGGAAAAGGTCACTTCTTTCCATAATGGCCGAAACAAGAGCAGTGGAAACATCAGATGCAAACTCATAATTTCTGCCCGTATTGAAACCGTTTTTCACCATTGAATAGTAAACAGAAGCAACATTTCTTGCCTGCTTCATACTCATTTCGGAAAGCTTATATCTGCTTACAAGTGCATTAAAGCAGTTTTCAACCGTTGCATAATGGTTAAGATCAAGAAAGGCTTCACTTTTAAGGTAGGAAACTTCGTTTTCCCTACCCTCAGAAAAAACAAGAGAGCCTTTTTTTATTTCTATTGGCAGATTATCATGCCATTGAGTGTCATTTTTGTCGAATAAGCGTATAAGCTCAAGAATAATTTTGTTTCTTGACTCGTAATCCTTGGGAAAGTTGGTGTAATTGAAAACAATCTTATTAACCTGCTTGTTAGTTACAAGAGGATAACCGTTTCTGTCGAGTATATCGCCTCTGATTGCATCAACATTCACCTTGATGCTTGAAACAGCAGCACCTCTGTCCTTTGTGGGATTTATAACCTGAATGTTAAAAAGGTTAATTGCAAAAACTGAAAAGAGTACGAAAAACAAAGATATTATGATGATAAATCTTCTTTTGCTCATTTTATTGGGCATAATTCATTCTCCTTTCTTGATTTGTATTCAATCACTGACTTTATCAGGTATACTTTTTCTTTTTCAGGGTGTTGCGGTGTATGGCACCCACAATGTAGTAATAAAGAATCGCAAACAGTACCGTATATAAAACCGAGGGCAGGTAATAGCCGAAAAGGACCTCTGCTGAGCCCTCATAGCCTCTTCTGAAAATAAAAAAGAACCAATATCCCACATTAACGGTACTTATAGAAATAAAGCTTAAAATAAGATTTGTTAAAACGGTGTTTCTCATAAGATAGGTCACAAGGCATCCGCTTAAAAATCCTACACACGCAAGAAGCACAGAAAAAAATCCGTCACCTCTTACCGTTGCAAAATCCCACAGAATACCTGCAAATGCACCGAAAAAAAGACCGTTTATGCTTCTTTCATGCACTGCAATTGCCACAACAAGAGGCACAAGGAGCATTGCCTTTGCTCCGAAAAGTGTGGGGATTGCTCCGTCTGTATGCTGAAAAACTGCAGTGACGGCAACAAGGCACACAAGAAGTGCTTTTCTTATAAAATTTTCCGAAACTCTCATTGCCTTCACCGTCCTTTTTTGTGTTATTATTCAACTATTTCTTCAATACCCTGACCTTCAAAATCTGTGATAACAAAAACGTCTTCAAGCTCTCTTACATCAGTACCCGGCTCAACAACTGCATAGTTTGAAAGGTCATACTTGCTTTCGTTAACCTCACTTACAGTGCCTATAATGAGCCCCTTAGGATATGTGCCGCCGATACCTGAGGTAAGGATGATACCGCCGGGAGTCACTGAGGTGGTACGGCTCAGGCCTGACAAAAGGCAGTTTCCGTTTTGTGAATATTCAATTGTTGTTGTAAGGTAAGCGGTTTCTCTTGTTTTGCTTTCCATTGCACTGATGTTAACATCGGGGTTGAGTATGGATTCAACAACACTGTATGAGGGATGAACCTTTTTAACAATACCCACAACATAGTTTCCGTAAACCACAGGGTCGTTTTCGCTGATTTCGTCCTTTTCACCCTTGTCAATTATGAGTGAAGTGAACATATCTGCACTGTCTGTGCCTATAACGTTTGCCCTTTGCAGAACAAAATCGGGGTTGCTTTCTTTTACTCCGAGCATTGTTTCATAGCTTTCAAGCTTGTGCTGAATTTCGTTATAATCCACAAGCTGATTTTCATACTCGGCTATTTTTTGCTGTAATCTTTCAACTTCCTTTTTATAATCACCCGCCGAAGCGAAGCTGTCCTCAAACCAGTTCACCTTTTGAGCAATATATGCCGAAACCTTCTGCAAGGGCTTGAACACAGTTCCCACAGCATCGGTAACAGGTGATGATGAGCCGTGGGTGCCCACAGCGATAACAGCACCCACCAGAAGAGCTGTTATAACGAACAAAAAGGTTTTGAACTTACCGCTTTTTAAAAACTGAAGCATTTTAATTCACCTTTATAAAAACTTTATATTCTTTTTCCGAGGTTGCCGAGGGCATCGGATTCAAGATAAATACCTGTTCCGTCAGCAACGCAGTCAAGGGGGTTATCTGCAACATTAACGGGCATGCCTGTCTCCTCGGCAATAAGCTTATCCATTCCTCTGAGAAGTGCGCCGCCGCCCGAAAGAGTTATTCCGTGCTCCATAATATCTGCAGAAAGCTCAGGAGGTGTTTTTTCAAGTGTAGCCTTAACAACATCAAGAATCTGATTAACGCAGTCAGAAAGAGCTTCACGGATTTCCTCACTTGTGATTGTAATGCTCTTGGGCAGACCGTCAACAAGATTTCTGCCCTTTACCTCCATTTTGCCTTCGCCCTCATATTCCATGGCAGAGCCTATTTTGACCTTGATATCCTCAGCAGTTCTGTCACCCACAAGAAGATTATACTTCTTTTTGATATACTGGCTGATTGCACTGTCGAAGCTGTCACCTGCTATTCTGATTGAGCGTGAGGTAACAATATCACCCAGTGATATAACAGCAACCTCAGCAGTACCGCCGCCGATGTCAACAATCATGCTGCCGATTGCCTCACTTACGGGAAGACCTGCGCCGATTGCAGCAGCCATAGGCTCTTCAATAAGTGAAACATACTTGGCACCCGCTTCAATTGCAACGTCATGAACATTTCTTCTTTCAACCTCTGTAACGCCTGAGGGAATACAGATTGCAACCCTTGCCTTTGTAAGAAAGGATCCGCCGAGAGCCTTCTGAATAAACTTCTTGAGCATTTCACAGGTGATATCAAAGTCTGCAATAACACCGTCACGAAGCGGTCTCATGGCAGTGATAGAGCCGGGAGTTCTGCCTATCATTTCCTTTGCTTCAGCACCGACGGCAACCACCTTTGCAGGCCTTGCGCTTACATTGATTGCAACAACGGAGGGCTCACGGATTACAATACCCTTTCCCTTTACAAAAACCAGAGTGTTGGCAGTGCCCAGATCTATTCCTATATCTTGTGAAAACAGCATTTTTTCTTTCCCCTTTCAGAAAGTGTAACTTTTATATAAATAGGCGCAATAAGACATTATAAGATATAATATTATACCTCAAAAGAAGTTCACATACAATAGTAACAGAAAAAAATTTACTTCTTTTTTTATTTTTACCTTAAAATAACATTTTAAATCAAAGGTGATCTTCAAAAGTGTTTGACACACAAAAGAACAAATTATATAATTAAATAAAACTAAATGAGGTGATTTTATGCACGCTAAGGTTCTGATTGATAACATTTCAGATAAAAACTATCAAAGTGAATGGGGACTGTGTATACATATCGAACATAAAGGAAAAAACATTCTTCTTGATACGGGTGCCTCCCACAGATTTGCCGAAAACGCAAAAAAGATGGGAATAAACCTTGAAAATGTTGACTTCGGAGTTCTTTCCCATGCACATTATGACCACTCAGACGGTATGGAGAATTTTTTCAACATAAACAGCAAGGCAAGGTTCTTTCTCAGAGAAGGCTGCAAGGAAAATTGCTACGGCAAACGTTGGATTTTCAGCCGCTACATTGGAATCAGAAAAGGCATTCTCGAAAAATATAAAAACAGAATTGAATTTGTTTCGGCAACAAAAAAGCTTACAGAAGGTGTTTTTCTTCTCGGTCACAGCACAGAAAACCTTGACCTTATCGGTAAAAAGGCAGGCTTATTTATAAAAGAAAACAAAAAATGTGTACCCGACAGCTTCTGCCATGAGCAGAGCCTTGTAATAAAAACAGAAAAGGGCCTTGTGATTTTCAACAGCTGCTCACACGGTGGTGCTGACAATATAATAAACGAGGTTTCTGAGGTATTCCCCGATGAGCATATATATGCCATTATAGGCGGCTTTCATCTTTACCGCAGTGACGAAAACGAAGTGCGTGCCCTTGCAGAAAGAATCAGAAGCACAGGCATTGAAAAAATTTACACAGGCCATTGCACAGGCGATAAAGCCTTTGAAATTCTCCGTCAGGAGCTTGGTGAAAAAGCACATCAGCTCAGTGTAGGACTGGAGATTGAAGCATGATTGAACAAATTCAAAAAGAGCTGTGTTCCTTGCAGGACCTGACCTACAGGGACTTTCACGCAAAGCTTATGCCTACAGTTGACAAAGAAAAAATAATCGGTGTCAGAACACCTGCTCTTAGAAACTATTTCAAAAGCTTACCCGAAGATAAAAAAGAGGCTTTTATTGCAGTCTTGCCCCATGACTATTATGAAGAGGACAATCTGCACGCTCTTTATATAAAAAGCATCAAGGATTTTGACCAATGCATAAAAGAGCTTGACCGTTTTCTTCCCTTCGTTGATAACTGGGCAAGCTGCGACATGATGCGCCCTGATGTGCTGAAAAAAGACACCCGTACACTGATGGCAAAAATTGACCAATGGCTCACAAGCGAGCACACCTACACTGTGCGTTTTGCAATTAAATGTCTTATGGATTTTTATCTTGACGAGGGCTTTTCCCCTGCAGTGCTTGAAAGAGTATCCCTTGTGAGCCACAGTGACTATTACGTTAAAATGATGTGTGCATGGTTTTTTGCCACTGCACTTTCAAAGCAGTATGAAAGCACTGTAACCTATCTTGAAGAAAAAAAGCTTGAAAAATGGATACATAACAAAACAATTCAGAAAGCAATTGAAAGCTACCGCATTTCTGGCAGTGAAAAGGACTATTTAAGAACACTGAAAAGGCGAACTGAATAACAAAAAAACTGATGCACGGTAAATGCCGTACATCAGTTTTTTTACAAGCTTACTTTTCCCTGCAGTCCGAAGCTCTTGAGCACCCTTGCAGTTTCGCTTACAGGAAGTCCCATAACGGAAAAATAATCACCCTTTATTCTTTTAACAAGCACACTGCCAAAGCCCTGTATGCCGTAGGCACCTGCCTTGTCACTGCATTCACCTGTTGCAACATAGCTTTCAATTGTTTCCTCACTGAGCTCGTAAAACTCAACCTCAGTGGTGTTTACAAAGGTCTGTGCACTGCTTTTGTCGGCAATACATACACCTGTTGAAACGGTGTGCACCTTTCCCGAAAGCATTCTGAGCATTCTTTTTGCGTCCTCGTCATTTTTGGGCTTTCCCAATATTTCGTTTCCGAAAGCAACAACGGTATCACAGCCAAGAACGACGCAGTCCGGGTGATTTTCAAGCACTGCAAGTGCCTTCCTGCGGCTCAGCTCACAAACAAGCGCTTCGGGTGAAAGGTCTTCATTTATGTTTTCATCGGCATCTGAGGGTATAACCTCAAATTTGTAGCCTGCATTTGCAAGAATTTCACGCCTTCTTGGGGAGGCGGAAGCAACAATAAATCTTTTCATCACAGCTTACCCTCTTGTCTGAGCCTTGCCACCTTGAGCACAAGGGCTACGGTTTTAGCGTCGGATATTTCTCCTGACATTATCATATTGACTGCCTTATCAAGAGGAATTTTTTCAACACTGAGGAATTCTCCTTCATCAAGATTCTGACTTGTGCTGTGAAGGCCCACTGCTGCAAAAAGATGAATAATCTCACTGCAGTATGCCACGGTGGGATAAATAGTGCCGAGAGATACAACCTTATCGGCTATAACTCCGCACTCCTCTTCAAGCTCCCTTATACCCGCTTCAAGAGGGTCTTCACCTTTTTCAAGCTTACCTGCGGGAAGCTCCAACAGCTCACGCTTGAAGGGATAACGGTACTGCCTTACAAAAAAGAGCCTTCCGCCCTCTGTCAGAGCGGCAACACAAACACCTCCGCTGTGCTCAACAACCTCCCTGAAGCTTTTTGTGCCGTCAGAAAGCTCAACATCATCCACGTGAACACGGATAATTTTACCGTCAAAAATATTTTTTTCACTCAGTGTTTTTTCCATTATATCATTTCTCCTTTCAAGGTATATCGCAATGTTTTTTATAATATATATTTCACAGGTGATAAAAATGAACTGTATTATAAAACCCGTACCTTTTGATTATAACACAAAAATCCGTTTTATTGAAGGTCTTATAAAAGAATTTCCCTTTATTAATGCTGAAATTATCGGCAGAAGCTCACTTGGCAGAGGCATTTTTTCACTGAGTGTGGGAAACCAAAAAAATTCAGTTATATATGCCGCAGGCTTTTGCGGCAATGAGTGGCTCACCTGTGAGCTGCTTCTGCTTTTTGTTGAAAGGCTTTGCCGTGCCGTGAAACACAACAGTCTTCTTTGCGGCGTTGACATAAAAAGAGCCATGACTCAGCTTGGCATTACAGTTGTTCCCTGCGTTAATCCCGATGGAGTTGAAATTTCGCAAAACGGATTTGAATGCGGTAAAAGCATGAAAAGCTATCTTCTTTCATCAGGCTGTGAGGATCACAGAAAATGGACCGCCAATGCTTTCGGTGTAGATATAAACCGCAACTTTGCCCCATGCTGGAACGAGCTTCACAAAGCAGAAAAGGAGCAGGGAATAAACGGACCGTCTTCTGAAGGATACAGCGGTGAATTCCCCGAAAGTGAGGCTGAAACAAAGGTTCTTTCCAGGCTTTGCCGACTCAGGAAATTCCGTCAGTGCTTATCTTTGCACTGCGGAGATGGGGAAATTAATTGGCAATACACCGAAAACACACCCAATCAAAGCTCAATGATGGCAAAAATACTTGCCGATTCCTGCAACTATACCCCGGATGGAAAAGAAGCATTTTCTCACGCAGACGGATTCAAAAACTGGTTCATTGATGAATTCCGTTCACCCGGCTTCAGCATGAAAGTACATAGTGAAGAGTGTTCCTCACCTTATACAAAGCTTTACGAAGTGTATGAAAGCATTGAAGAGGCACTGACACTGTTTGCACTGATGTAAGTTTTAAAGAACTTTAATGCTTCGGTTCCTTCAGCGGGAAGAAATTTTCTTTTTTCAACCTTCTTCCCCGTAATTTTGCATTTTTCATTCTGCATTAAAAAAATCGGCTGTTACACAGCCGATTTTTTTATTACCATCCGAAATAATCGTTAAAGAAATCCTCAAAGCTTCCTGCTCCGCCACGGTAATATCCGTCATCCTGATACTGAGTTGTGGGAGCTGTCTGCTGTGTTTCCGAGGGCTTATCCTCAACAAGCTTGATTACAACATCAAAGGTTGAGGTTTTGTAGGTTCTGCTTTCAATTCTGCAAAGGGTGAGAGTGAGAGTATCACCCACAGAGCCTGTTTCGATAAGGTCAAGCAGAACACTGGAGTTATCCATGTTTTTACCGTTGACCGCAATAATAAGGTCACCGACCTGTGCATCTGTTCCCGCAAGGGAGCTGTCCTCTGAAATGCCTGCGATAACAAGCGAGCCCTGAGGCAAGCCCTTGATTGAAACAACAAGGGAGTAAAGCTGATATGAGCTTACGGGTGCATATTCAATGCCGAGCTTCGGTCTGTTTGGCACATAGCCATGCTCAATAAGAGCATCAACAATGGGAGAAGCAATTGAGGTGGGTACAGCAAAGCCCATGCCCTCATATTCAGTGGAAGCGATTTTTGAAGAGTTGATACCGATAACCTGACCTGCCGAGTTAACAAGGGCACCGCCTGAATTACCGGGGTTGATAGCGGCATTGTGCTGAATACAGGTCATTGTGTAAGTGGAGGTTACGGAACGGTCAATTGCAGACACAATACCGTTTGTGATTGAACCGAAGTATTCACTGCCGCCGGGGTTACCGATTGCGTAAACAGGCTCACCGATTCTGAGAGAGGTGGAATCCCCGAATTCTGCAATGGGAAGGCCTGTTGCTTCAACCTTGACAACACCGATATCTGTTCTGTTGTCATAAGCCACAAGCTGTGCTTCAAATTGTCTTCCGTCAAGAAGGAGTATACCGTAGGTAACATTATCGCTGTTTATGACATGGGCACAGGTTACAATGTAAGTCCAACCGTCCTTCTCGCTCATAAGAACACCTGAGCCTTCGTCTGCCACCTTACCCTCTACGTATGTCATAACGCCTACAACACTGGGTCTTACCTTATCGGCAACATAAATTGAATTGGGAATCTGTGTTGAGGGCACTGCGGTGGAAGGCACAGTACTATGAGCAGCTGAAGTTGCCGGAACGGGAATTTCGGTAACTGCCTGTGTTGTGGGCTGTGTGGGCACCGTTACAAAGCCGCCTGACGCATTTTCTGAAGTTCCGCCTGCAGCAGTGGTGGTTGTGATATCACCGTTTCCGCTGTCATCGCCAAGAAGGGCCACCACCATACCGATAACAGCAAGTGCAAGGCACAGAACAATCACAATGCCAACAAAAGTCTTTCCCTTGCTTTTTTTAGGCTCCTGAGGCTGAGGTGCCGGTTGTGCATACTGATTATAAGGCTGACTGAACTGATTCTGGGTTCCAAGCTGTGTATAAGCTGTGTTAACCTGCTGCACAGGCTCCTGCTGAACAGGATATGCAGGTGCATAAGGATTAAAATGACCCACGAAGCTTTCATTTTCAGCGGGCTGAGACTTCTCTTCTTCAGCCGCTGCTATCACCTCTTCGGCTTCCGGATTTACCTCTTGTGCTGTATACTCAGTGCCCTCAAAGGCGGGAACCTCTTCCGGCTGCGGAATTTCAGGTCTGGGATAATCCTGGAAAAAGTCATTTTCCTGCTTCACATCTTCAGCCTGAGGCTCTTCGCTTTCGCAAGTCTCATTCTGACCGTCATAATCGGTTATTTCAGCAGCAGCATCACTGAATTCTGCCACGGCAGGCTCTTCATAAAAAGCGTCGCCTTCGGCTGATACTGCAGTATCTTCTGTTTCATTTTCTTCGGGTACGGAATTGATAAATTCACCCTCAAGCTTGTTATCATCCATGTCAATTCCCCTTTCTGATAACAAAATATCTTTTCAAGTTGTGATTCAGCATAAAGCAGAATATTAAAATCAAGTTAAAACATCACTTTAGCTTTTCAGAATTATTCTGAAAACGGTATTTCAAAAGCGAATTCCGTATATTCATCCTGCTTACTCATTGCGGTGATTTCGCCGTCGTGCATATTGACAACGGTTTTGACAATATAAAGTCCAAGTCCTACACCCTTGGTGTCGTAGCTTCGGGATTTATCTACCTTGTAGAAGCGTTCAAAAATACGGGAAATCTCCTCAGGGTTTACACCTGCGCCTGAATTTCTTATCCTTACGGTTGTTGTTTCACCGTTGTTTTCTGCAAAAACGGTTATCGTTCCGTTTTCGGGAGTGAACTTCACTGCATTGTCAAAAAGGTTATAAATAACCTGCTGAATGAGGTCCTTATCGGCACACATCATAACGGAGCCCATATCTTCAAAGCCCTTGATATCTATATGCTTTTCATCAATCTTTCTTTCGAAGGAAAGTAAGGTATCAAAAATCTGGGTGCTTACATCGTACTTTATGGGAGCGAGCTGAACCTCACCTGCTTCAATTTTTGAAAGGTTAAGCATGGAAACAACCATTCTGGAAAGACGCTTCACCTCTGAAGAAACAATTGTAAGGTACTTTTTCTCCTCCTCGGGAGGGATTGTACCGTCAAGTATACCGTCAATGAATCCGCCGATTGATGTCATGGGTGTTTTCAGCTCGTGGGAAACATTGGCAACAAAGCTTTTCAGCGATTCGTCATTGACTCTCAGTTCGTCTGCCATTTTGTTAAGTGCCTTAGCAAATTCACTGAAATCCTTCTTTTTGTAGCTTTCATCGGCCCTGTGATTGAATTCACCCTTAGCAAAGTGAGTTGTGACCTCCTGCATTTCACTCAGCGGCTTGGTGATACCCTTGGTTGTGTAGTACATGGCAATGAAAACAACCACAAGCGCCAGCAGAATTGTGTAAGTCATGGACTGCACAATACCTGCAACATAAGGCAGAAAGCCTGTAATAGCGTCTTCAACGGCATAGGTTACAGCAATAACCTCACCGTTTTGCTTTATAGGTACAGCAACAACAAACTTACCGATACCGAATTCGTCTTCCGTTGTGTAATCGGAAAAGCCTCCGTCCATAGCCCTTATCATGTGCGCCTCACTGACAGTGAGAGTGCGATGCTCCGGGCACACGGAGGTTCCGTCTGTATTTGCATCACAGCAATAAATCGCCTTACCCTTCATATCTGTTATAAAATAATCGGAAAGGGTTGCTTCGTGCATAAATCTCAGAGCGTTTTTTATTATTTCTTCGCTGTTTTCTTCACGAATCTCCGCATCGTCAAGCATGCTGTAGGTACCGGCTATATTCTGAGCATTTCTTGTAAGAACATCAACCTTATCGTTCCACCACTGCCCTGCAACAAAAAACATCATAACAAAGCCGATAAACACAAAGCCCAGAAGAACCGTCAGAGCAGAGACACCGAAATAACGCCTGAAAAGATTGCTTTTTCTGTTATCCTTCTTTTTTTTCGCTTTCATAGTCTGTTAACCTCTCCATGACCGAAAAACGCCCTCGGTGCCCGACACATCTTTGAAGCATCGTCCGGAGCGTTTTTTATGTTTTATTCTTTTGTTTCGAACTTGTAGCCTACACCCCAGACAGTTCTGAGTTCCCATTTATCGGATGCACCTTCAAGCTTTTCACGAAGACGCTTAACATGAACGTCAACAGTTCTTGAGTCACCGTAGTAATCGTAGCCCCACACCTCATCAAGGAGCTGATCTCTTGTGAAAACTCTGTTGGGATTCTTAGCAAGGTGGAAAATAAGCTCCATTTCTTTGGGAGGTGTGTCAATCTGAACTCCACCAACCTTAAGCTCATAGTTTGTGAGGTTGATTGAAAGTTTATCATAATGAACCTCTTTGACTTCATCATTTGCAGATGAAGCACTGCGGCGAAGAACGGCCTTGATTCTTGCAACAATTTCCTTTGTGTCAAAGGGCTTTACAACATAGTCGTCAGCACCGAGCTCAAGACCGAGAACCCTGTCAAACACCTCACCCTTTGCAGTGAGCATAATAATGGGAGTTTCGGAAAACTTTCTGATTTCTCTGCAAACCTGCCAGCCGTCAAGCTTGGGGAGCATAATATCAAGAAGAACAAGGGAGGGGCTTTCCTCTCTGAAGGTTGATACAGCTGCTGCACCGTCATTGGCAATAACAACATCGTAGCCTTCCTTTGTAAGATAAAGTCTGAGAAGCTCGCAAATATTAAGGTCATCGTCAACAACAAGAATTTTTTCTGCGTTCATGGTGGTATCTCCTTTTTTACGTTATTTGGGTTATTTTATCAGTTCAAGCTTAAATTTACTTATAGTATTCTGTTTTTGCCTTTAAAAAATACATCACATTCTCTCAGGTGCTTCAACCTTCAGCATCTTGAGTATGCTCTTCATTGTGTCTCTTGTGCAGATGCAAAGGAAAATTCTTGCCTGCATGAGCTGTTCGTCTTCAACACTTACACGGCAGTTGTTATAGAACTTGTGGAAATGTGTTGCAAGCTCCATTGCATAGTGTGTTACCTTTGCAGGGTCATAGTTCTTTGCGGCATTGATGATAACATCACCGAGTGTTGAAAGATATCTGATAAGCTCTCTTTCCTCTTCACTTGTAAGAAGCATAAGCTCTTCAGCAGTACAGTCACGGATTACCTTGCTTTCTGCTTCAAGCTTTGCAAGAATGCTGCAGATCCTTGCATGAGCGTACTGGCAGTAGTAAACAGGATTCTGTGAGCTTTGTTCAACAGCAAGGTCAAGGTCAAAGTCCATAAGTGAGCCGGGCTCTCTCATATTGAAAAGGAAGCGTACAGCGTCAATGGGTACTTCGTTGAGAAGGTCAACAAGGGTAATTGCCTTACCTGTTCGTTTACTCATTCTTACAACCTCACCGTCACGGACAAGGCGAACAAACTGCATAAGAAGAATGTCAAGTCTGTCAGGGTCAATACCCACAGCCTTCATAGCTCCCTTCATTCTTGCATCGTGTCCGTGGTGGTCTGCTCCCCAGACATCAATTGCCTTATCGAAGCCTCTTTTTTCAAGCTTATTTCTGTGATATGCAATATCGGCTGCAAAATAGGTGGGGTTTCCGTTTGCTCTTATAAGAACATCGTCCTTCAGCTCGAGCTTATCGATGTAATCCTGGGTTTTGCCCTGACTTAAAAGCATCTGAGTCTGAATTTCCTTGTTTTTATACCAGAGAGCTCCGTCCTTTTCATAGGTGTGGCCGCCTTTTTTAAGGATGTCTATTGTTTCCTTAAGCTCACCGCCGTTATGAAGTGTAAGCTCACTGAACCACAGATCATAATCGATACGGTACTTCTCCATTGCCTTTTTCATGTTGTCAAGGTTTTTGGGAAGAGCAAACTCTGCGAGAGCCTTTCTTCTTTCCTCTTCGCTGACGTTAAGATAGCTGTCACCGTAAGCTTCCTTAAACTGAGTTGCTCTTTCGATTATGTCTTCACCGTGATAGCTGTCTTCGGGAAGCTCAATTTCAACACCGCAAAGCTGCTGATATCTTATATCGAGGGACAAGGCAAACTTATCAATCTGATTGCCTGCATCGTTAACATAAAACTCTCTTTTAACATCGTAGCCTGCATAATCAAGCACTGCAGCAAGGCAGTCACCCAATGCACCACCTCTTGCATTACCCATGTGCATGGGGCCTGTGGGGTTTGCAGACACGAATTCAACATTTATCTTTTTGCCCTTTCCGTAATCAGACCTGCCGTAGCTGTCGCCGGCTTGTCTGATTTCAAAAAGCACATCTGCATAGTAAACATCAGAGAGGAAGAAATTGATGAAACCGGGGCCTGCAATTTCAACCTTTTCAAAATAAGTGCCTTCAAGGCTTATGTTTTCAACAATTGCCTGTGCAATTTTTATGGGCGGAAGTCTGAAAGCCTTTGCATTCACCATTGCGGCATTGGTTGAATAATCTCCGTTTTTTCTGTCTGCAGGTACTTCAACGGAAAAAGTGTTGCTTTCGCCCTGTGTGAGCTGACCCTTTTGCTGAGCAGCTGCAATAGCATCAGCTATCATCTGTCTTATCTGTTCGTGGGCTTTATTGACGGTTTGTGACATTTATATATCCTCTCTTTTCCAATAGATAGTTGTAAATTACTGTTTCTTTTTAGGGGTTAAGGTGATTATGAATTCAATTTCACCTATAGGCTGCATTTCCTGATCCGTTGCATATCTGAAAACGAGCCTTCCTCCGTTTTCGTTCATATCGGACTCAACCTTTTTTGCCGTGATACCGAGAGAAAAAGCTCCGTAAGGCGTAACATGGTGTGAAAGGTGTCGCATGCCCGCTTCAATTGTCATGTAGGAGTTTATTGCACCTTCCCTTGATACTGAAACACAGCTTCCCTTTTCAACCTTAAGCACCGTTGTGCTTTCACCCTCTTCGGAATCAACTTCCTTATAGGTTATTGTATAATCATCGCTGTTACCGGTATAGGATGCATGGGTGGTAAGCTCAATTGTTTCGGTTTCACCCTCAATTTCCTGAACGGTAACAACAGTTATAAGATACTGATTTTCCATTAAAAATTCCTTTCGGCATGTAAACATAAATATACATTATAGATAATAACACAACTATCAGAAAAAATCAATTTATTCTGCTATATTTTTTATCTTCTTGACACAGACATGCAAAAGCCTATATAATAAATGTATTGATTTATTATAAATATATATGTGTGCGGGGTGTCACTATGTTTTTGTGCTATAACGATGCGGCTCATATGAGCTATTTCGGTTGGGAAAATGAAGCCTTACCTCTCGGCAACGGTAAAATAGGTGCCAAGGTTTTCGGCGGTAAGGAATGTGAGCTTATTCACTTCAATGAGAAAACTCTTTGGTCAGGCGGTCCGGATGTTGAAGGCTTCAACGGGGGCATTTCAAATGCCGATAAGGGCAAAGCCTTCCGTGAAATTCAGGAGCTTCTTAACGGGGGCAATGTTTCTGCGGCAACCTCAAGAATGCATGAGCTTGAAGGCAACAGCAACGGCTTCGGTGCATATCAGAGCTTCGGTAATCTCTATATTCAGTTTGACCATAACGGCGAATTCCAGAACTATGTGCGTGACCTTGACCTTGACACTGCTTCTGCAATGGTCACCTATCGCCTTGAAAAAACCACCTATACACGTCATTATTTTGTCAGCTATCCCGACAATGTGTTTGCCGCCAGAATAGAATGCGAAACGAAGCACTCTGAGGAGGAAGAAAAAGAGCCGAAGCCTGACCCTACAATAAGCTTTGAGGCTTATTTCATTTCAGACCAGAAGGGCTCAAGCCTCAGTGAAGGTGACATGATTCTTGTTTCAGGCACCGTCAACGCAAACGAAGGTCTTGAAGCTCCCGACGGCAAGGACAAAAACAGCATGAAATACGGCGGCGCGGTGAGATTCATTGCTGAAGGCGGTGAGGTTACAGCTCTGCCCGACGGAAAAATCAAAGTCAGCGGTGCACGAAGCGTTGTCATCCTTCTCAGCCTTGCAACGGACTACATAAACAGCTTCCCCGTATTCTCTGACGGAAGTGACCCCTTGAAAAAAGCTGTTACAGCTGTTGAAAATGCATCTGAGCACAGCTTTTCCGCACTTTACAGACGTCACCTCGAGGATTACAGAAGCCTCTATCAACGTGTTAAGTTCAACCTTGGAGAAGAGGAAACCAAATACTCCACAGATTATATGCTCAAGCGCTTCACAAAAAAGAAGGAATACAAGCGTAATCTTATCACTCTTTTGTTCCAGTACGGAAGATACCTTCTCATTTCATCTTCAAGACCGGGAAGTCTCCCCGCTAACCTTCAGGGTATATGGAACGCAAAAAACAATCCGCCATGGTCATGCGACTATCACTTCAATGTAAATGTTCAGATGAATTACTGGGCAGCCTACTGTGCAAACCTTAGCGAAACCGCACTGCCATTTATTGAATTTGTAAACTCACTGAAAAAGCCCGGCAGAATTGTTGCTTTTAAAACACTCGGAATCGGTGAGGAAAACAAGGGCGAGCCTGATTTTGAAAAGAATACGGGCTGGATGATTCACACAATGGTTACTCCCCTTGGCTTTGTGGGACCCGGTTGGGAATGGAAATGGGGCTGGGCACCCACAAACGGTGCATGGGCAACCCAGAACATGTTTGACTATTATCTTTACACTCTGGATATTGAAAAGCTCAAAAACGATATCTATCCCACCATGGAAGAATGTGCCCTCATGTGGACACAGCTTCTTACAAAGGATAAAAACAGCTCAAGGCTTGTTGTATCGCCCGGCTTTTCCCCTGAACACGGACCCGTTGCCGCAGGTAACACCTATGACCAGAGTATCATTTACAACCTTTATGAGGATGTGATTCATGCCGCCGAAGAGCTTATCAGAAACGGCTTTGAAGATGCCGTAAATCAAGAGCTTATCGCAACGGTAAAGGAGCAGATAAAACAGCTTCAGCCCATACATATCGGCAAATGGGGACAAATCAAGGAATGGTACGATGAAGACAAATTCTTCATGCGTGGCTATCACACAAAGGGCGTGCAGAAAAAGCACCGCCATCTTTCGCACCTTCTTTCTCTTTATCCCTTCAGGCAGATTGATGCCGATAACCCCGAAATGCTGAAAGCAGCACTTACCTCCCTTGAAGACAGAGGTATGCGCAGCACAGGCTGGGGACTTGCAGTCAGACTTCTTTCCTATGCAAGACTTCGCAGAGGTAACGAATGTGAAAAGATTATCGAAAACATTATTTCTTCAGCAATTCTCAAAAATCTTTTCGGCACTCATCCTCCCTTCCAGATTGACGGTAACTTCGGCCTTGTTGCAGGCGTTTGTGAAATGCTTCTGCAAAGCCATAACGGTTACATACACCTTCTTCCCGCACTGCCCGATTCATGGCGTGAAGGTGAAATCGAGGGTATGCTTGCAAGAGGTAATTTTGAAATCAGCATGAAGTGGACCGTCGGAAAGCTTAAGCAGGGCACCGTAAAAGCAAATATGGGCGGCATCTGCTCACTGAAATATGACGGAAAGATTATTCTTGTTTCTGATGAAAACGGAAATGAAATTGAAACTCAGTTCAATGACGGAGTAACCAGCTTTACAGCAGAAAAGGGTAAGGTTTACACAATCAGCTGATTTTGATTAAGAATTAAAAAAGGTCATCTCGGCGAGATGGCCTTTTTCTTTATTAAGCATCTCACCGACGCCGATTATTCTATATCTGCAAGGCTTCTGAACACATAGCCCTCAGCCCTTGCCTTATCTATAATTTCGGGCAGTGCCTCTGCATTGTCGCGGGATACACTGTGCAGAAGAATAATTGCTCCGTCATGAAGGCGGGACATAACGGTTTCAACAGCATAGTCCTTGCCCTGAATTTTATCCGTGTTCCAATCATTATATGCAACGGACCAGAACACGCTTACATATCCCAAAGATGCAACAAGGTCCAATGCACTGTCTGTATACTCACCGGCAGGAAAACGGAAAAACTTTGAAGCATAGCCGAATTTTTCACGCATGTGATTTTCAAATTCCTCAAGCTCCTTTGCCATGGTGCTTCGGTCAATTTTGGCAAAGGAGGGATGCGTTGCAGAGTGATTGCCCACAATATGCCCCTCTTTTATCATTCTGGCAATCAGCTCAGGCTCCTTTTCAACGTGGTCCAGGGTGCTGAAAAAGGTTGCAGGTACATTCTTTTCTTTCAGAGTGTCAAGCACATCTGATGTGAGGTTATCGTGCTCGTATCCGCAGTCGAAGGTAAGATACAGATTTTTTTCTTCACTTTTTGTGTCAAGTGTTACGGCAGAAAATTTGTTGAAATCCTTCTGAAACTGAACAACGGTGTGGTGGGGCTTACCGTCTGCGGCAGGACCGTGAGAGTGGGATTTCATTACAACAGGAAAATTCCCTGTATTTTCAGTTGCAGTATAGGTAATCTCAGGCAAAGGCGTATATCCTGTCAGGGTATTGCCGCCCTTATCACCTGTGATTATCATATTTTTTCGGTCAATGGGATAATCCTGTTCTTTGTTTTCATCGGAAATTACCGTTGACGAATTTATAAGAGGTGCCATCTGTGATACCGAAGGTGTTTGTATGACGGTAGTATTTTCAGCTTGCCTTTCAGTTGATGAAGCATCCTCGGGCATGCTTCCGCTGTTATTGTTGTTTGCACAGCAAGCAAAGCTGAACAGAACAAGACTAAAACACAAAAAGGTGCAAATAATTTTTTTCAAGAACATCAACTCCTTTATATGTATAAGAGCGGTGTAAAATCCGCTCTGTAAATCAAATATCGGTAAACCTGCAATGAAACCGACTGTCAGCTTATTTGAACATATAGCGCATATCCGAGAAGAAGCCTTCAAGGTTTTTCATTGCCTTATTCATGTTCTTCTTTGCAGAACGCCTCATACCGGAGCCGCTCATCATACCACTCATATAAGCGCCTGCGCCGCCTACTGCCATACCGATACCAACACCCTTGACAATGCTTTTCATGTCCATAAATTCCCCTCGCCTTCTTAATTTATTTTTGCCCTTTCGGGACAGTATTATTTTTAGAAGACGTTTTTTTAATAGACAAGGGAATTTTTCACAAAATGGTGTTTATTTTTTGAGCAATTAATGATACAATAAAGAGACTCTGAATGAGAAAGGAAAAATTTCATGTCAAAATTAAACATCGTTCTTGTTGAACCTCAGATTCCTCAGAACACAGGTAACATTGCAAGAACCTGTGCCGCAACGGGAGCAAGTCTTCACCTTGTAAAGCCCATGGGTTTTACCGTTGACGATAAAAAGCTTAAAAGAGCAGGCCTTGACTATTGGCATCTGCTGGATATAACCTATTATGACGGTCTTGAGGATTTTTATAATAAAAACAAAGGCGGAAATTTTTTCTATCTCACAACAAAGGGCACACATATTTATTCCGACATTAAATTCCCCGAAAATACCTATATAATTTTCGGAAGGGAAGACGCAGGTCTGCCTGAGACTCTTTTGAAAAACAACCCCGAAACATCCCTTCGCATTCCCATGCGTGACGAAGCAAGAAGCCTCAACCTTTCAAACACCGTGGCTCTTGTAACCTATGAAATTCTCCGTCAGTGGAATTTTCCCGATCTTCTTTGCGAAGGAAAGCTGACTAAATTCGATTGGTAAGGTGACAGAAATGAAAAAAGATTTCACAAAAGAAGATATATTGCAAAAGCATGAAACAAACATCAAATCCGCATCTACGGTAATTCTGCTTACAGGAATCCTCGGCCTCATTTATGTTGTCCGTTTCTTGTTAAGCGGCAATTTCAACTTCTTTTTCAGCCTCTCATTCACAGATATACTTCTGAAGGCAGGGCATGAAAAAGGCAGTATTATTATTCCTGCCGTAATTTCCGTTATTTATGTGCTCGGATATACATCACTTGCTGTTCTTTTAAACAAAAGCACAAAGCTTCTTTACCTCGGACTCGGAATTTACATTTTTGATTTTATCTGCCTTGCAGTCTCAATTTTTATCCTTACTCCAAAGCCTGTTGACTCTGCGGTGTTTATTGATGTGATTGTGCATGCATTGGTTTCCGTTTTCCTGGTTGTAGGAATTATTTCAGCAAAAAAGATAAAGGAATACCGGGCATAAACGAAGAAAAACAAATACTAAAAAAACAACACTGTTACTTCACAAAAGAAGCAACAGTGTTTTGTTTTTATTCAATGCTCATTCCTGCAAATGCATTAAGCTCAAGGCCTGCAACATTACCGCTCAGGTACTCATAATATCCCTGAGAGCCTACCATTGCCGCATTGTCTCCGCAAAGAGAAAGGTCGGGAAGGAAAAGCTTCCAATGATGCTTTTTGCAAAGCTCGGTAACGTCACTTCTTAAAACAGAGTTCGCAGAAACACCGCCTGCAATAACAAGTGTATTGTGACCGAAATCAAGCATAGCCTTCTCCGTGTTTTTACAAAGGCAATTTGAAACGGCCTTCATAAATGAAGCGCCCAAATCCTCCTTGCTGATTTCAATACCCTTTTGCTGTGCATTGTGAATTGTGTTTATAACAGAGGTTTTAAGCCCTGAAAAGCTGAAATCGTACGGACAGTTTTCTAGCTTGGGAACAGGAAATTTAAAAGCCTCACTGTTTCCGTCCTTAGCCATTCTGTCCATATTCAGTCCGCCGGGATAAGGAATCCCCATTGTGCGTGCCGCTTTATCAAGGGCTTCACCTGCAGCATCGTCTCTTGTTCTGCCGACTATATTGAAATCTGTGTAATCCTTCACCTCAACCATCATTGTGTTTCCTCCGCTGACAACAAGGCAGAAAAACGGAGGCTTGAGGTCGGGGTGAGTTATATAGTTTGCCGCAATGTGAGAACGCAGGTGGTGAACGGGAATAAGGGGCAGATTTTTTCCGTAGGAAAGCCCCTTGGCATAGTTCACACCAACCAGAAGAGCACCTATAAGACCCGGTGCATAGGTTACTGCCACTGCATCAACACCGTCAAGGGTAAGCCCTGCATCACAAAGAGCCTTTTCAACCACACCTGAAATAGCTTCAGCATGTCGCCTCGATGCAATTTCAGGCACAACTCCGCCGTAAATCTGATGCTCGGGCACCTGAGATGCCACAACATTTGAAAGCACCTTTCTTCCGTTTTCAACAACTGCCGCCGCAGTTTCATCGCAGGAGGACTCAATTGCCAATATCTTCATTTATACATCATTCCTTATCAAAATACTTTGTCATAATCAGGGCATTTTCCACAGGGGCAGAATAGAAATTCTTTCTTTCCCCCATTTTCTGAAAACCTCTTTTTTCATAAAGTCCGATTGCGGCAGCATTGCTTACCCTGACTTCAAGGGAAATAAAAGCACAGCCTTCCTTTTCTGCCACATCTTCGGCACAGGACAGAAGCTTTTCACCAATACCGTGACGCCTCATATCAGGATGCACAGCAACATTTGCAATGTAGCACTCATCAAGAACAATGTGCATGCCAATGTAGCCCTCAACCCTGTCACAGATTTTTGCAGTGAAAAATCTTGCACCTTCGTTAGTGAGCTCGTCTCTGATTCCGGCTTCACTCCAGGGCTGTGAAAAACAGGCGCTTTCAATTTCTGCAATTTCTTTGGCATCAGATTCTGTCATAGGCTGAATTGTGACAGTAAAAAGTTTTTCAATAAGCTTTTCAGCTTCGGTGCTTATTTTTTCCGCGCAATGTATATATACGTTTTCATCACCGCCGAAGGGGTCAGGGATATTACCGAAAACATAAAGCTTTTCTTCTGTCACATAAGGCGCAAGGGCGTTTTTATGTCCTTGTGTCATACACACAACAAGGTCAGCCTCATCAAGCATATAGCTGTTGAGCCTTCTTGCCCTGTGAGACGATATATCTGCGCCGAAAAGCTTTGCCGCCTTTATGGCATTCTGTGTAACCTCATCACCGGAAAAAGCAGAAATCCCTGCACTTTCCGCAGTTATATCAAGTTTTCTTTTTTCAGCAATAGCCTTCATTATTCCTTCAGCCATGGGACTGCGACAGGTATTGCCCGTACAAACAAAAAGAATTTTCATAGTATCTTCAACTTTACTTTTAATATTAGTTAACTCAGGTTGCTTACCGTCACCTTATAGTATAGTTTTTTTTGAAAAAAAGTAAATATATTTTTTCAATTTGTTTTCTTCTATGTTCATATAAAGCCCTATAAATTTTACTTTAATTCTCATTTAGAAATAAAATGTGCAAGTGATGATATATAATCATATTATCTATAAAAGGAGGTACATACTATGAAAAAAGTTTTAGCAATTTTACTTTCTGTTCTTTGCATTTTCTCCCTTGTTTCAACAACGGCTTTTGCTGCAGGTGACAACATCATCGGTGACCTTGTTGAAGATTATCTCGGTGTAACTGAGGAAGAAGGCGCAATCGACGAGCAGATGATGTACGGCGTACATTACGAAATGGAGCCGATCACTCCCGTAAGCATTATGTATAAGCCTATGCCTACCATCACCTTCAAAGAGCCCGTGATGACAAAGGTTACAACAGACAGCCCCATTTCAGTTGACTATAAGTTCGTTTGCTGGAGACACGGTGAAACAGGTGAATACTACTATGCAGGCGACGAAATCTATGTTGACGGTGTTGTTACTCTTTACGCTGTATGGGAAGAAAAAGATGACGGTTATCCCAGAGTTATAAGAGTTATCATGTCAGCTTTTGAAACACTCGGCCGTCTTATTCAGAAATTCCTTGGTGTATATGAAAACTTTGAGGAGTTTGAAAGCGAATATTACGAAACAACAACAGTTCCCACAACAGTTCCCACAACAGTAACTGAATAAAAAGCATACCGCTGTACAAACGTACAGCGGTTATTTTTTAAGCTGAAAAGGGCAAAGCAATCGCTTTGCCCCTTTTCTTTTTTACATTCAGCAACCGCAGTTATCATTGCAGCCGCAACCGCAGTTATTGCAACCGCAGTTATTGTTGCAACCGTTACCGCCAAAGATACCGCCGTCATTACCGCAGCACATTGAGAGAATAAGAAGGATTACAATCCATGAGCAAGCGCTGCCGCCGAAGAGACCGTTGTTACATGCCATTTGTGTTTGACCCCCTTTCCGAAGTGAAGACACCGTCTTTTTCTGACCTTGTCTTCGCCTTACATCACCATTATACGGAAAAGCCTTCTTTGTGTTACAGATTCTGAATATTGATTTTCAAAAAAGAGTAAAATAATCATGGTGATGTATATGACTAAAAGAAACGCTGATTCCTTTGACCTGTTTTTGTCTGATGCTGAAGGTCAGAGTTCATCTCTGATTTTTGATGAAAGGTCAAAAACAACTATGCACGAAAACCGTTTTTCGGCTTATAAAAATGAAAATATGTTTTGTGAAAAAACGCAAAAACAAGCGAAAAACGAAGAAAATTGAAGCCAAATTGAAATTTCATGATGCGCAAGTTGCTTTTTGACCTTTTTTGACCTTTGAACAAAACAAAAATCCGACTATAATAAAATTAAGGTCAAAGAAAGTCAAAGTCAAATTTGACATTTAAAGGATGTGAACAAATGAATCTTTCAAATGCAATTGCCCAGATGATCAGCGAAATGCTTGAGGATAAAAGCGAAATAGAAATTCAGCGTAACATACTTGCACAGGATTTGGGATGCGTCCCCAGCCAGATAAACTATGTGCTTTCGTCACGCTTCACCCCTGAAAGAGGCTTTATTGTTGAAAGCAGACGCGGCGGTGGCGGATGCATAAGAATAACACGGATAAGCTATGACAAGGATACCCTTCTTATGCAGGTTGTAAAATCCGTAGGCAGCACCATTGATGAAACAACTGTAAAAAACCATCTTATAAATTTTGTTTATCATAAAATCATATCAGAAAGAGATGCGGCACTTATTTTAGCCGCCTGCAGTGATACGAATTTCAAAATCCTTCCAACGGAAATAAAAAATGCAATAAGGGCAACGGTCTTTAAACAAATGCTTTTAACTGTTATGCAGGATTAAAATATTCAGGTAAGCTAGCGAATGTAATCAAGGAGGTAATTATTATGTTATGTCAGAACTGTAAGAAAAATGAAGCCACAACACACATCAAGCGTGTGCTTAACGGTGAAGCAACGGAAAGTCACCTTTGCTCTTCCTGTGCACAGAATCTCGGTATGGGAAGCTTTTTTGACGATTTTTCACTGAATATGCCCGATATATTTTCCCACATTTTCGGTGACAGTGCCTTTGCTATTGAAGGCAGCAGACTTGACCGCTGCGAAAAATGCGGCTGCTGCTTTGACGATATTATCAAAAGCGGCTCCGTTGGCTGTGCTGACTGCTATGAAAAGTTTTTCAATAAGCTTCAGCCCTCAATTCAAAGAATCCACGGTAAAGCAAAGCATGCCGGTAAAACACCGAAGCTCACAAAAGAAAAGGCAATTCTAAAAGAAAAAACACCTGAAGAAAAAATTGCGGAGCTTCAGAAGGATATGCAAAAAGCAATTGAAGAACAGAATTTTGAACAAGCAGCCGTTTTAAGAGACGAAATTAAAAAAATGAAAGGAGAGAACTGATATGAACTGGTACAAAAACAAAGGAAACGAAGGCGATGTTGTTTTAAGCACCAGAGTGCGCCTTGCAAGAAACCTTGAGGATTATCCCTTCCCCGTAAGACTCAGCACCAAGGAAAAACAGGAAATTTCCCTTCTTGTTAGGGATAGTCTTTCCGATTATGACTCAAAAGCTCTCTCTTTTATTGATATGTCTGAGCTCTCCCCTACACAAGCAGTGTCACTTGCAGAAAAGCATCTTATCAGCCCCGAATTTGCCTATGAAGGCACCGGCAGAGCTTTGCTTTTATCCGAGCAGGAGGATGTCAGCATTATGCTTTGCGAGGAGGACCATATCAGAATTCAGGTAATTCTCCCCGGCCTCGCCCTTGAAGAAGCCTTTTCACAGGCAGATGAAATTGACAGCGTAATTGAAAACAAGCTTAATTACGCCTTTGATGAGCGTATAGGCTATCTTACTCAGTGCCCCACCAATCTCGGCACGGGTATGAGAGCATCTGTTATGCTTCATCTTCCCGCACTTAATAAAAAAGGTGCCATGCGCCGCCTTTCCACCACCGTTGCAAAGCTTGGACTTACACTCAGAGGCTCTTACGGTGAGGGAAGCGACATCTCAGGCGATATTTTCCAGCTCAGTAATCAGGTAACCCTCGGAATCAGTGAAAAAGCTGCTTTGCAGAACCTTACATCAATTGCCATGCAGATTGTGTCACAGGAAAAACAGGCACGCTCCTCACTTGTGAAGGATGTGGACTATATTGATAAAATATACCGTTCATGGGGTATACTTCGCTCTGCATACAAACTGACATCAAATGAGCTTACAAATCTGATTTCCTTTGTACGCATGGGTGCTGCAGAGGGTATCATTGATGTGCCTTTGGAAAAACTGACATCAATGTTCATTGAGCTTCAGCCGGCAACTATAAATGTAAGCGAAGGGAAAAATCTTTCTCAGAATGAGAGGGATATTCTCAGAGCAGAAAAGGTCAGAGCCGAACTTGGTTAATATCGGGGGATGTTGATAAATTCAACATCCCCTTTATTTTTAAATTCAGGAGGTAAACTATGTATAAATTCACAGGCTTTACGGAAAAAGCAAACAGAGCCCTTAATTCAGCCGTGGAAACAGCTGAAAATCTGGGCCACACCTATATCGGAAGTGAGCATCTTCTTGCAGGCATTGTGAGAGAGGATAACGGTATCGCAACTTCCCTTCTTTTAAAAAAAGGAGTAACCTTTCAATCCGTTGAGGAAAGCATCAGACAGAATATCGGTGCAGGTATCCCGACGGTTCTTACCCCCGATGACTTCACTCCCCGTTCAAAGCACATTATTGAGCTTTCGATTTCCCTTGCAAAAAACGAAAATGCAGGCTACGTGGGCACTGAGCATATTTTAAAAGCTATGCTCAGTGAAGAGGACTGCTGTGCCTGCGCCCTTCTTTCAGACATGGGAATTTCCGTCTCGGTTATACTTGATGAGATGAAAAAAGGCAATGAAAAAAGCTCCTCACCCTTCGGACACTCACAAAGCACACGTAAGACGGCAAAGGGTAAAAGCAACACACCGTCCCTTGATAAATACGGACAGGACCTTACAGCCAAGGCTGCCGCCAACGGTACAGACCCCGTAATAGGCAGAGAGAAGGAAATTGAAAGGGTTATACAGATTCTTTCACGCCGCACCAAGAATAACCCTTGTCTCATCGGTGAGCCCGGTGTAGGTAAAACTGCAATTGCAGAAGGCCTTGCACTGAAAATTGTAAAAAATGAGGTGCCCGAGCTGCTTAAAAATAAAAGAGTTGTTTGTCTGGACCTTACAGGTATGGTAGCGGGTACAAAATACCGTGGCGACTTTGAAGAAAGAATCAAAGCATGTATTGAAGAGGTTATAAAAAACAAGGATGTAATACTTTTCATTGATGAGGTTCATAATCTTATCGGTACAGGCTCTGCAGAGGGCGCTGTTGATGCGGCAAATATTCTGAAGCCATCCCTTGCAAGAAGTGAGCTGCAGCTCATAGGCGCAACAACTCTTGAAGAATACCGCAAATACATTGAAAAGGACTCAGCTCTTGAACGCCGCTTTCAGCCCGTTAAGGTGGGCGAGCCTTCACCTGAGGAGGCTGTTCAGATTCTCAAGGGTCTCAGGGACAGGTATGAGGCTCATCACAAGGTGAAAATTACCGATGAAGCAATTGAGGCGGCAGTTAAGCTTTCGCAGCGCTATATCAGTGACAGATTTCTTCCCGACAAGGCAATCGACCTGATTGACGAAGCAGCATCAAAGGTACGCCTCGGCTCTTTCACCGTGCCGCAGGAAATCAAAGACCTTGAATTGCAGCTTAAGGATATTACGGAAGAAAAAGCTGCAGCAGTCAATGCTCAGGACTTTGAAGCGGCGGCAAGTCTCAGAGATAAAGAGAAGGATTTCATGAGCCGCATAACTGTTGCACGCAGCGAATGGAAGGAAGAAAACAGCATTAAAAAAAGCGAGGTGACGGCAATTGAAATTGCTGAAATCGTTTCAGGCTGGACAGGTATTCCCGTAACGGAAATTACAAAAGAGGAAGGTCAGCGCCTTCTTAAAATGGAGACTATTCTTCATGAAAGAATAGTAGGCCAGCACAAGGCTGTAACTGCCGTTGCAAAAGCCATAAGGCGTGGCAGAAGCGGACTTAAGGACCCGAACAGACCAATGGGCTCTTTCATTTTTCTCGGCCCCACCGGTGTTGGCAAAACAGAGCTTTGCAAGGCCTTGGGCAGTGCCATGTTCGGTGATGAAAATGCAGTTATCCGTTTTGACATGAGTGAATTTATGGAAAAGCACAACGCCTCACGTCTTGTAGGCTCGCCTCCGGGCTATGTGGGCTATGAGCAGGGCGGTCAGCTTACGGAAAAAATCCGCCGCAAGCCTTACAGTGTGGTGCTGTTTGACGAAATTGAAAAGGCTCATCCCGATGTTTTCAATATGCTTTTGCAGATTCTGGATGACGGAATTCTCACAGACTCAACAGGCAGAAAGGTCGATTTCAGAAATACGGTTGTTATCATGACTTCAAACCTTGGTGCAAAAACCATTGCAGGTGAAGGAAAAGCTATCGGCTTCGGGAACGATACCGCTTCACTGACCGACAAAAAAATACATGATGCTGTTATGTCTGAGCTGAAAAAGGCTTTCCGCCCTGAGTTTCTGAACAGAATTGATGAAATTATAGTTTTCGCTCAGCTGCAAAAAGAAGAAATAAAGGAAATTGCATTCCGTATGCTGAACAACCTGAAAAAGAGGCTGTCCGCACTTGAAATTGATATGGACTTTGACGACAGCGTTGTTTCAGCCGTTTCCGATGCAGGCTTTGACCCTGTTTACGGTGCAAGACCCCTCAGACGTGTTATACAAAGCAGAATCGAAGATAAGCTTTCGGAAGAAATCCTTGAAGGAAAAATTGAAAAGAACAAAAAATACATCTGCCGAATGTCAGCTGATACGGTTAAATTTTCACATGTATAATTTAAGGGTCTGTTGCACTGAGCAACAGACCCTTAAGTATATATTATTCAATTAAAGTGCTTTTTCAAGCTCTGCCTTAACAGCAAGAATAAATTCCTCCGTTGTGAGAGCAACAGCCTCACTGCCTTCCCAGAGGCCCACAAGGTCCTTGGTCATTTTACCGCTTTCAATGGTGTCAAGTGAAGCCTTTTCAAGCTTGTTTGCAAAGTCAACAAGTGCATCATTTCCGTCAATTTCACCGCGCTTACGAAGAGCGCCTGTCCATGCAAAAATTGTTGCAATGGGGTTGGTTGAGGTCTTTTCGCCTTCAAGATAACGGTAATAATGACGGGTAACCGTTCCGTGGGCTGCTTCATATTCAAAATTTCCGTCGGGTGACACAAGAACACTTGTCATCATTGCAAGGGAGCCGAAGGCTGTTGATACCATATCGCTCATAACGTCGCCGTCATAGTTCTTGCAAGCCCAGATGTAGCCGCCCTTTGAGCGTATTACTCTTGCAACTGCATCGTCAATGAGGGTATAGAAATATTCAATACCGAGCTCTTCAAACTTTTCCTTGTAATTTTCATCATAGATTTCCTGAAAAATAAGCTTGAAGGTCTGGTCGTATTTTTTAGATATTGTATCCTTTGTTGAGAACCACAGATCCTGCTTTGTGTCAATTGCATACTGAAAACAGGAGTGTGCAAAGGAGCGGATTGATGTATCCTTATTATACATTCCCTGAAGAACGCCGCCGCATTCAAAATCGTAAATTGTGGCTCTTTCCTCTTCTCCGTCACAGGATGTGAAAACAAGCTCTGCCTTTCCGGGCTTTGTGGGACGGAATTCCGTTGCCTTATAAACATCGCCGTAGGCGTGACGGGCAATTGTAATAGGCTCCTTCCATGTTCTTACGGTGGGCTTGATTCCGCTTACAAGCACGGGAGTTCTGAAAACGGTACCGTCAAGAATTGCACGGATTGTGCCGTTGGGGCTTTTCCACATTTCCTTAAGGCCGTATTCCTCAACACGCTGAGCATTGGGTGTGATTGTTGCACATTTAACGGCAACACGGTATTTTTTGGTAGCTTCAGCAGCATCAATGCTCACCTGATCATTTGTTTCGTCACGGTGAGGAAGGCCAAGGTCATAATATTCTGTATTAAGCTCAACATAAGGTGAAAGAAGCTCATCCTTAATCATCTTCCAGATGATTCTTGTCATTTCGTCGCCGTCCATTTCGACGATTTTACCCATTTTGATTTTTTCCATTGTATCTGCACTCCTTCGGGGGTTATTTGTTTGTTTTCTTTTCTATAATTTCTTTCAGTGCTGAAGGATATCTTGTTGTAATATTGTCGGCACCCATAGGCAATGTACGGAGCATAGAGACCCTGTCATTAACAGTCCATACTGAAACACTCAATCCTTTTGAATGGAACACATCAACAAGCTCCTTCGAACACTTTGTGTACTTCATGTTAATACCAACCGCACCGAGAGATTCAACCTTTTCGGCAAGAGCGGTCAGAGATTCTATATCATTACTTCTGATTTCCTGCTTAGGAACATTCAGATAATATGCCACGTCGGGAGTCTGATTTTTTACGGCCTCAACATCCTTTTCTTCAATGCCTGTATAGAAGATTCTGTCACGGATACCGTACTTTTCACTGAGCTGAACAACAGCTTTAAGGTTGTCCGTTTTTTTGCAGTCAACATTGACCGCTAAATTTTCATACTCTGCAATGAGTCCGAAAGCCTCTCCAAGTGTTACCGAATTTTCCCCGGGCTCATCGTGGGCAAGAACAGGCAGACCGTCGGCGGTGAAATTAAGGTCAAACTCAACAATATGGGCACCGCATTCAAAGCCTTTTTTTATGGCCTCAAGAGAGTTATCCTCTGTATCTTCGCAGCCGGTGTGAGCAGTTACGGTAAAGTTCGGAGGTAATGATACGCTCTGTTTTTCCAATCCTATATAGCATGCCAATGCAGCAACAGAAGTTCCGATAAAAGCCGTTACGGCAAGGGCAGTAATAAGCTTGACATTCTTTTTCATCATGTTTCACTCCCTTTGTTTTTTGATGTAGGTTATTATATCAAACATCCTTTTGCAGGTCAATATTAAAATGAAAAAAGAGCAGTTCGTGACTGCTCTTTTATATTATTATTCTGTACCGAATTCAGCCTTTCCCTCGGGAGTATCTCTGTAATACTGTGTTTTGGGATTGGGGTGCTTGTTGATTTTCCAGATTTCCTCTGCCTTGGGTGCCCATTCCTTTGCGAATTTGTCACATTTACTGCAAAGCATTTCTGCAGTTTCCTCACGGATGAGGTTAGTAGATTTAACACCTGTTCTTGAGCAGATATCCCTGAGCTTTTCGGGATTTTCAAGCATGGGGCAGGGCCTTAAGTGGTTATCGTTAAAGGGCTGGTCATGTCTGAAAGCCATAATCAAGGGATTTCAGAGACCTTAAAGAAGAGTGTGAGTTCTGATATTTGTATCTGAGAAGTGAATGAAAACACTAGGCTCCATATCGCCTGCTGAGTTGATGTGGAAGTAGTTTCTTCCGCCGGCAATGCAACCGCCGACATACTCACCGTCGCTCTGGAAGTCCATAAAGAACAATGGCTTACCTGTTTTGGAATTTCTGAGCTCCTTCATACGGTAATAGATATATTCTCTTTGCTCGGGAGTAGTGATGAGCTCGGGAGCAGCATCGTGACCCACGGGCATATAATTGAAGTAAAGGCCGAACTTTACACCCAGGTCAACCATGTTATCAAGGAATTCGTCACTTGTAACACTGTAAATGTTGTCTCTTGTGTAGCAAACGGAAATGCCGAAAAGGCAGCCCTTCTTTTTAAGAAGCTTCATTGCTTCAATTGCTTTCTGATAGTGGCCCTCACCGCGACGCTCGTCACTTACCTTTTCTTCGCCTTCAACAGAAATTGCAACGGCAAAGTTACCTACTCTCACCATATCGTCACAGAACTTTTCGTCAATGAGTGTGCCGTTTGTATAAGCAAGGAAAGCACAGTCAGGATAAGTTTCGCAGAGCTTTATAATATCGTCTTTTCTGATAAGAGGCTCACCACCGGTGAACATATAAAGATGTGTACCGAGCTCTCTGCCCTGAGACACAACAGAGGACATCTCTTCAAAGGTGAGATTGTTCTTGTGTCCGTATTCAGCAGCCCAGCAGCCCTTACATTTCATGTTACAAGCACTTGTGGGGTCCATAAGAAGCAGGAAGGGAATGTTACACTTATAGATTTCTCTGTTTTCTCTTACAGCCTTTGTACCCTTAACGCCTGCACCAAGACCCATTGCAAGAAGCATTTTTTTGAGCATATCCCTGTTAAGGTCATTAAGCACATTCATTGCAAGCTGATAATATACATTGTCGCCGTCCTTGATAGCTTCTCTTGTGGCATCAAGATACTTTTTGGGGAAGGTTCCGCCAAGAAGCTTTTCGGCAATATCAAGGAGTCTTGTAAGGTTTTCCTTGGGGTTTTTATCAACATATTTCAGAAGTCCGTCCAGAGTTGCGCCAACAGCGGCTCTTTCAGCTTTTTCTTTAATTGTCATAGTTACACCTCTTTGAATAAAAAACTCTGCTCAAAATTATGTCAATATAATATAACATATTCATAAATAAAAGTCCATAGTTAAATAGTGTTTTATATTAAAACATTTTATTACGTAACACAGATATTTTTTTATTTTATCCCTGTTTTTACTTGTAATAGGAGCAAAAAATGTATATAATATAACAATTGTCTTTATAAATTTCGAGAGGTATACCATGAATTATAAAACCAAAGCAACTCTTCTTGCTCTTTTACGCGTTGCCGTAGCGATGACAATTTTTGTTCTTGCGGTTATAAATTATGAAAAGCTCAAAAACATCGATATCAGAGCCATTGTTGATTCCAGCGCAAACATGATTGTTGCCATCGGCACAATCTGGGGAGTATATCTTGTCAAGAGTGTTCTTTTTATTATACCCGCTTCGCTTATCTATATTTCAATCGGCATGGCCTTTGATACTCCCGTTGCATGCCTTATCAGCCTTGTGGGTATCATTCTCGAGGTTACAGTAACTTATTATCTGGGGCTTTTCCTTGGCGGTGATTATGTTAACAAGCAGCTTGCCAAAACCAAGGGCGGCAAAAAAATTCTTGATATGAAGCTTAATGAAAACTTTCCCACACTCCTCGGCATCCGTGCCCTGCCCGTTTTTCCCATTGACTTTGTAAGCCTTTTCTGGGGCGCTTCAAAATGCCGCTTCCCAAGGTATTTCATTGCCTCCGTTGTGGGAATTATGCCGCGAGTTATTCTCTTTACTATTTTAGGCGACGGAATCTATGATTATATCCCCATTCACCTTATTATCAAAATTGTTATTATCTGCATTCCCATCGGTGCAATAATTTACCTTATCAGACATTTTATCAAGCTCAAAAAAGGTGAGATAAGAGAAGAAAAGAAGGAAGCAGAAGAAAGTAAGTAAAAAGGAAATATTGACAGACAAACCTCAAATTGATATAATAAATTTTATGTTATTCCTTTTAAGGAGGAAAATTTATGGCACATTATATACCTGAAAATTATGTACCTCATCTTAATTTAAGAGAAACGGAAATTGCTATCAAAAAGGTTAAGGACTTTTTTGAAAGAGACCTTGCAATTGAGCTGAACCTCACAAGAGTTTCCGCACCCCTTTTTGTTGACACTGAAAGCGGTCTTAACGATAACCTCAGCGGTAAGGAGAGACCTGTAAGCTTTGATGTTTTCAGCGGCAAAAATTTTGAAATTGTCCACTCCCTTGCAAAGTGGAAAAGATATGCCCTTAAAATGTACGGCTTTAATAGCGGTGAAGGTCTTTACACCGACATGAACGCTATCCGCCGTGACGAGGATACAGACAATATTCATTCAATTTTCGTTGACCAGTGGGACTGGGAAAAAATCATTGAAAAAGAGGACAGAACAGAAAAAACTCTCAAAAAGACCGTAAAGCTCATTTACGCTGCCCTCAGACATACAGAGTATTACATAACAAAAGAGTATAACTTCATCGGTTCACTTCTGCCGGAAAAAATCACCTTTATCACTTCAAGCGAGCTTGAAGAAAAGTATCCGGATAAATCAAGAAAAGAACGTGAATACCTTGCAGTTAAGGAATACGGTGCAATTTTCCTTATGCAGATAGGCGGCAAGCTTAAGGACGGTGAGCCCCATGACGGAAGAGCGCCCGACTATGATGACTGGACACTCAACGGTGACATCATCGTTTACTATCCCCTTCTCGACATTGCACTTGAGCTTTCTTCAATGGGTATAAGAGTTGATGAGGAAACCCTTGAAAAGCAGCTTAAGGAAAGCGGAAACGAAGGCAGAAAATCAATGCCCTTCCACAAGGCTCTTCTGAACGGTGAGCTTCCATACACCATCGGCGGCGGTATCGGTCAGTCGAGAATGTGCCTGTTCTTTTTAAGAAAGGCCCACATCGGTGAAGTGCAGTCCTCTTATTGGGATGAAGAAACAATTAAGTATTGCAAGGAGCACGGAGCAGAGCTTTTGTAAAATGCAAAGTGCAAAATGCAGAATGCAAAATTGCGCCGAGCATGAGTGTTGAAGGGTAATATCTACCCGCTGAATTTACTTTGTAGGGGCGCCCATCGGGCGTCCTTTTTTCATGTAAATATTAAAGCGACAAGGAAATCCTTGTCGCTTTGTTTTTTAGTTATAAATTTGGCGGGCACTTTTTACCCTTTAATGCCTTGCAGGGCGCAATTTTGCATTTTGCACTTTGCATTCTGCATTCAATCAGATGCCTCCGCCTACTGAACCGTCCCATGTGTCAACGGTTGTTGCCTTCATTTCTTCTTCGTCAAACCAGCGTGTTGTTACAGCCTTTGTTTCTGTGAAGAAGCGGAATGCATCCTTACCCAGACAGTGGAGATTACCGAAGAAGGAAAGCTTGTGTCCTGTGAAGGGGAACACGCCAACGGGTACGGGAATACCAACGTTAACACCTACCATACCGCCGTCAGTTCTCTTTGCAAATTCTCTTGCATAGTAACCGCTCTGTGTGAAGATAACGGAGCCGTTTGCAAAGGGATTGCGGTTCATAAGAGCAAGACCTTCTTCAAAGTTCTTTACTCTCTTGATGCAAAGAACGGGGCCAAAGATTTCCTGAGTACCGACTGTCATTTCGTCAGTAACATTATCAAGAATTGTGGGACCTACATAGAAGCCCTTTTCATAACCGGGAACAACAGCATCTCTGCCGTCAAGAACAAGAGTTGCACCTTCTTCAATACCCTTGTTGATCCAGTTGATAACACTCTGCTTGTGCTCTGCTGTTACAACAGGTCCGAGGGTTGATTCCTTTTCGTATGCGGGGCCGAGCTTGAGCTCTGAAGCGTACTGCTTAAGAAGTGCAACAAGCTTATCTGCAATGCTTTCCTGTGCAACAACAACGGGAAGAGCCATGCAACGTTCACCTGCACAACCGAAGGAGGAGTTGATGATACCTCTTGCAGATCTTTCAAGTGCTGCATCCTCAAGAACAAGTGCGTGGTTTTTAGCTTCGCAAAGAGCCTGAACTCTCTTGCCTGTTGCTGATGCTTCTTTATAAACATGAAGACCAACCTTTGTTGAACCAACGAAGGTGATACCCTTAACATCTTCGTGCTTGAGAAGAATGTCTGCTTCAACTCTTGAGCAGGTAACAAGGTTAACAACACCCTTGGGAAGGCCTGCTTCCATAAGAAGCTCATTAAGTCTCATAGCTGTCATGGGAGTCATTGAAGCAAGCTTAAGAACGATTGTGTTACCGCATGCGATGCAGCAGGGCACCATCCAGCCCATGGGAATCATACCGGGGAAGTTGAAGGGTACGATACCTGCGAAAACACCAACAGGTTCATAATAAAGTGTTGTATCATATCCGTTTGAGGTATCTCTCATTGCGTCGCCCATTGTAAGTGAGGGAGCACTGAGTGCATGCTCAACGGGCTCTTTAACCTTGAGAATATCACCCTTTGCTTCTGAAAGCACCTTACCGTGTTCAAGGGCGCAAAGCTCTGCGAGTTCGTCCATATGTTCAACAAGAAGCTCACGGAATTTATAAAGCACCTGAACTCTTTTCATAACAGGTGTGTTTGACCATGCGGGGAAGGCTGCCTTTGCAGATGCAATTGCTGATTCAACCTCTTCAGCTGTACAGCAGGGAGTTTCTGCAATTACTTCGCCTGTGCTGGGGTTATAAACAGGCATATACTTTTCTGTTTTTGATTCAAGCCAACGGCCGTCAACAAAATATTTGAGTCTTTTGATATTGCTCATTTTTCTTGCTCCTTTGCATTTAATCAATTCTGAATTTTACCACCTTATATTAAGCCACAAATTACCAAATAAATCAATAGAAATTTATGAATTTTCTTGCCTTAAAGCAGAATTTTTTCACAGGCGCTTTTCAGCATTTCCCCTGCTTTGTCTTTTATTTCATCGAAAGGCAGGTGTTTGGGATTAGTTTCAATGATAGCGTCAATACCCTTTTCACGGGCTTCAGACTCATCAATATCACTCACGCCCACAACGGCAATTACTCTGCTTTGTCCCCTTGCCTTCGCAACACCGAAGGGAACCTTACCCATAAGGCTCTGCATATCCATTCTGCCTTCACCCGTAATAATAAGGTCGGCTTTCTTCGCCTTTTCGCTGAAGCCTGCAGTTTCAAGTACACATTCAATACCGGGCAGAAGCTTCGCTTTTAAAAATGCGACAAGGCCGAAGCCAAGTCCGCCTGCAGCGCCTGCACCTTCAATTTGTGAAAAATCCTGTCCCAAGGTCTTTTCAGCCACCGACGCAAGATTTTTGAGACCTTCATCAAGAAGGATAACCTCATCCTCGCCTGCGCCCTTCTGAGGTGAATAAACAAAGGCAGCACCGTTTTTGCCGTAAAGGGGATTTTTAACATCACAAAGCACTGTGATTTCACATCCAATAAGCCTTTTATCAAGGTCTGAAAGGTCGATTTTATGTATATCCGAAAGCCCATTTCCGCAAAGCGCTGTGCTTTCACCCTTTTCATTCAGGAATCTGCCGCCGAGGGCTGCTACGGCTCCGATACCACCGTCGGTGGTGGCACTGCCGCCTATACCGATGAGGATTTTTTTCGCACCTTTATCAAGAGCAGCTGAAATAAGCTGTCCCGTACCAAAGGTGGAAGCTTTGAGGGGATTGTTGTGCTTTTCAATTGATATGCCCGATGCCTGCGCCATTTCGATAACAGCAGTTCCGTCAGGCAATATCCCGTAGCAGGCATCAATTTCTCTGCCCAACGGGCTTTTAACAGTGCAATAAAGCTTCTCTCCGCCAAGGGCATAAAGGAAGGCTTCAACAGTGCCCTCACCACCGTCAGCAACGGGAATCTGTGTGATTTCAATTTCACTGTATTTTTTCTGCAGCTCATCGGAAACAATCCGACAGACCTCAACGGAAGAAAGTGTACCCTTGAAGGAATCGGGAGCAATTATCACTCTTTTCATCAAAGCACCACGCTTTCAATTTCCGTTATGAAGGAAAGCACCGGCACACCTGTTGAAAGCAGCCTTTCTTTCGGATTATGTCCCTTTGCAATAAGAACACAGTCACAGCCTATGCTGTCGGCTACCTCTTTATCGTGCACGGTGTCGCCGACAAAAAGTATTTCCGAAGGATCGGCGCCGTTTTCACTCATCCATTTTTGAGCAACGGCAACCTTGCTTCGGGCATAAATATCAGAATTACCCAGAATATCTGTAAAGAGATGCTCCAATTCAAAATATGTCACCTGACGGGTGAGATAGCTCTGCTCCGTTTGTGAAATGATGAGCTGTCTTATACCTGCATCCTTTATTTTTCTCAATATTCTTTCGGCACCCTCAAAAATTTCAGCCATAGGGTACATTTCGTCATAAAGGTGGGCGTACTCCCTTGCTATGTCTTCAAACCTTTCATTTTCAAGGTCAAAGCCAAGGTCTTTATAAAACTCGATTATGGGAAAGCGGAATTTTTCAAGGTACTCATCAATACTGCACATTGTTTTAAGATTACGCCTTGAAAGAAGAATGTTTTCAATGTCAAAATTCATCTGCAAATCATCAAGCAGTGTACCGTTCCAATCCCAGATTATATATTTATACTTCACTTTTAACTTCCTTTCTCTTGCATCCCTTTGTGTGATGTGTCACTCAACCATTGAGGATATGATTTTTACAATATCTGCAACACTTCTTACCTGTTCGGCTTCCTCGTCGGGAATTTCAATTCCGTATTCATCTTCTAGGGCCATAATTATTTCAACAGCATCCAGACTGTCTGCATTAAGCTCATCAAGATGTGTTGTTTCCTCAATTATCAGCTCTTCGTCTATATTAAGCTGCTGCCTTATTATTGTGCATACTGTTTCAAAAATGTTCATCAATGTCACTCCTTAAGTTTGCCGTTATAATCATATTATCTGCCGGAAGTCTTTTTGTCAATATATTTCGTATGCCAAATTCCGCCATAATATTACCTTTATTTTAACCTGAAGCAGCATAAAGTATTCCACTGAAATGTGTCAACAAATGAATAACAGGGAAAAATATTCCAATAATATCCGTGAGGTGGAATAAATGAAAATTAAAATTATTGAAATATCCGTTTTTCTTTCTGTTTTAATCTGCATAATAAGCTCTGTCAGCTTCAACAATGACTGTCAGGACATACGGAATAATCTTTTAAGGCTTCATGTTGTTGCCTCCGGGGACACAAAAGAAGAACAGGCACTTAAATTAAAGGTACGGGATGCAGTGCTTGAAAAGGGAGCAGATATTTTTTCGCAAAACGATAGCTTACAGGCTGCAGAAGAAAAAGTGACAGACAACCTTGCGCTTATTAAAAGAACGGCTGAAAACACCGTGAAAAGCAATGGATATACATATCCCGTTAAGGTTGAACTCACCGAATGTTATTTTCCCACACGTCAATATGAAAGCATCACCCTCCCCGCCGGAAAATACAAGGCTGTACGGGTTGTAATCGGTGAGGGAACAGGTCAGAACTGGTGGTGCGTTATGTTTCCGCCCATGTGCTTACCTGCCGCAAGTAACAATGAGGCCAGGCTTTCCGATGTGCTGGGTGAAAAAAGCATGGACATTGTTGAAAACAGACACAAATATGAAGTAAGACTCTGGATTGTTGAAAAATGGCAGCAGCTTATAGAAAAATCGCAGAGCGATTTTTGAATTCCCGATTGGCAATTGCGCCTGACAAGGCAATGAGAGGTAATATCCATCCTCTTTTCATGGGGAATATCACAAAGCAAACAAAAAGCGTTGTGTTCTCAGACACAACGCTTTTTTCCGGTTTTTTATTTGATTTTGATGCTCTTTACTGAGCTCCATGATGAATAAACTGTACCGCTTGAAGTTTTCTTGTAAGCTCTGACCTTGAAGTAATACTTCTTGCCGCTTGTAAGCTTACTCTTTGAACCCTTGACAACGTTTGTCTTGTAGGATGCTACCTTCTTGTATCCGCTGTCTTTCTTGATTGAATAGTATACCTGATAGCCGCTTTCACCTGCTACATTTGACCAGACAAGTGCTGCCTTGCCCTTTGTTGTGGTAAGCTTTGTAATTTTGGGTGTTGCAGGCTTTGTTGCAGTTTCAAACACTGACGAATAACTGCCCCAGATTGTACCGTCGTCCTTTGTGTAAGCTCTTATCTTAAACTTGTAGGCTGTTCCTGCTTTGAGCTTGGAAATATTATAGCTTGTGCATTTTATTACCGATGCAATATGGTCATACTTTTTTGTTTTTGAGTTATACTTATAAACTCTGTAGCCTGTTGCACCTGTTACCTTTGTCCATGAAAGGGTAATTGATGAGGTAGTTTGTTTTGCAGTGATACTCTTTGTGACTCTTGGCTTGATTGTGAAGTAAAGTCTTTTCACACCGCTGTATTTACCCTTGAAGGTAATCTTTACGGTGTATCTGCCCGGGTATTTTCTTCCGCTTTCATAGGATACTGTGTAATTATCTTTCTTGATAGTCTTACCATCTGAATCCTTTACTGTTACGGAAGGTGTTTTCACCTGTTTGTTGTAAGTATATTCAGTTGTTGAAAGTGTAAATGTCTTAGGGTAATAAATTGTTGCTGTTTTTGAAACCTTCCCGCAAACAGAACAGATGGTTTCAACCTTACCGTTCTCTGATAAAGTAGCTTCGGTTGTAATATTCTTATCATTATTATGTGGAAGTTTTTCAATTTCAGTTATATCTGTTTTTGCAGTGCAACCATCATTTATACAATGCTTACTCTTAGAGCCTTCCTGTATACAAGTAGGTTCTTCGTCAACCGTATATGAAGATGAATAACTATGGTCTGTCGGTGGCACTGTTTCATAATATGAATCACCATACAAACAATTATACTTTTTTGTTCCATTATTTGTACAAGTAGCTTGCTCTGTTATCTCAACACTGTAAATATGTTCCGGGCCATGATTGTAATACTTTTTTGCAGAAGTCAAGGATTCATTAAATTCCTCGTTCAATTCCACTTTTTTCCATTTCGCTTCATCGGCAGAATAATATACTTCCTGAAGCTCAGAGCAATGAAAGAAACTGTAATTACCTATGGTCTTAACGCTGTCAGGTATAGCTAAAGCAACAAGGTTACTTGCTCCCTGAAACGCACGGTAGCTTATATCAGACACCGTATCAGGAATTGAATAATATGTAGCTATGCTTCCCGCAGGATACTGAATAAGCTTCGTTTTAGCTTTATTGAACAGTACTCCGTTCTCATCGTTCACAAACTCCATATTGTTTTTATCCACAATTATGCTTTTAAGGTTTTTACAATAAGCAAATGCCCCATCGCCAATTTTAACAACACTTGCAGGTATAGTAACGCTTTTTAAACTATAACAACCCGTAAAAGACTCATAACCAATTGTTGTTAAGTTTTCAGACAACTTCAGATTTATAAGTTTATCACAATAACTGAAAGCATGGTTTCCAATAACAGTTACACTGTCATAAAATTCGGCACTTGTAAGGCTATCACAATACATAAAAGCTTGCTCACCAATTGATAATACACTATCAGGAATGACTATGTTTGTAAGTCCTGTACAACCTTCGAAAGCCATATTTCCAATAGATATTACAGAATCGGGAATATCTATATTTTTAAGGTCTGTACAACCATTAAATGCTGCTTCACCTATAGAAGTAACACTATAAGGAATTTCTATTTTTGTAAGGTTATCACAACCAATAAAAACAAAATCGCCAATGGAAGTAATACCATCATTTATAACTACAGATTTAATGTCACTTTTATAAAAAGGAGAACCTTCCCAATAATCAAAAGTCAATGGGCCCTTGCCATCAATAACGACCTCGCATGTTTCACTGTCATAAGTATAGCTAATGTTTTTACCGCAAGTACCGCTTTCTGAAACAGCGCTCACCTGAACAGTTAAAAAGGTAAACGCTATCATAGTAATTGCTACTGTAAGTAACAACGCTTTTAATTTTGTTGTTTTCATTTTTCAATCCTCCTAGTAATTGCCGAAAATAAAAACACTGAATTGAGTCGCACTAAAAAAATCTGAATCACTCACTAAGGCCGTTCTTCTTTGCCCAGAGCTCAAGGGAGCCGGCGCTGTATGAAATTTTGTTGAGGGTTGCAATAATCTGACGAAATTCCTGCTGTTCACTTTCAGAAATTTCACCGTCCTCAAGAATAGCGTAAATTTTATCCTTACTGTTTTCAAGAAAATGCAGAGCAGACATCAGTCGAACCGAAATTTTGTCAAGGTCATCAAAAATAAAGGCTTCCGATTCACAACCGATGGGGCATTCGTTTGAGCAATAATAGTTGCAAAGCTCAGGTGCATCATAGCACTTAGCCATTGCAACAATGTCGTCAGGATTAGGTGCTTTTGTACCGTTTTCAATTTTAAGAAGGCGCGAACGGTCTATATAAACAATGTCCTGGGTTTTATCAAGATTTTTAAAAAGCGGATTTTTCTCTGCAGCCTTTTTTCTGGCGGAACGATAAATATTTTCTTCCATACGTAACCCCTCATATTCTTAATGGTGTCTTTTTTATTCTAACAGATAATATAAAAAAAGGCAAGAAAAAGAAAAAATCCACTCATAATGAGTGGATTCATGTACCTTCAAAACTAAACAAAGGAAGCAAAGAGAGGATTGTAGTAATTTGATTGAACCAAGCATATGGTCAAGCCCTCGACCTATTAGTATTGCCTAGCTGAATGCATCACTGCACTTACACTTGCAACCTATCAACCTCATAGTCCTTGAGGGGTCTTACTAGCTTATGCTATGGGATATCTTATCTTGGAGATGGCTTCACGCTTAGATGCTTTCAGCGTTTATCCAATCCGCACTTAGTTGCCCAGCTGTACCATTGGCATGATAACTGGTGCGCCAGCGGTGCGTCCATCCCGGTCCTCTCGTAC